>NZ_JAPMTQ010000024.1:0-56096 GCF_026411515.1 Phenylobacterium sp. 58.2.17 | reverse complement strand
GCGTTTGTCCATGAAGACGCTCGTCGCCCCCCCCCCCCCCCCCCCCCCCCCCCCCCCCCCCCCCCCCCCCCCCCCCCCCCCCCCCCCCCCCCCCCCCCCCCCCCCCCCCCCCCCCCCCCCCCCCCCCCCCCCCCCCCCCCCCCCCCCCCCCCCTCCACGATCATCATCCGCGGCGGCAAGATCGAAGCTGTCCGCGACGGCTTCGTCGAACCCGAGGCCGGCGCCAAGGTCGTCGACCTGCGCGACCAGTTCGTGCTGCCGGGCCTGATCGACAGCCACGTCCACATCTTCAGCGACGACGACAAGGTCAGGGCGCGCATGCAGGCGGCCAACCGCGATCTCGAGGATGAGATGGTGATCGGCGTCGACAACGCCCGCCGCACCCTGGAGGCCGGCTTCACCACCATCCGCGACGTCGGCAGCGACATCCGCAGCGTCACCGCCCTGCGCGACGGGATCAACGAGGGCCTGCTGACCGGCCCGACGATCCTGGCCGCCGGCCGCCCGATCGCCGTCACCGGCGGCCACGGCGACGGCTCCAACAACCTCAACCGCGACCTGACCGAGGTCGCCCATCGCGAGGGCGACAACGTCTGCAACGGCGTCGACGACTGCCGCCGCGCGGTGCGCGCCCAGATCAGCCAGGGCGCCGACGTGATCAAGTTCACCGCCACCGGCGGGGTGCTGTCGAACGTCGCCGGCGGGCTCGGCGCCCAGATGTTCGACGACGAGATGAAGGCGATCGTCGACACCGCCCACATGTTCGGCCGCAAGGTCGCCGCCCACGCCCACGGCACGGACGGCATGGTCGGGGCGCTGAACGCCGGGGTCGACTCGATCGAGCATGGCACCTTCGGCAACGCCCAGACCGATGCGCTGTTCAAGAAGACCGGCGCCTATTTCGTGCCGACCATGCTGGCCCCGAAGACCGCCCTCGACCAGGCCCGCGCCGGCGCCCGTTCGAAGGCCTCGCTGGAAAAGGCCGAGATCGCGGCCAAGGCGGCGATGGACAACCACAAGCGGGCCATCGCCAACGGCGTGAAGATCGCCTTCGGCACCGACACCGGCGTCTCCGCCCACGGCGACAACGGCAAGGAGTTCGCCCTGATGGTCAGCGTCGGGATGAGCCCGGCCGAGGCGATCAAGGCCGCCACCGTCAACGCCGCCGACCTGCTGGGCCGCTCGGCCAGCATCGGCACCCTGGAAGCCGGCAAGGACGCGGACATCATCGCCGTGGCCAAGAGCCCGCTGGCCGACGTCACCCAGCTGGAGCACCCGACCTTCGTCATGCACCGCGGCGCAGTCGCCTGGGCGGGCGGCCAGCGCGCGCCGTTCCCGCCGAACTAGGCGAGAGCTGCGCCCGCACGCGCGGGAGTTGTCACCTTCCGAAGTTAGGCTAGGGTCACCCTAGCTTAGCTTCGGAGGGCACGATGGACTTGATGTTCCAACCGCTCCGCAAGTACGCGGATTTTACCGGCCGCGCGCGCCGGATGGAGTTCTGGCTTTTCTGGCTGCTGCTGATCGGAATCGAGATCGTGTTCTCGGTCCTCATCGGGATGGTCGGCGGCTCGATGATGGCGCTCAGCGACCCCAGCGTCGGCCTGGCGGCGATGAGCGGACCGGCGATGGGCCTCTGGGCCATCTACGGCCTTATCATGCTCGGACTGCTGATCCCGAGCCTGGCGGTGTCGATCCGCCGGCTGCACGACACCAACCGCAGCGGCTGGTGGATCCTGATCGGACTGATCCCGTTCCTGGGCGCGCTGGTGCTGATCGTCTTCTACCTGCTGGACGGCACGCCGGGCCCCAACAAGTACGGCCCCGATCCGAAGGGACGAGTCTCGGCCGCGGCGGCCTGATCGGCGAACCGGCGGGGCGCGAGCCTCGCCGGACGCCTTTCGGCTAGTGCATGGTCCCGGCGACGATCTCCAGCTTGTTGCCGTCGGGATCGAGCAGCACCGCCCCGTAGTAGTCCGGCGAGATGTCCGGGTGCAGGCCCGCGGCCCGCACGCTGGTCGCCCCGCCGGCCAGCGCCGCGGCGTAAGCCTCGTCCACCGCGAGCCGGGTGGGCGCGGTGAAGGCGATGTGCGTCGCCAGGCCGGCGACCTGCTCGCCCTCTACCGGATAGAGCCAGAACAGCCGGCTTTCGCCGCCAGGGCCATAGGCCAGCTCGCGCTCGGCCGCCCAGGCGTTGGCGCAGCCGAGCGGCGCGAAGAATGCGTCATAGAACATCCGCGCCGCGCCAAGATCGCGCACGCCGACGGAGAGATGGTCGAACATCGAGGAGAGCCCTCCAGTTGGGCCCTCTGAGGTGTGGACGCCGAGGCGCCGCGACAAGCCCGGTCAGGCCGGAACCGTCGCCACGAAGGTGACCTTTTCCTCGCCCACATCGGCGAACACCCGGCCGCCCGCGTCGCCCATGAACAGATGGACGTAGTAGGCCTGGACCCAGTGGCCGTGCAGGCCGTCGCCCAGCCCTTCGCCGCGCAGGCCCGCCAGCACCTCTGGACGCAGACGGGCGCGGGCTCCTACCGCTTCGACGGCGATGGCGATGGTGGCGTCCTGGGCCACGGCCCGGACCTTGGCGATCCCGCCCATCGGCAGCGCCGCGCCGGCCATCTGGGCCAGGTTCATCAGCGCGCGGGCGGCCGGCTTGTTCACGGCCGGCGCCTCGACCTGCCAGTCGAGCGTGGCGCGCATGTGGTTGAAGACGCCCTGGGCCAGCTTTTCCAGCTCGCGCGGATCGAAGGTCTCGGCCGAGGCCGAGGCGCCGAAGGCCACGCGAGTGAAGGACAGCAGGTCGGCCAGCTTGCGCGCTGAACCCGAGATCAGGTTCATCGCGTCGTCCTTCATGTCCTGGGCGCTGGGATCGTCCAGCAGATCCAGGCCCGAAACGATGGCGCTCGCAGGGCTGATGAAGTCGTGACACATCCGCGCGGCCAGGTAGGCGGCCACTTCGGCGGTGCGCGGCGGAGCCTTGGCTTCCGGCGCGGTTTCGGGGTTCGATCGGGGGGTGTCTACGCCGTCCATCATTACGCTCGCGAACTTGTCCTGATTTGGCGCTTTGGCAAACGCGCCGCCGCACTCTAAGGAACCGCCCATGGGCGGTCCCGATCCCTTCCTCGAGCCCGGCGTGCTGGTCATGCACCCGACCCGCGAGGACTGGGGTCTGGGCCAGGTGCAATCGGTCGCGGGACGCAAGGTGACGGTGAATTTCGAGCATGCGGGTAAACAGGTGATCGACAGCGAAGTGATCGCCCTGACGTTCGTGAGCGACGACCCGCGAGGCGCCCGATGAGCGGCGGACGCGACATCGGCGAAGTGCTGGCCGATATCTGCGAGGAAGCCGCGACCATCATCCTGCCGCTTTGGAAATCCGAACTGACCGTCTTCTCAAAGGCGGACGAAAGCCCGGTGACCGAGGCCGACCGACGCGGCGAGGCGCTGATCCTGGAGCGACTGTCGGCCGCCTTTCCCGACATTCCGGTGATTTCGGAAGAAGACGCCAGCGAGTTCGGCACGCCCGACGCGATCGGCCCGCGCTTTTTCCTCGTCGATCCGGTGGACGGCACCAAGGCGTTCGTGCGCGGCGACCCGAACTTCACGGTCAACATCGGCCTGATCGAAAACGGCCGCCCGGTGGCGGGCGCGGTCAACGCCCCGGCGACCGGCGAGACCTGGTTCACCCGGGCGGGTGCGGCGATGAAGCGCACCGCCGGCGCAGCGCCGCACGCGGTGCGCACCCGGCCCTGGCCGCAGGGCGCGGCCGTCGCCCTGATCAGCCACACCATGAAGGAAGAGACCGCCCAGAAGCTGGCCGAGGAGTACGGCTTCGACCTGCGCGAGCCGATGGATTCGTCGATCAAGTTCTGCCGCATCGCCGAGGGCTCGGCCGACATCTACCCGCGCCACGGGCCGACCATGGAGTGGGACATCGCCGCGGGCCACGCGGTGCTGGCCGCAGCCGGCGGCCAAGTGAAGACTCCGGAGGGCGAGGACGTCGCCTATGGCAAGGCCGAGGCCGGATTCCGCAACGGCTGGTTCGTGGCCAAGGGCTAGCCCCGGGCCGCGAACAACGGGGCCAGGACCGGCCCGAACGGAGTCGCTGCCCTTGGCCTCGATCAGGCCGGCTGGGCCGGCGCGGCGCTGACCACGGCCGAGACCGGAAGCCGGCCATAGGGATCGTCGTGGTGCTGGCCGATCGCCACATAGCCGGCGAAGCCGACCGCAAACGCCGCCGCGGCGATCCAGGCGTACGGCCGGACGATCTGGTAGACGCTGAGTTCGGTCACTGGATGTTCCTGTCGAGACCCACGTGGGTGGAACAGCCGAATGGGCGGGCGGTTGCGAGCCTCGCGCGACAAAGTTCGCCGAACCACCGACCAAGCGCCGAATGCGGCGCCGACGACACACCTGTACGTTTTGCGAATAATTCGCATTGCCAGGGAGCCCGCCCCTAACTAATAGCGCCTCGCAGTATCATTCGCACACACGGCCGAGGGGCATTCGGTGACCAATCGACGGACTAACGGCGTTCGCGCCTATGCGCGCAAGGCGCTCACTCCTGCCGCTGTCGCCGGCGTCGCCGGCCTGGCCCTGGCCCCGCAACTGGCCTTCGCCGACGAAGCCGCGGACAACGCCACCGAGGTCTCGGGCGTGCAGGTCGAGGCCCACCAGGCCCCGCGCCCGATGTCGCCCAAGTACACCGCCCAGGTGCTCGACACCCCGCGCAGCGTCACGGTGATCCCGCAGGCGGTCATCACCCAGACCGCCGCCACCTCGCTGACCGACCTGCTGCGCACCTCGCCGGGGATCACCTTCGGCGCCGGCGAAGGCGGCCAGCCGCTGGCCGACCGCCCCTTCATTCGCGGCCAGGCCTCGGGCAACAACATCTTCGTCGACGGCATCCGCGATAGCGGCGGCCAGGTCCGCGAGGTCTTCAACCTGGAGCAGGTCGAGGTCATCAAGGGGCCGGACAGCGCCTATAACGGCCGCGGCTCGGGCGGCGGCTCGATCAACCTGACCACCAAGCGCCCGCGGCTCGAAGAGAACATCGCCGCCAGCGCCGCGGTCGGCACCGACGGCTATCTGCGCGGCGTCGTCGACGCCAACCTGCCGGTGGGCGAGACCAGCGCGGTCCGCTTCAACCTGATGGGCGCCCAGGGCGACGTCCCCGGCCGCGACAGCGTCGACTTCGACGCCTGGGGCGCGGCGATCAGCGGCGCCGTGGGCCTGGGGACCGACACCCGCCTGACGGCCAGCTACTATCACCTGACCCGCAACGACATGCCCGACTACGGCGTGCCGCTGTACACCAAGCTGGGCGGCGCCACCGCGCCGCGGCCGAACGCCAGCGGCGTGCTCGACGTGCCGCGCGACGCCTTCTACGGCCTGAAGGCGCGCGACTTCCAGAAGACGGAAGCCGATATCGTTACCCTGATCGCCGAACACGACGTCAACGAGGCGATCACCTTCCGCAACGCCTTCCGCGTCGGCAAGACCCTGAACGACTACGTGGTCACCAACCCCGGCGACGGCGGCGCCGCCCAGTTCGTGGCCGGCGAGTGGTGGATGAAGCGCGGCACCAAGTCGCGCTGGAACGAGACGTTCACCGTCGCCAACGTCACCGACTTCTACGGCAAGTTCCAAACCGGCGGCATCGAGCACAGCTACGACGTCGGCCTGGAGCTGTCGCGCGAGACCAACAAGAACGCGTCCTACGTGATCTACACCACCGCCGGGTCGGCCTGTCCGACCGGCTTCACCAACAATGCCACCGCCGCCGGCGTCGGCGACTGCACCCGCGTCTACGCGCCGAACCCGAGCGACCCCTGGCAGGGGATCATCGCCCGCCCGACCCCGTCGGTGAACTACACCAACACCATCGGCGTCTACGCCTTCGACACCATGTCGTTCGGCGACAAGTGGCTGCTCAATGTCGGCGTCCGTTTCGACGACTACTCGGTGAAGGGCCGCGACGTGAGCGCGACCAGCGCCGCCGGCGTGATCACCGGCACGACCATCACCCCGCGCAAGGGCGACTGGCAGTTCACCAACTATCAGGTGGGCCTGGTCTACAAGCCGGTGACGAACGGCAGCCTCTATGTCTCGTACGGCACCTCCTCGACCCCGCCGACCATCCAGGGCGGCGACCAGAACACCGGCACCGGCAACGGCATGGGCAACCTGGCCAACGTGCTGCTCGATCCGGAGGAGATCGCCTCGGCCGAAGCCGGCGTGAAGTGGGCGTTCTTCAAGGAGCGCCTGTCGGCCTCGGCGGCGATCTTCCACATGACCCGCGAAAACGCCCAGATACTGATCGCCAACGGCGTCTACGCCCAGGTCGGCGAAACCATGGTCCAGGGCCTGGAGCTCGGCGTCACCGGCCGCGTCACCCCGGCCTGGATGGTGTTCGGCGGCTACACCTACATGGACAGCGAGCTGGTCCGCGGCGCGTACAACGGCGTCAACCAGGGCGACCAGCTGGCCAATACGCCGGAACACACCTTCAGCCTGTTCACCACCTATGACCTCAACGAGTCCTTCAGCTTCGGCGGCGGCGCCTACTACGTCTCCGACAGCTTCGGCGGCAACCAGGGCGGCGCGGGCGGCGGCGGCAACCGCGTCTACGCCCCGGCCTACTGGAAGTTCGACCTCTATGCGGCCTATCGCGTCCGCGAGAACCTGGACCTGCAGCTGAACATCAAGAACGTCGGCGACGAGGAGTACATCGCCCAGACCAACGGCGTGCACCATGCCGACTACGGTCCGGGCCGCCAGGCGATCCTGACGCTCAACTACCGCTTCTAGTCTCTCCACCAGAGATCGGACGCCAAAAGGCCCCGCCCATCCGGCGGGGCCTTTTATCTTCCGGCCATACCGACTTAAGGTCCCGCGCGATGATGCTGCATATCCCCGAGGTGCTGACCAAGGCGCAGGTGGCCGAGCTGCGCCGCGTGATCGACGCCGGCGACTGGGTGGACGGCAACGCCACCTCCGGCACGCAGTCGGCCCTGGCCAAGCGCAACGAGCAACTGCCCGAAGGTTCGGAAGCCGCCCGCTACGCCGGGGAGAAGATCCTCGACGCCCTGTCGCGCAGTCCGCTGTTCGTCACCGCCGCCCTGCCCCAGACCGTGTTTCCGCCGCTGTTCAACCGCTATGGCGGCGGCCAGACCTTCGCCACCCACATCGACAACTCGATCCGCCAGAGCCGCGACGGGAGCGTGCGCATCCGCAGCGACCTGTCGGCGACGCTCTTTCTGACCGAGCCTGAGGACTATGACGGCGGCGAACTGCTGGTCGAGGACACCTACGGCGTCCATGAGGTGAAGCTGCCGGCCGGCGACATGATCCTCTATCCGGCCTCCAGCCTGCATCAGGTGACCCCGGTCACCCGCGGGGCGCGGACCTCAAGCTTCTTCTGGATCCAGAGCATGATCCGCGACGACGCGCGCCGCGCGCTGCTGTTCCAGATGGACATCGCCATCCAGCAGCTGTCGCTGAAGGTCGGGGCCGGCGCACCCGAGCTGGTCTCGCTGACCGGGACCTATCACAACCTGCTGCGGATGTGGGCGGAGGTCTGAGGACTTGCCTTTGCCGTGAGCCGCCGGGAAGGTGCGCTCCGCATGGAGGGAGCCCCAATGGCCTACGAGACGATCACCTACGAGACCCGCGGCCAGATCGGGATTCTCACCCTAAACCGTCCCGACAAACTCAACGCCATCTCGGCCGAGCTGCGGCGCGACCTTGAGGCGGGGTTGGTCGCGGCGCAGGGCGACGACGCCGTCCGCGCCCTGGTGCTGACCGGGGCCGGGCGCGGCTTCTGTTCAGGCGCCGACCTGACCGGGCCGGCTCCTGAGCGCGACGGGCCGCCGTCGCAGAGCGAGCGGCTGGACGAAGAGGCCTGGATGGGGCGTTGGGCGCGCCTGCTGCGCGACTTCGACAAGCCGCTGATCGGCGCGATCAACGGCGTCTGCGCCGGAGCCGGCATGGCCTGGGCCCTGGCCTGCGACGTGCGCATCGGCTCGGAGCACGCGCGGTTCAAGACCACCTTCGCCGAGCGGGCGATCTCGCCGGACTCCGGCCTGTCGTTCCTGCTGCCGAGGATCGTCGGCTATGCCAGCGCCGCCGACCTGATCTTCACCAGCCGCATGGTGCTGGCCGACGAAGCGCTGAAGCTCGGCCTGCTCAACCGCCTCACGGCGCACGATACGCTGCTGGACGAGGCGATCGCCTACGGGGAACAGATGGCCCAGTGGCCGCCCCTGGCCATCCGGATGGCCAAGCGCGTGCTGCAAACCAACATGGAGTCCGACTTCGTCAGCGCCGTGAAGTACGAGTCCGTCGGCCTGGCCCACGCCCGCCGCGCCGTGAACGACGTCAAGGAGTCGGCTGCCTCGTTCCGCGAGAAGCGCAAAGGCGTCTACACGGGCACGTAAAATGAGGCCATAAGGCGCGCAACAGTTCCATTGGGAGACCGCGCCATGGCCCTCGACACCAGCGACCAGCAAAAGACCTTCAACTGGGAAGATCCGCTGGACCTGGCCTCGCGCCTCACCGAGGACGAGCGGATGGTGTGGGAGAGCGCCCGCGCCTACGCCCGCGAAAAGCTGCTGCCGCGCGTGGTCTCGGCCTTCGCCGAGGAGCGCTTCGACCGCGAAATCATGACCGAGATGGGGGCGCTGGGCTTCCTCGGCGCGACCCTGCCCGAGCAGTATGGCGGCGCCGGCGTCAGCCACGTCGCCTACGGCCTGATCGCCCGCGAGATCGAGGCGATCGACTCCGGCTACCGCTCGGCGATGAGCGTGCAGTCCTCGCTGGTCATGTACCCGATCTACGCCTTCGGCTCGGAAGAGCAGAAGATGAAGTACCTGCCCGGCATGGCCCGCGGCGAGATCGTCGGCTGCTTCGGCCTGACCGAGGCCGACGGCGGCTCCGACCCGGCCTCGATGCGCACGGTGGCGAAGAAGGTCGACGGCGGCTACGTGCTGAACGGCGCCAAGATGTGGATCACCAACGCCCCGATCAGCGACGTCTGCCTGGTCTGGGCGAAGCTGGACGGCGTGATCCGCGGCTTCCTGGTCGACCGCGGCTCCAAGGGTCTCGAGACCCCGAAGATCCTCAACAAGCTGTCGCTGCGCGCCTCGATCACCGGCGAGATCTCGCTTTCGGACGTGTTCGTGCCGGAAGATCAGATGCTGCCCAATGTCAGCGGCCTGCGTGGTCCGTTCTCGTGCCTGAACAAGGCCCGCTACGGCATCAGCTGGGGCGCGATGGGCGCGGCCGAGTTCTGCCTGCACGCCTCCAGAGAATACACCCTGACCCGCAAGGTGTTCGGCAAGCCGCTGGCCGCCCGCCAACTGGTCCAGAAGAAACTGGCCGACATGCAGACCGAGATCGCGCTGGGCTTCGAGGGCGCGCTGGCGCTCGGCCGCCTGCTCGACCAGGGCGCCTGGGTCCCGGAAGCCATCAGCCTGATGAAGCGCAACAACTGCGGCAAGGCCCTGGCCATCGCCCGCGAGGCCCGCGACATCCACGGCGGCAACGGCATTTCCGGCGACTATCACGTGATGCGCCACGCCGCGAACCTGGAGACCGTGAACACCTACGAAGGCGCCCACGACGTCCACGCCCTGATCCTCGGCCGGGCGATCACTGGCGAGAACGCCTTCTAGTTTTTCGCGCCGGAGTTTCACCCCACAACCGTCGCGTTTAAAAAATGCAGGTCCAAACGTTACGTTTACCGACCTGCGTTACCTTGCCAGCCGAACAAAGGGGCGGGGGCGATGGCCGCAAGGCGGACACCGCAGGAATCGGCGGCGATCATCGAGTGGCTGTTCGAGAACAGCCGCGAGGTGATGTTCGTCATCGGCGCGGACAAGAGGTTCAAGCTGGTCAATCCCACCTTCGAGCGGGAGACCGGCTGGGCTGAGGCCGAGGTCGTCGGCCAGTACGCGCGCGACTTCATCCATCCCGGCGAGAACGCCAGCGTCGAGTCGCACCTGCAGCGCCTGAAGGAGCACGGCTTCAGCGACCACGCCTCGCGCATTCGCGCCAAGGACGGCGGCTGGCGTTGGTTCGAGGGCCGCGCCCAGCTGCTGCCCAACGGCGAGATGATCGGGGTCGTGCACAACGCCACCCGTGAGCGCGAGCGGGACGCGCGCCTGGTCGCCGCCGAACGCACCGGCCAGCTGCTGTCGCAGGCGGCCGGCATCGGCACCTGGTCCTACGAGCCTGAGCACGACCGGATCGAATGGTCGCAGGACATCCTCAATCTCACCGGCTATCGCGACGACGAGATCGACGACATCGACAAGGTCGGAGCCGTGCTGCACCCCGACGAGGCCGCCGCCATCCGCACCGCCGTCATGGAGGGCATTCTCTACGGCAAGGCCGGATCGCTTGAGCACCGCCTGAAGGACAAGACGGGCGGCTGGTCGCACTGGCGCAACACCTTCCGCACCGAGCCGCGTCCGGGCGGCGAACACGCCCTGCGCGGGGTGATGCAGGACATCACCGAGCTGGTGCAGGCCCGCGACGGCGCCGTCCGTGGCCAGCAGCAGATGCTGCAGCTGATCGAGAGCTCGCCCTTCGCGGTGGCGATGTTCGACCGCCGGCTGCGCTATCTGGTGATGAGCGGCGCCTGGCGCGAAATGTTCACCCGCCAAGGCAAGGAGCAGATCGGGCTGACCCTGGCCCAGTCCTTCCCGCGCGCGCCCAAGCGCCTGGTGAGCGCCATGCAGCGCGCCCTGGACGGCGACGTGACCAGCCGTAACGAAGACCGGATCAACGACATCGACGGCGCGCGCCGCTGGGTTCGCTGGCAGACGCGGCCCTGGCGCGACGCCAAGGGCCGGGTGCAGGGCGTGGTCTGCTATGTCGACGACATCACCCCGCTGGCCCAGGCGCGCCGCGAGGCCGAGGTCAACGCCCGGCGCCTGAAGCTGGCGCTGAACGCCGCCGACGCCGGTGTCTATGAGATCGACCACGTCCAGAAGACATTCTGGGCCAGCCCCGAGTTCGAGCGGATGCTGGGCAAGGGCATCAAGGGCTACGAAGAAGCCCAGACCCTGCAGTTCCCACGCTTCCACCCGGACGACCTGGACCATGTCCGCAAGGCGTTCCGCGACATCCGCGACGGCGACAGGGCGCCGGGCGAAGCATTCGAGGCCCGCGCCATCGGCCCGTCGGGCGAGGCGCGCTGGATCCGCGTCTTCCACCAACTGTCGACCGATCGCCAGGGCCGCAGGCTGAAGGGCGTGGGCCTGGTCCAGGACTTCGACCAGCGCAAGCGCCAGGAGCTGGACCTGATCGCCGCACAGCGCGCCGCCCAGGCGGCCGGCGAGGCCAAGGCCGCCTTCCTGGCCAATATGAGTCACGAGATCCGCACGCCGATGAACGGCGTCATGGGCGTGCTGCACCTGCTGAAATCCGAGACCCTCTCCGACGAGGGCCGGCGAATGCTGGAGGAGGCGCTGTCCTGCGGCCAGATGTTGGCCGAGCTGCTCAACGACGTCATCGACTTCTCGAAGATCGAGGCCGGACGGCTGGAGATGTCGCCCGAGGCGCTCGACCCCCGCGCCCTGATCGAGGGCGTGGCGCGACTGCTGCGGCCCCAGGCCGAGGCCAAGCACCTGAAGCTGGTGGTCGACGTCGATCCGGCGGTCGGCTGGGTGGTGTCCGATCCGGTGCGGCTGCGCCAGGCGCTGTTCAACCTGGTCGGCAACGCGGTGAAGTTCACCCTGAAGGGCCAGATCACGATCCGCGCCCGCCTGCGGCCGGGGCCGGTCACCCAGATGCTGCGGCTAGAGATCGCCGACACCGGCGTCGGCATCCCTGAGGCCGTGCAGCCGCGGATCTTCCAGCGTTTCGACCAGGGCGACGCCTCGACCACCCGCAAGTTCGGCGGCTCGGGCCTGGGCCTGTCGATCACCCAGAAGCTGGCTCAGATGATGGGCGGCGGGGTCGGCTTCGCCTCGACCGAGGGGGTCGGCTCGGTGTTCTGGCTGGAGATTTCGGCCGCGCCCTCCGAGGCCGCAGTCGCCGCCGAGGATAGCAGCCACGACTGGCTCAACGGCCTGCGGGTGCTGGTGGTCGAGGACAACCCGACCAACCGCATGATCGCCACCAAGCTGCTCGAGAAATTGGGCGCGGTGGTCGAAACCGCCGCCGACGGCTATCTCGGCGTCGAGGCGGCCGGCCGCAGGGCCTTCGACCTGATCCTGATGGACGTGCAGATGCCCGGCATCGACGGGCTGGAGGCCGCGCGCCGCATTCGCGCGATCGGCGGCCCGGTTGCCGCCACCCCGATCGTCGCCCTCACCGCCAACGTCCTGGCGCACCAGCGCGCCGCCTATCTGGAAGCCGGCATGGACGGCGTGGTCGGCAAGCCGATCTCCCCGGCCGCCCTGCTCGCCGAGATCGCCCGGCTGGCCGAACGCGAAGGTGGCGAGACGTCCGGCGAAACCTCCACCGCGGTGGCCTGACGCGTCGTCAGGGCGGCGATCGCCGCTTCCCACACCGGCGTTCTCCGAGTTAGACCTCTGGTCAGTTTCGGGGGAGACCAGGGATGGCGGACGTCGCCGTGGAAGCAGCCAAGAAGCCTGCGTCGTTGCGCACCGTGGTGGCCGCCTCGTCGGCCGGCACCGCCTTCGAGTGGTACGACTTCTTCGTCTTCGGCAGCCTGACCCAGGTCATCTCCAAGACCTTCTTCTCGGGCTTGCCCGACACCGTCGGCTACATCGCCGCCCTGGCCCTGTTCGGCGCCGGCTTCCTGTTCCGCCCGCTGGGGGCGCTGGTGTTCGGGCGAATCGGCGACAAGGCCGGGCGCAAGGGGGCGTTCCTGGTCACCGTGGTGTTGATGGGCGCGGCGACCTTCGCCATCGGCCTCTTGCCCACCTACGCCCAGATCGGCCTGCTGGCCCCGGCGCTGCTGGTGCTGATGCGGATCATCCAGGGCTTTGCGCTGGGCGGCGAGTACGGCGGGGCGGCGATCTACGTCGCCGAGCATGCGCCGGCCGACGGCCGCGGCCAGGCGACCGGCTGGGTGCAGACCTCGGCCGCGCTCGGCCTGTTCGGGGCGCTGACGGTGATCCTGGTCACCCGCGTCGTCCTGGGGAAGTTCTTCGGTCCCGAAGCCTTCGACGCGTGGGGCTGGCGGATTCCGTTCCTGGTCTCGGCCGGGCTGCTGGCGATCTCGATCTGGATGCGGCTGAAGCTGTCGGAAAGCCCCGCCTTCGCCAAGATGAAGGCCGAGGGGACCGCTTCCAAAGCCCCGTTCGCCGAGGCCTTCGGCCAGTGGCGCAACCTCAAGATCGTGCTGCTGGCCCTGGTGGCGGTGATGTTCGCGCAAGGGGCGGTCTGGTACACGGCGTTCTTCTACGTGCAGACGTTCATGGAGCGGTTCCTGAAGGTCCCGCCCGAGACCATCAACCTGCTGATGCTGTCGGCGACCGCGGTCAGCGCGGTCGGCTATGTCGCCTTCGGATGGCTGTCCGACAAGATCGGCCGCAAGCCGGTGATGCTGTTCGGCATGGCCTTGATGCTGGGCGCCTACTTCCCCGGCTTCCAGATGTTGACCCAGACGCTGAACCCGGCGCTGTCGGAGGCCCAGGCCCGCACGCCGGTGATCGTGGTCGCCGATCCCAACGACTGCTCGCTGCAGTTCGATCCGGTCGGCAAGGCCGCGTTCCTGTCCTCGTGCGACATCGCCAAGAGCGTGCTGGCCGGGGCCGGCGTCTCCTATGACAACGAGGTCGGGGCCGCGGGCGCGCCGGCGATGGTGCGGATCGGCTCCACCACCGTGCACTCGGCCAGCGCCGTCGGCCTGGTCGGAAACACCGCCAAGGCCGCCAAGGCCAAGGTCGAGGGGGAGATCAAGGCCGCCCTCGCCTATGCCGGCTATCCGTCGCAGGCCGACCCGGAGCGCATGAACCTGCCCGGCGCGTTCACGGTGCTGCTGGTGTTCGTAATCGCCGCCACCGCGCTCTACGGCCCGATCGCCGCCTGCCTGGTCGAGCTGTTCCCGACCCGCATCCGCTACACCGCCATGTCCCTGCCCTACCACATCGGCACCGGCTGGGTCGGCGGCTTCACCCCGTTCACCGCCTTCGCCATCGTGGCGGCGACCGGCCACGTCTATTCCGGGCTCTGGTACCCGTTCGTGTTCACCCTGATCTCGGTCGTGGTCTGCCTGCTACTGCTGCCTGAGACCCGCGGCCGGCCGCTGGATCAGTAGGGCGCCCTCTCTCCCAAGCCGGCGATCAAGCTTCCCTCTCCCCCGCGGGGGAGAGGGAAATCAGCGCCAGCGCCTCAGCGAACTGCGGCGTGCGCAGGCCCTCGAGCGCCGCGGACAGCCGCGCCTTCACGTAGCTGAAGCGCCCCGCCTCACTGTCCAGCACCGGTTCGCCCAGGGTCAGCGCCTCGTGCAGTTGGTCGAGCGAGCGTCCCGACAGGTCGCTCGCCGGCCGCTGGTCGCCGACCGCGTTCGCCATCACCAGGCCGTAGAACAGATGGTTCACCTGCCGCATGACCCGCAGCCGCGCGCGGCGGGTCTCGTCCACCGCCCCGAAGTAGGTGGCCAGCAGCAGGTCCTCGTGCGCCGGCGTGCGCGCGAAGAGGTTGGCGATGCAGGCGAGGTCGACATAGCGGTCGGCGAGGAACGCCGACTCCCAGTCGATGAGCCACAGGCGCGCGCCGTCATAGAGGATGTTGCGCGGGTTGAGGTCGTTGTGGCTGGCCACCAGGTCGGCCGGATCGGTGCGATAGCGCTCGCGCAGGCCCTTGTACCGGTCGAGCAGCTCAGCCATGGCGGCCGGCGCCACCAGGCCGCGGGCCTGGAACTGGGCGACCAGGGCGTCGATGCCATCGAGATAGTCGACCAGCGGCGGGAACGGCGGGCCGGCGTGCAGGGCGCGCACGGTCTGGGCGGCCTCGACCACCAGCTGCTCGGGCGTGCCGCGGTACTCCAGCGAGAGCGGCCGCTCGTCGATGAAGTCCATGATCGCCACCCCGCCCTCGGCGTCGGCGTAGCGGACCCGCGGGGCCAGCAGGCCGGCGGCGGCGATGCGCATGCAGGCGTAGCTGCGGGCCGGATCGCGGAAGCCGTCGCGGGCCTGATCCAGGCGCAGCAGGTAGGCGATGCCGCCCACCCGAATGCGGAACACGCCCGCGCCCGAGAGCCCGCCGCCGAGGGCGACGATGGAGTCCGGCTCGGCGACGCCGAAGGCTTCAGTCAGGCCGCGGGCGAGCGCGGCGCGCACGGCAGGTGGAAAGTCGAGCGCCATGGCGCGTCCTCCGATAGGGAGGCCGCCTTTTACCCGGATATTAATTGGCGTCAATATTATCCGGGTAATTATCCCCGATCGCCGCGGGCGGCCCGCGCCGCCCAGCGGCTGACCGCGTCGGAGACCAGCACCGCAGCGACCGCGATCACCGCCGCGACCAGGCACAGGGCTGCAGCCCGCGCCTCGTCGCCCGGCGACTGAGTCGCGCCATAGATCGCCGCCGGCAGGGTCAGGGTCTCTCCCGGGATGGCGGCGACGAAGGTGATGGTCGCGCCGAACTCGCCCAGCGCCTTGGCGAACCCAAGGATCGCCCCGGCCGCCACCCCGGGCAGGGCCAGCGGCAGGGTGATGCGGAAGAAGCGGACCAGCCGCCCGGCCCCCAGGGTGCGGGCGACCTCGTCCACCTCGCGATCGACGGCCTCGATGGCGAGCCGGATCGGCCGCACCATCAGCGGAAAGGCCATGACCCCGGCGGCCAGGGCCGCGCCGGTCCAGTCGAAGGCGAAGACCACGCCGACCTTCTCGAGCGCCTGGCCGACCGCGCCGCGCCGTCCGAACAGCAACAGCAGCACATAGCCGGTCGCCACCGGCGGCAGCACCAGCGGCAGGGTGACAGCGGCGTCCAGCACCACCCGCAGGGCGAAGCGGCCGCGCGCCTGGGCCAGCGCCACCAGCACCGCGATCGGCAGCGCCACAAGGGTCGCCGCGCCGGCCACCCTCAGCGACAGCATCACCGCGGCGAGGTCGTCGGGAGTCAGGCTGCTCACGGCGCGGCCGTCGGCAGGATCTCGACCGCCACCCCGGCGCCGGCCAGCGCCGCGAGGTGCTCGCCGCCCAGGGGCGCGGTCATGACCCAGACCACAACCTGCCCGGCGGCGCTCAGGGCGGCGAGGCGCTCGGGACTAGCCTCGGCCGGCGCCAGGCGCTCGGCGTCGCGGCGGGCCAGCGAGATGATCGCCGGATCGGCGCCGGGCTCGGCGACCAGCAGGTCGGCGGCGGCCAGGGCCCGGACTGCGCGCAGGGTCAAGAGGTCGACCGGGCCGCTTGCGACCACGATCCGCAGGCGCCCCTGGGCGGCGAATCCGCCGGCCAGGGCCTCGCGCAGCAGCTTGGCCGCACCCTGCATGTCGCCGACCATGGCCGCCGAGGCGGCAGGCCCGGCCAGCGCCTCGCGCAGGAAGGCGCGGCGTTCATGCAGTTGCGGCAGGGCGGCGCGGACCTCGTCCTGCATCTGGCGGAACAGGGCCGCGACCCGCCCGGCGCCCTCGGGCACGCGTTGCTCGATGTCGGCGCGCAGCATGGTCGCCAGCATCGGCGAGGCGCCGCCGGTGCCGATGGCGGCCACCACCTCGCCGCGGTCGATCACCGCCGGGGTGGTGAAGTCGCAGAGTTGTGGGCGGTCGACGACATTGACCGGCACGTGGGCGGCGCGGGCGGCGGCGGCGGCGGCCTGGGCGAAGTCTTCGTCGGCGCTGGCCACGAAGGCGAGCGCAGCGCCGGCATAGGCGGCGGGATCGGCCGCGTCCGCCCCCTGCAGGTGGACGATGCGGGCCGGCGACCCAGCCAGCAGGCGCAGCTTGGCCTGCGCCGGCTCGCCCGAGCCGGCGACCACCACCGTGCGGCCGCTGAGCGGAAAGAAGGCGGGAAAGGCGTCCACCTAGCCGGTCTTGCAATCGCGATAGGGTGCGCCGGGAACGCCGGTCAGCATCGCCTCGTCGCCCTTGCTGAACAGCTCGACCCCGCCGCGAGCGTATTTGGCGCCCGACGCCGACGGAACATGCGGCAGGCTGTAGGTGCGCTCCCCGGCCCGGACCAGCGCCTTGTCGCCGGCCAGGTCATAGGCGGCGGTGAACGCGCGGCCCCCAGCACAGGCATAGGTCTGGGGCGTGTCGGTCGCGTCCATCGGCGCCACGCTGGCGCAACCGGCCAGAACCAGCGCCGCGCCGATGGCGAACATCACCCTTCGCATCCAGGTCCCCTGACTGTCCGGCCCGCAGCCTAGCCGTGGTCGCTCCGAAACGCAGCCACTTTACCGGCGACGCTGAACGCCGTTAGAATGAGCGAACGCTCACATTGCGGGAGGGATATCCATGGCCATGACTCTGGACGTCAACGGCAAGCCCCTGGCCGTCAAGGCCGCGCCCGACACGCCGCTGCTGTGGGTGCTGCGCGACGAGCTGCAGCTGACCGGCACCAAGTACGGCTGCGGCATGGCCCAGTGCGGGGCCTGCACGGTGATGGTCGACGGCCAGGCGGTCCGCTCGTGCGTCACCCCTATCGAGGCGGTCGCCGCCGGCAAGATCACCACCATCGAAGGCCTGGGCGGACAGCACCCGCTGCAGCAGGCCTGGGTGAAACACGACGTGCCGCAGTGCGGCTACTGCCAGTCGGGCCAGATCATGTCGGCCGCCGCGCTGCTGGGCGCCAATCCGAAGCCGACCGACGCCGACATCGACGCGGCGATGGACGGCAACATCTGTCGCTGCGGGACCTATCAGCGGGTCCGCGCCGCCATCAAGGACGCCGCGACCATGCCCGCCCCCGCTCCGGCCGCCGCCGCGGCGCCGGCCAAGGCCTGAAGGGAGACGCCCAGATGAACGCTCCCGTGAACAAGACCGACATCGCCGGCGCCACGCGCCGCGACCTGGTGATCGGCGCCGCCGTGGTCGGCGGCGCGCTGGTGGTCGGGGCCTGCTCGCCCGGCGACCTGCTCTCGATCGGCGCCAAGGAGGACTTCGGCGCCTTCGGCCCCTTCATCAAGATCGCCCCCGACGGCGCGGTGACCGTGGTCTCCAAGCACATCGAATTCGGCCAGGGCAACCATGCGGGCCTGGCGGCCATCGTCGCCGAGGAGCTCGACGCCGACTGGTCCAAGGTCAGGGTCGAGCAGGCTCCGGCCATCGCCAAGGTCTACGCCAACACCGGCATGGGCGTGCAGGGCACCGGCGGCTCGTCGGCGATCTCCAACTCCTGGGACCAGCTGCGCAAGGCCGGCGCCTCGGCGCGGGCGATGTTCGTCGAGGCCGCCGCCAACAAGTGGAGCGTGCCGGCCGGCGAGATCGCAGTGAAGGACGGCGTCCTCTCCCATGCCGGCTCGGGCAAGAGCGCGGCCTTCGGCGAACTGGTCGCCGACGCGGCCAAGGCCACGCCTCCGGCCACGCCGGTGCTGAAGGACCCCAAGACCTTCACCCTGATCGGCACCGACCGCGTGCGCCGCAAGGACGCCCAGGCCAAGTCCGACGGCACGGCCCGGTTCACCCAGGACGTCCAGCTGCCGAACATGCTGATCGCCATGGTCGCCCATGCGCCCAAGTTCGGGGCCAAGGTCGCCTCGTTCGACGCCGCCGAGGCCAAGAAGGTCCCGGGCGTGGTCGAGGTCTACGAGATCCCCAGCGGCGTGGCCGTGGTCGCCGAGACCACCTGGGCCGCCAAGCAGGGCCGCGACGCGCTGAAGGTCACCTGGAACGAGGACGCGGCCGAGAAGCGGTCCTCCGACGCCATCCTGGCCCGCTACAAGGACCTGGCCTCCGGCAAGGCGCAGCCGGCCGACAAGGAGAAGTGGCAGGCCTTCGAGAGCAAGGGCGACATCGCGACGGTGAAGGGCGAGGCGTTCGAGGCGGCCTACGACTTCCCGTACCTGGCCCATGCGACCATGGAGCCGATGAACTGCGTGGCCCAGGTCGGCGGCGGCAAGGCCAAGCTGACCTTCGGCTCGCAGATCCCGACCGTCGACCAGCTCAACACCGCCAAGATCATGACCATGCTGCCCGGCGCGGTGGAGATCGAGACCCTGTTCGCCGGCGGCTCGTTCGGGCGGCGGGCGAACTTCCAGTCCGACTACGTCGCCGAGTGCGTTGAGATCGCCAAGAAGGTCGGCAAGGACCGGCCGGTGAAGCTGGTCTGGACCCGCGAGGACGACATGGCGGCCGGCTATTTCCGGCCGATCGCCCACCACACCGTGCGCGTCACCCTGGACAAGGACGGCTATCCGGCCAGCTGGCGCCAGCGGGTGGTCACCCAGACCCTGATGAAGGGCTCGCCCATGGGCCAGCCCAAGCTGGACGAGACCGCGGTCGAGGGAACCCTCGGCTCGCCCTACCTGAAGGCGACGCCGATCGTCGACGCCCAGCTGATACAGCCCGACTCCGGCGTGCCGGTGCTGTGGTGGCGCTCGGTCGGGGCGACGCACACCGCCTATGTGATGGAGCACACCATCGACCAGCTGGCCCGCAAGGCCGGCAAGGACCCGGTCGAGTATCGCCGCGCGCTCTACACCAAGGCCGGCGCGACCCGGCACTTGGCGGTGCTGAACCTGGCCGCGGAAAAGGCCGGCTGGACGACCCCGGCGCCGGCCGGCTGGACCCGCGGCGTGGCGGTGCATGAGAGCTTCGGCTCGGTCGTGGCCCAGGTCGCCGAGGTGAAGCTGGACGGCGGGGTTCCGAAGGTCGGCCGCGTGGTCACGGCCATCGACTGTGGGACCGCCATCGCCCCCGACCAGATCGCCGCCCAGATGGAGGGCGGCACCTGCTACGGGCTGTCGGCGGCGCTGTTCGGCCAGGTCACCCTGAAGGACGGCGTGGTCGAACAGGGCAACTTCGACACCTACCGCGTGCTGCGCAATTCCGAGGCCCCGACGGTGGAGACCTACATCGTCCCGTCCGGCAACGCGCCGAGCGGGGTGGGCGAGCCGGGAACCCCGGTGATCGGCCCGGCGGTGGCCAACGCCCTGCTGGCCATCAGCGGCCAGCCGACCCTGAGCCAGCCGTTCGTCAAGGCGTAGGAAGGCTCCCCCCCGGACCCGAAGGCCCGAGGGGGGCGCCGATCATCACCAGCTGATCGAAGCCGCCGCGCGGATCGCATGGCTGTCCGAGGCGTCGGTCCAGCCGTAGCGATAGCCGAGGCTGACGCGGGTGCGGTCGCTGATCGCCGCGTCGAGCTGAGTCGACAGCTTCACCGCCGTCTCGCCGGCCGAGGCCGCCGCAACGTCGAAGCTGCTTTGGCCCAGACGCGCGCCGAGGATGGTGGAGTCGTCGCCGAACTCCTGGGTCACGAACAGCGACGCGAACGGGCGCAGCTTGATCGCGCCGGCCTGGGTGTCGGTGCTGATCTTGCCGCCGACGCGGCCCTGGACCGCGGTGCGGGTTTCGCTGGCGAAGCGCAGGGCGCCGGTAGCCTCGCCGTCTTCGCTGACCGCGTCACGTTCGGCGCGGTCGGCGGCGAGGCCCGCGGCCAGCACCAGGTCGGTGCGGCCCATGGCGAAGCGGCGGCCCGCCTCGAGATCGGCCGACAGCGAGGTTCCGTCCGCCTTGCCCAGATAGGCGCGCGCGCCATTGGCCAGGGTGACCGAGCGGGTCAGCTTGTAGTCGTCGAGCCCGGCGGCCACCACGCCGTTGACGTAGGTCTCGCCCGAGCGCCAGGCGCCGTAACCGTGCAGCTGATAGCTGTTGGTGCGGGCCGTCCCCATGCCGCGGCCGTCGACCTCGGTCTGGGCGTAGCTGACCGCGGCGCCGATCAGCAGGTCGTCCGACAGCGGCTGATCGACGCCGAAGATCATCGAGCCGCGGTCGGTGCGATAGCCGTTGGCCGCGCGGTCGCCGTCGATCTCCCAGGTGTCGGCGCCGGCCAGGCCCCAGACCTTGCGGGCGCCGAAGGCCGTCTCCAGACGGTCGGTGACCTCCAGGCGGGTGGCGCGACCGGAGGCCAGCACCGCTTCCATGCCGTCGGCGTGGATTTCGCCGGCGGCCTGCTGCAGAGCGTCGAGCAGTTGCGGCTGCTTGAGGCCGACGAGACCGCCGGCCACGCCCGCGTCACGCTGACCGGGCGCCAGGCGCGCGGCGTCGACCACGGCGCCGACGGCCTGGGCGTTCAGCTTGCCGGCGCGCGCCGCCAGGGCGCTGTAGCTGTTCGGCGTCACCGCCAGAACCACCGCCTTGGGCAGGTAGAGCACGTCGAAGCGGGTGTTCTCCGCCAGGCCCGAGGTCGGCTGCAGCAGCGTCGCGAAGGCGCCGGTGACGCCGCCCTCGGCGCTGACGACCTGGAAGCTGTCGCCGATCTGCGGGGTGTAGTTGTTGTTGGCCGAGCCGGTGATGCCGCGAGTGATCGGGGCGATCGTGCCGCCGGCGGTGTAGACGCTGTTCGCGCCGGCCAGGACCAGTTGGTCGTGGTGGCCCGCGCCGTTGCCGGCCGTCGGGCCGTCGATGTCGAGCTCGAGGACCGATCCCGACGCCTGGGTGACGCTGCCTGCGACCACGAGGACGCCGGGCGAATTGCCGGGCGACAGGACGCCATCGACCTCGACATCGCCGTTGACGCGGCCCGAACCGCTCATCGTCCCGTCGCCGTCGACCCAGACCTGGCCCGAGAAGACGTTATTGAAGGCCAGCTGGCCTTGCTGGACGCAGGCGCCGATCTCGTTGGAGCCGGCGGCGTTGAGGCTGAGACGTCCGGCGCCGGCCTTGATGAAGCAGTTTCGACCGGTGAGCACGCCGTTCAGGGCGACGTCGTTGCCGCCGGTGTCGAAGCGCGCGTTCTCGCCCTGGACGTTCAGGTTCTGGCTGATGACCATACCCGAACCGGCGACCAGTCCCGCGCCGTTCCCGAGGATGATCTGCCCGCCGGGCGCGCCCAGCGCCTGCTGCGAGCCGGCCACCACCGTGCCGCCCTGGATGTCGAGCGAGCCGAAGGTGTTGGCGCCCGTCAGGATCAGCGTTCCGCCCCCGCGCTTTTCAAGCTCACCGGGTCCGGTGATCGAGCCTGCCAGGATGACGTTGTGGCCGCCGGTGTTGAAGCCGCCCTGCGCGCCAAGCAGCAGATGCAGGGGATTGAGGATGCTGGCGTCGCCCAAGGCCTGCAGCGATCCGCCGCCGCCCAGTGTCACCAGCCCGCTCGGAGCACCGAGCGCGCCGCCGCCGTTGAAGGCCACCACGCCGCCCTGGACGTTGAGGCCGTTCTGGGTGTTGGTTCCGGTGAGGGTCAGCGTGCCCTCGCCTTCCTTGCGCAGCGCGCCCTCGCCCGACAGGGTTCCGGACAGCGTGACGTCGTGGCCGCCGGTGTTCACCGTGCCGCCGGCTGCGCGAACAAGGAAGTCGCTGCTGACCGAACCGGGAGCGTTCAAGCTCAGCGACCCGCCGTCGAACACCGGGTTGACCCGTCCGCCCAGCACGTCGTCCGGCGAGAAGGAACCGCCCACGCCGATGTCCGGCACGTTGGTCGAACCCCCGCCGCCGCCATTGGCGCCGATCGCCGCGGCGATGTCGGTGCCGAATATGTACTGGTACTTGAAGGTGATCTTGTCGCCGACGTTCAGAAGGTCGCCGAGATTGAAGCCGAGGCCGATGGTGTTGTCGCCGTCACCGATGTTGATGCCGGACAGGTAGGAGGCCGTGTCCGTGGTCCAGCTGGTGACCGCCGCGTTGTGCGTCAGCGCCTCCTTGGTGAAGAGGCCGATCACATACTTCGACGCCAAGGCCTCGGCATAGACGATGTCCTTGCCGTCGACGCCGGTCGCGCCAATGAAATTGTTCGTCGCGCTAGCATCACCGGCAGCGGCCTGCGCATCCGGGTCGGTGAAGCGCGCGAATGTCAGGCCGGTAAGGCTTGTCAGCGCTTCGACCGTGGTCACGATGTTGAGCTGCTGGCCGTCGGCGTTGAAGTGATAATCGTGAGTGATCGTAAACAGGCCGGCGGCCGTGCCCACCCACACCGCACGCTGAGCGAACGTCGTGCCGTCCGTGTACGCCACACCATTGTAGGAATGTAGCTCTCCGGTCAGGCTGATTGCAGGACCATGGTTGTTGTTCGTCGACGAGAACGCCGAACTGCCCATTCCGGAAAGCGTGAAGCCTTCGAAGGCCCAACCCGGAGTGAGATAGTCATAGGCCGGGTTGAAGCTCCCCTTGCCGGTTCCGTCGTACAGGATGCCGGGGCTCTGGTTGCCGCGCTTACCCAGCGTGCCGTAGTCGTTGATGCCGACCTTGATGTAGTCGCCGCTGAGGATCAGGTGATCTAGCGGCGCCGCCGCGGCCATCGGCGAACTCAGCGCCGTCCCGGCCATGGCGAGCAGCGCGAGGCGCGACCACCGGCTCTTTGAAACTCGGCCGGAACGCAGGCCGCACGAAACCATCCGTGCGGCGACCGCCGCACGCTCAACACTCGAATTCAACAAGACTAAAGCCCCAGACCCCTTTGGCGGCGGCGCTCGGCCGGACCGCTGATTTCTTCATTCAACTTTCCGCGTGGGCGCGCTTCTGCTGGCCCGGATGGATCGCGGTTGAGGCTTTTTGACGAAACTTGTTTAATGAAGCTTGACTGTAAAATAGGCGCCTAACGCGGCAGGTCGCCGGGCTCGTCGACGTCGAACAGCACGCCGTCGTCGGGCGCTTCGACCAGGGCCAGGCGGTCGCCCAATCCCTTGAGGATCGCCCGCGCGCCGGCGTCGCCGCGGAGGCGCAGCAGCTCCGGCAATAGGGCCGCGCCGATCAGCGCCGGATGACCGCGCTGCCCCTCGAACACCGGGGCGGCGGCCGGCGCGCCGCCGCGCACCGCCGCGGCGAGCTTTCCAAGCACCGCGTGGGGCACGCGCGGCATATCGCCGAGGAAGACGAACGCGCCTGCACAATCGGAGGGCAGCACGGCGGCGGCGCGGCGCAGCGACGCGCCCATGCCCTCGTCGTGGTCGGCGGCGTGCACCACCAGCAGGCGCGAGACGGCGCCCGAACGCGCGGCAAAGTCGCGCGCCGCGGCCTCGACCTCCGCCGCCGCCGTTCCGGTGACCACGATCACCCGGCGGACGGGCGCGGCGAAGGCGGCGGCCAGGGCGCCGTCCAGCAAGGCGCCTCCTGCCCACGGCGCGAGCAGCTTGCCGCCGCCGAACCGCCGGCCCGCGCCGGCGGCCAGGACGACAGCCTCGAATTCGGGCGCCCCTGTCGCCAAACCGCGTTCCCCTCTATCTTATGGTCGCCATGACGCCCTATGACGCCGCATCGCCGCAAGTGGCTTCGGCCCAGCCGTTGATCGACGGCTTCGGCCGCACGGTGAGCTATCTGCGGGTCTCGGTCACTGACCGCTGCGACCTGCGCTGCGTCTACTGCATGTCCGAGCACATGACCTTCCTCCCGAAGGCCGAGGTGCTGACGCTGGAGGAACTGGACCGCATCGCCTCGGCGTTCGTGGCTCTGGGCACGCGCAAGCTGCGGATCACCGGCGGCGAGCCGCTAGTTCGCAAGGGCGTGATGGGCCTGTTCGAGAACCTGTCGCGTCACCTGAAGTCCGGGGCGCTGGACGAGCTGACCCTGACCACCAACGGCACGCGGCTGGAGGAATTCGCCAGCGACCTGGCGCGGCTGGGCGTGCGGCGGGTGAACGTTTCGATGGACACGCTCGACCCGGCCAAGTTCCGCGTCCTGACCCGCGGCGGCCAGCTGCCCAAGGTCATGGCCGGTATCGACGCGGCCCTGGCCGCCGGCCTGTCGGTCAAGATCAACGCCGTGGCGCTGAAGGACGACAACGCCGCCGAACTGCCCGACCTGATCGCCTGGGCCCACGCCCGCGGCTGCGACATGACCCTGATCGAGGCCATGCCGCTGGGCGAGATCGAGGTCGACCGCACCGACCAGTTCATGTCGCTGAAAGACGTCCGGCGAAGTCTCGAGAGCTTCTGGACCTTAAGCGAAATCGCCCACCGCACCGGCGGCCCGGCCCGGTATGTCCGGGTCGAGGAGACCGGCGGGCGGCTGGGGTTCATCACCCCGCTCAGCCATAATTTCTGCGAGAGCTGCAACCGCGTGCGGCTGACCTGCACCGGCACCTTGCACACCTGTCTGGGCCGCGAAGACGCCAGCGACCTGCGCGCGGTGATCCGCGCCGGGGCCGACGACGCAGGCCTGGTCCACGCCATCCGCCTGGCGATCGACGCCAAGCCGCAGGGCCACGACTTCCAGATCGCGCGCGCCGCCGCCCCGGCGGTGGCCCGCCACATGTCGACGACCGGGGGCTGAGATTATGGCGCGCGTGCTGTTGTTCGGTCGCCTGAGCGACGTCGCCGGCTGGCGTTCGCGCGAGCTGGACGCCGACTCGATCGCCGGCCTCACCGCCCTGTTGTCGGACGAGGACGCGGACCTCGCCGAAGCCCTGGCCCGGCCCGGCGTCCAGGTCGCCCTCGACCAGGAGATCGTGCGCGGCGATGCGGTGCTGACCGCGGCCTCCGAGGTCGCCTATCTGCCGCCGATGAGCGGCGGATGATCAGCCTGACCGACCAGCCGTTCGAGCCCGGCGCGCTGCTGACCGCCTTCAGCCGGGGCCGCGACGAGACCGGGGCCATCGCCACCTTCACCGGCCTGGCCCGCGCCGAACGCGGCGCCACCACGAGCCTGGAGCTGGAGGCCTACCCGGGCTTCACGGAAGCGGCGATCGGCAAGATCGCGGACGAGGCCAAGACCCGCTTTTCGCTCGACGACTTCCAGATCGTCCACCGGGTCGGAAAGATCGCGCCTGGCGAGGCCATCGTCTTCGTGGCCACCGCCGCCACCCACCGCCGCGCGGCCTTCGAGGCCTGCGATTTCCTGATGGACTACTTGAAGAGCCGCGCCCCCTTCTGGAAGAAGGAGACCGGCCCCGACGGCGCGCGCTGGATCGAGCCGCGCGACCAGGACCACGCCGACATCGCCCGATGGGAGAGCACCAAGCCATGAACGCCTTCACCCCCGGCGGCCGCATCGACGAGAACCAGGCGATCAAGCCGGTCCGCATCGCGGTGCTGACCATCTCCGACACCCGCGACGAGGAAAGCGACACCTCCGGCCACGTGCTGGCCGAGCGGATCAAGACCGCCGGCCACGAACTGGCCGACAAGGGCATCGTCAAGGACGACGTCGCCCAGATCCGCGAGCAGATCAAAGCCTGGGTCGCCTCGGGCAGCGTCGATGCGATCATCACCACCGGCGGCACCGGCATCACCGGCCGCGACGTGACGCCGGAGGCGGTCGAGCCGCTGTTCGACAAGAAGATCGACGGCTTCTCGGTGATCTTCCATCTGGTCAGCTACCAGTCGGTCGGCCTGTCGACCCTGCAGAGCCGGGCGACCGCCGGGATCATCGACGGGGTGTTCGTGTTCTGCCTGCCGGGCTCGAACGGCGCGGTGAAGGACGGCTGGGACAAGGTGATCTCGGCCCAGCTCGACAGCCGCCATGGCCCCTGCAACATGGTCGAGCTCATGCCCCGCCTGCTGGAACAGTAGGTGAGCAAGCTCACCCACATCGACGAGACCGGCCGCGCCCATATGGTCGATGTCTCGGGCAAGGCGGTGACCTCCCGCGAGGCGACCGCCGAGGGTTTCGTGCGCATGGATGCCGCGACGCTCGCCCTGGCGCTGTCGGGCGACGCCAAGAAGGGCGACGTGCGCGCCACCGCCGAGATCGCCGGGATCATGGCCGCCAAGAAGACGTCCGACCTGATCCCGCTGTGCCACCCGCTGGCCCTGAGCAAAGTCGAGGTCCGCGTCGCGCCGGCCGACGGCGGCCTGGCGGTGACGGCGCGGGTGAAGACAGCGGGTCAGACCGGCGTCGAGATGGAGGCGCTGACCGCCGTCTCGGTCGCCTGCCTGACGATCTACGACATGCTGAAGGCGGCCGACAAAGGCATGACCATCGAGACCGTGCGGCTGCTGACCAAGAGCGGCGGCAAGTCCGGCGACTGGGCCCGCGCATGAAGCTCATGCCGGTCGAGGACGCCCGCGCCGCGATGCTGGCTGAAGTCGCGCCCCTGGCCGGCGAGACCATCGCCCTGAAGGCCGCCATCGGCCGGGTGCTGGCCCAGGACGTCGCCGCGGTCCGCGACCAGCCGCCGTTCGCCGCCTCGGCCATGGACGGCTGGGCGC
Organism: Phenylobacterium sp. 58.2.17; assembly: GCF_026411515.1. Lineage (NCBI taxonomy): Bacteria > Pseudomonadati > Pseudomonadota > Alphaproteobacteria > Caulobacterales > Caulobacteraceae > Phenylobacterium > Phenylobacterium sp. 58.2.17. Next base: position 28,940 of record NZ_JAPMTQ010000024.1, on the reverse strand, counting down.
TGCGCAGCGCCGACGCCCCCGGAACCCTGACCATCATCGGCGAGAGCGCCGCCGGCCACGGCTATGAAGGCGAACTGAAACCTGGCCAGGCGGTGCGGATCTTCACCGGCGCGGCGATGCCGGCCGGCGCCGACACCATCGTCATCCAGGAAGACGCGACCCGCGAGGGCGAGACCGTCACGGTCCCGGCCTCCGCGCCCGGGGCCAATCTGCGCCCCGCCGGGGGCGACTTCCGGGCCGGCCAGGCGCTGCTGCGCGCCGGAACCCGCATCGATCCCTGGCGGTTGTCCCTGGCGGCCTCCGCCGGGCGCGCCGAAGTCCTCGTCCACGCCCGGCCGCGGGTGGCCATCGTGTCCACCGGCGAGGAGATCGTCGAGGCGCCGGCCGCGCCGGGCCCCTACCAGATCTACGATTCCGGCGCGCCGGCCCTTGCCGCCATGGTCGAGGGCTGGGGCGGCCAGGCGTTCAAATGCAAGCCCGTCCGCGACGAGCTCGACGCCGTGATCGCCGCGCTGCGCGAGGCCGACGCCGAGCTGATCGTCACCGTCGGCGGGGCCTCGGTCGGCGACCACGACCTGGTCCGCGCCGCCGCGCAGGCGCTCGGCCTGTCGCTCAAGGTCGCCAGCGTCAATGTCCGCCCCGGCAAGCCGACCTTCTTCGGGGTGCTCGGCGACGGGCGCAAATTGCTCGGCCTGCCCGGCAACCCGGCTTCGGCCTTCGTCTGCGCCGAGCTGTTCCTCAAGCCCATCGTCATGAAGCTGCAGGGCGGGGCCGAAAACCTGTCGATGGCGAGCGCGAAACTGGCCGTGCCGATGGCCGCCAACGGCTCGCGCGAGCACTGGATGCGCGCCAAGCTGAGCCATGTGGACGCCGCCCTGATCGCCGAGCCCTATCGCGACCAGGATAGCTCGCTGGTCAGCGTCTTCGCCGCCGCCGACGCGCTGCTGCGCCGCCCCGCGAACGCTCCGGCGCTGGCCGCCGGCGACCTGGTTGAGGTGCTGCCGCTGGCGCGGGGGTAGCGCAACCGAGTGTTATCCCGGTTTGCGCAGCAGGACCGGGACCCATTCGCGCCGCGCCGGCGAATGACAGCTTAGGGGACCGCCGTCACCCGCTTCGGCGTCGCCTTGCGCGGCTCCTCGGCCAGGCGCGCATGGCGCAGGGCGGTGATTTCGCCGATCACCGACAGCGCCACCTCCCACGGGGCCTTGCCGCCGATGTCGAGGCCGATGGGGGCATGCAGCTGCTGCAGGCGAGCTTCGGAAAAGCCGGCCGCGCGCAGCGGAGCCAGCCGCTCGGGCAGCCGCTTGCGCGCGCCCAGCAGGCCGACATAGCCGGCGTCCGACGGCAGGGCGGCGGCCAGGGCTTCGCGGTCCAGGTCGAGATTGTGGGTGGCGATGGCGATGGCGGTCCAGGCGTCGGTCCCGATCGCCGCCAGCGCCGCCTCCGGCGCGTCGCGGCGATAGGCGATCCCAGTGATCGGCGGCGGGCTCTGCGGCCCCTTGGGCCGCACCAGGGTCGTCTCCATGCCCGCCTGGGCGCCGAGCTGGGCGATAGCGAGCGCGGTCGGGTCGGCCCCGAACACCACCAGCCGCGGGGTCGGCTCATAGGCCTGGACGATGGCGCCGTCCCACGGCGTCGGCGCGGCTGCGCATTCGCGGCGCGTCCCGTCGCTGACCCAGACCACCGGCCGGCGGGCCTGATGGGCGGCGAGCAGTTCGAGCAGGGCCGGATCGTCGGGCGCCACCCGCTCGACGAAGATCTCGATCCGCGCGCCGCAGAGCAGCTGGATGTCGGGCCAGGGACTGCCGGCCCCGTAGACCAGCCTGCGGGGCGCGCCATCCTCCAGGCAGGCGAAGGCGTGGTCGGCCACGTCGCTCTCCACGCAGCCGCCGGAAAAGTAACCGGAGACGATGCCATGGGCGAACGCCATCTGGGTCCCGGGCGGGCGCGGGCCGCCGCCCTCGACCGAGGTCAGGGTCGCCAGGGCCACCGGAAGATTCCGTTGCTGGGCTTGGGATAGCGCGGGCCGGACGTCGTCGGCCATGCCGAACGTCGGCCATTCGGGGAGCGGCTCTCGCATGGCTCGACTTTAACTCCCTGGAAAGGTCCTAGACACCGGTTCTTTAGGCATTGCCGTGAAGATGGCGCTTCCTCGCTTCCGTATCCAGCGTCACCGGCTTCATGATCTCACCGCTCTCCAAGCTCGGCCTCGGCTCCGCACAGTTCGGTCTGGACCAGACCACGCTGGTGCGCGGCCGCGCGCCCAAGGCCGAAGCCCGGGACATCCTGGACATCGCCGCGCGTGCGCAACTGCCGGTGCTGGACGTGGACAGTCATTCCGGCGTCGCCGTGGCGGCGCTGGGCGAAGTGCTGCCGCGCCCGACGCCGTTCCGCGTCTCGATCTCGACCGTGCGTCCCGACCGCGGCCCCGACTATGTCGAGGCCGAGGCCCGCGCCACCCTGCGCCGTCTGGGCGTGGAGCAGGCCGACGCCATCCTGGTGCCTTGCGCCGCCGATCTGTTCGGCCCGCACGGCATGGCCCTGTGGAACCGCCTGCGGGCGATGAAGGACGCCGGCCTGACCCGCAAGATCGGGGTGTCGGTGTTCGCCTCCGACGACCCGCTGGGCGTCGCCCGCCGCTTCCGCCCCGACATCGTCCAGGCCCCGGCCTCGCTGCTCGACCAGCGGCTGCTGATCGACGGCACCCTGGCCGCCCTGGCCGGGCTGGGGATCGAGGTGCACCTGCGCTCGATCTTCCTGAACGGCCTGCTGTTCCTGCCGCCGGACCGCGCGCCGACCCACCTGAAGGCCGCCGCCAGCCGCATCTCGCGCGCTCGCCGGCTGATCGCCGAGGGCCGCTCGGACCCGCTGCAGGCCGCTTTGGGCTTTGCGCTCTCGCGCGTCGAAGCCGCCACCGTGCTGGTCGGCGTCACCTCCCCGGCCGAGCTGTCGGCGGTGATCGCCGCTGCGTCCAGCCCGCCGCCTGATCTCGACTGGGACGAGATGGCGATCGACGACCCGATCGCCCTCGACCCCCGCGCCTGGGCTGCGGCCTAGCGCTTGGCCCAGACCCCGAACGGGTCGACGAAATCCTTGCCGAGCGCTTGGGCCACCGCCGGGTGGGTGACGGCGCCTTTCAGCACGTTCAGCCCCTTGGCCAGGTGCGGATTGTCCCGCAGCGCCTCCAGCCCGCGGTCGGCCAGCGCCAGGCCGAACGGCAAGGTGGCGTGGACCAGCGCCTCCGACGAGGTGCGCGGCGCGGCGCCCGGCATGTTGGCCACGCAGTAGTGCACGACGCCGTCGACCACATAGGTCGGCTCGGCGTGAGTGGTCGGGTGCGAGGTTTCGAAACAGCCGCCCTGGTCGATCGAGACGTCGACCAGCACCGAGCCGGTCTTCATCCTTTTCAGGTGCTCGCGGCGGACCAGCTTCGGCGCCGAGGCCCCCGGGGTCAGCACCGCGCCGATCACCACGTCGGCTTTCAGCACCTCCTCCTCGACCGCGTCCAGGGTCGAGTAGCGGGTCAGGATGCGGCCCTGATAGAGGTCGTCGATCTGGCGCATGCGCGGGATGGAGCGTTCCAGCACCACCACCTCGGCCCCGAGGCCGGCGGCCATGCGCGCGGCGTTGATGCCCACCACCCCGCCGCCGAGCACGCAGACCCGCGCCGGCGGCACGCCCGGCACGCCGGAGATCAAGAGCCCCATGCCGCCGTTGTGCTTGAGCAGGGTCTCGCCGGCCGAGAACACCGCGATCCGCCCGGCCACCTCCGACATCGGGGCCAGCAGCGGCAACCCGCCGGCGGCGTCGGTCACCGTCTCGTAGGCGATCCCTGCGCAGCCCGAGGCCAGCAGCCCGTCGGCCTGGTCGGGATCGGGGGCGAGGTGCAGATAGGTGAAGAGAATGTGGTCCTGGTTCAGTCGCACCCACTCGCTCGGCTGCGGTTCCTTGACCTTCACGATCAGCTTGCTGGCGGCGAAGATCGCCTCGGCGTCGGCGACAATGGCCGCGCCGGCCCGGCGATAGGCCTCGTCGGCATAGCCGGCTCCGGTTCCGGCCCCGGCCTGCACCGCCACCTCGTGGCCGCGCTCGACATATTCGCGGACGGCGGTGGGCGTCAGGCCCACCCGATGCTCGTTCGGCTTGATCTCGCTGGGAACGCCGACCTTCATGCAGCCGCCTCCGTCCAGGTTTGGCCCCCAGCGGAGTTGGATGGCTTATCGGCGCGCGGTCAACCCAGCACGCAGGCGGCCATGCCCTCGCGGTTGATGGTCCCGGCCGCCTTGCCGATCTTGCCCGAGCGGCGCTTCACGTAGGGACCCGGCTTGGCCGCGCGCCATTTCAGCGGACTGGGCAGGATGGCCGCCAGCCGCGCGGCCTGGGCCGGGGTGAGCTTGTCGGCGCTGACCCCGAAATTCTTCTGGGCGGCGGCCTCGGCGCCGTAGACGCCCGGGCCCCACTCGATGGAGTTGAGATAGACCTCCATGATCCGCGGCTTGCCCCAGATCACCTCGATCAGCACCGTGAAGTAGGCCTCCAGCCCCTTGCGGACATAAGAGCGGCCCGGCCACAGGAAGACGTTCTTGGCGGTCTGCTGGCTGATCGTGGAGCCGCCGCGCAGCTTCTTGCCCTTGGCGTTGGCCTCGTAGGCCTTCTCGATGGCGTCGAAGTCGAAGCCGTTGTGGTCGCAGAACTTGGCGTCCTCGGCGGCGATCACCGCGCGCACCAGGCGCGGCGAGATTTCGTTCAGCGGCTTCCAGCGGCGGTCGAATCCCTGGCCCTCTGTCACCCGCTGGACCATTAGCCAAGTGATCGGCGGCGGCACGAACCGGTAGATGGCCGTGACCATGACCGGGCCGATCAGGCCGAAGATCAGCACCAGCACGAACAGGCCGCCGATCAGCCGCCCGAACAACCCCTTAGACGCCCTAGCCAAGTCTCTTGCCCTTACCCCACGGCCACCACTCTTCGAGGCTAGCCTCGAAGAGTGGATATTCATTTAGGGTGTGGAGCGTGACGGCCGCGGAACCGGTATCCACTTCCGGCTGTCACGCTCCAGATGTTAGCGATGCTCGGGCCGGGGTTTCCGGTCAAGCCGCCGCAAGGACGCAATCTGTTGAACGTTTCCGACGCCGTCGCCGCCCGCCAGTCGATCCGCGCCTTCAAGCCGGACGTCCCTTCCGCCGCCGTGGTGCGCGAGATCCTGGAGGCGGCCGCCCGCGCGCCCTCCGGCGGCAATCTGCAGCCGTGGCGGGTCTACGCCCTGGCCGGCGAGCCGCTGGCGCAGTTGAAGGCCCAGGTGGCCGCCAACCCGATGGGCGAGCCGATGGAGTACGACGTCTATCCGCCGGACCTATGGGAGCCGCTCCGCACCCGGCGCTTCAAGAACGGCGAGGAGCTGTACGCCTCGGTCGGCATCCCGCGCGAGGACAAGCCCGCTCGCCTGCGGCAGTTCGCACGCAACGGCGAGCTGTTCGGCGCGCCGGTCGGGCTGTTCTTCTGCCTCGACCGCAAGGTCGGCCCGCCGCAGTGGTCGGACGTCGGCATGTACATGCAGACGGTGATGCTGCTGGCCACCGAGCGCGGCCTGGACACCTGCGCCCAGGAGTACTGGGCCCGCTATCCGCGGAGCGTGGCCCAGGCGGTGGGCCTGCCGGCCGACCACATGGTGTTCTCGGGCATGGCGCTGGGCTGGCGCGACGAGGCCGCGCCGATCAACACCTTCCGTTCCACCCGCGACCCGTTCGAGGTCTGGGGGGAGCTGAAGGGGTTTGAGTAGCTTCGCTTAGACGCTCGCCACGCCCGCGGCGCCGTCCTCGTCGCCCCAGGCGACCCGGGTCCCGTCCTTGCTCATGGCCAGGGCCGCGATCGCCGCGCCCTTCTCGGCCTTGAGGGGGACGATCTTCTGGCCGGCCAGGTCGCAGGCCCAGACCCGGCCGTCGTCGAGCCCGGCGCAGACCCATTGCCCGCCCGGCATACCGTCGACCCGCACGACCATGGCGCTCTCGTCGAAGCCGACCTCGGCCGCCTGCTTGCCCATCGGGCCGGTCGCCCCGGCGAAGGGCCAGGCCACCAGGCCGTTGGCGCCGGAGGTGATCAGCAGCTGGCCCTTGGCGACGAAGGACATGCTTTTGACCTTCACCGGATAGCCGCCCATCCGCAGGTTCTTCTCGTCGGCGACGCGCCAGCCGTGCAGGGCGTTCTCCTGCATGGCCGACATCAGGAACTTGCCGTCGGGGCTGAAGGCCAGGCCCACATGGCTGCCGGCCCACTTCAGGACATAGGGCTTCTGCTCGGCGATCTTGGCGTACCAGAGCCAGGCGCCGCCATAGGTCGCCGCGGCGATGCGGCGGCCCTTGGGGTCGAACACGACGGCCGCCACCGACTTCTCGTGGATGAAGGTGCGGGCGAAGGCCGGATCGGCGCTGTCGCGGACATGCAGCTCCTTGCCGGCCGAGAAGGCGATCAGCTTGGATTCCGGCGAAGCGTCGACCGAGTCGATCCAGCGGCCGGGGATCTTGGCGAGCTCGGTCGCGCCGGAAACCCGCGACCAGACGACGCGTCCGTCGTCGCCGCCGGTGATCAGGCCCTCGCCGCTCGGGTGCAGGCAGGCGCAGAGAATCGCCCCGTCGTGGGCTTCGACCTGCTCGCCCGACTCGAATCGGACGGTGCCGTCGCCGAGGGCGAACAGGGCCTTTCCGTCCTTTCCGAACAGGGCGGCGGTGACATAGGCGTCGAACTGGAAAGTCATGGCGCGGTCTTACCTGCCTAACATTGGTCTTGGCGAGAGGCGGAATCGCTCGGAATCACGCCCGGCAAACAGGCGCCGAGCAGAGCAGGCCGTCTGATGAACCCAAGTTCGCAGGTTCGGGCTTTACAAGCGCATTTTGATTAGCGAAGGGTGTCGCTGACTGTGCGGCGGCCCCAGTGTAGGGGCCCTAGGGAAGGAAATTCATATGGGTGCGAAGCTGGGAGGCGGAGGCGGCGGCAAGTTCGACCTCGGCCAAAACAGCGACATCAACGTCACGCCCTTCGTGGACGTGATGCTGGTGCTCCTCATCATCTTCATGGTGTCGATCCCCGCGGCGACGGTGTCGATTAAGCTCGACCTGCCGCCGGCGGTTCCGCCGCCTCCGGGCGCGAAGGTCGAAGAGCCGACGCTGATCAACGTTCAGCAAGGCGGCAAGCTGTTCATCGGCGACGTCCCGACCTCGCTGGACACGCTGCCGGCGGATCTGACCCGCATCCTGAACAAGCCGGAACCGACCGAAGAGCGCGTCTACATCCGCGCCGACCGGACCGTTCGCTACGGCGACTTCATGGCGGTGATGAACACCCTGCAGGGCAACGGCTTCTTCCAAGTCGCCCTGATCAACGAAGAACTCTAAGCAGATCTTCGGACGCGAATAGAAAGGCCCGCCCAGGGAAACCCGGGCGGGCCTTTTCTTTTGGGCTCCAAGTGTCATCCCGAATGCCGCGCAGCGGCTGTCCGGGATCCATGAACACCTGATGGCTCAAGATGCGGATCGTTCCGCGCCGGCGCGTCGAACTCCGGCGTGAATGGATCCCGGCCTTGCTTCGCAAACCGGGATGACACTCGCCCTCTACGCCGCGCAGGCCTCGAAGCCTTCGCGCAGCTTGGCCTCGTCGAGATTGCGGCCGATGAACACCAGCCGGCTATAGCGCTTGTCGCCGTCCTTCCACTGCCCCTGGAAGTCGCCCTCAAGGATCATGTGCACGGCCTGGAACACCAGGCGGCGGTCCTCGCCCTGGACATCGAGGATGCCCTTGGCGCGCAGGATGTCAGGACCTTGATCCTGCAGCACCTGGTTCAGCCAGTTGGTCACCCGTTGCCCGTGGATCGGCCTGTCGAGCGTGAGCGAGATGCCGCGAATGCCCGCTGCCGCCGCATGGTCCGCATGATCATGGTCGTGGTGACCGTGGTCATGATCGCCGTGGTGATGATGATGGTCGTGATCATGGTCGCAGTGCTCGTCGTGAACGTGGCCCGGTTCGCCATGGGCGGGATTGAGGAACTCCGGCTGCACCTCGGTGATGCGGGCCAGGTCGAAGCTGCCGCGGCCGAGAATCGCCTCGAGCGGCACTTGCGAACGTTGGGTGCGGTGGATCGGCGCCAGCGGGTTCAGCCGGCGGATCGCCGCCTCGACGCTGCGCAACTCGTCCTCGGTGACGAGATCGGTCTTGTTCAGCACGATCTGGTCGGCGAAGGCGATCTGCTCGACCGCTTCCTTGGAGTCCGCCAGCCGCAGCGGCAGGTGCTTGGCGTCGACCACGGTGGTGACGCTGTCGAGCTGGGTCTTGGCCTTCACGTCGTCGTCGACGAAGAAGGTCTGGGCGACCGGGCCCGGATCGGCCAGGCCGGTGGTCTCGACCACGATGGCGTCGAACTTGCCCTTGCGCTTCATCAGGCCGGACAGCACGCGGATCAGGTCGCCGCGCACGGTGCAGCAGACGCAGCCGTTGTTCATCTCGAACACTTCTTCGTCCGCGCCGACGATGAGGTCGTTGTCGATCCCCACCTCGCCGAACTCGTTGACGATGACGGCGTACTTCTTGCCGTGATCCTCGGTGAGGATGCGGTTCAAGAGCGTGGTCTTGCCGGCGCCGAGATAGCCGGTGAGGACGGTGACGGGGGTCTTGTCGGTCATGGACGTCATCTAGTCATTGATCGAGGCGAAGGGAACAGGCTGCGGCCTTCGACCGCTTGACCATCGCATAGGTGTTATCGAATAACACCGCGCTCTCCGAGCGCCGCTCTATATAAGGGCCACCGTGACCGCCTCCGCCCCCGAACGCCAAGGACAGATGGACGCCTTTCGGGGCGATCGCGTCTATCTGGGCGCCGACCACGCCCGCAACGAGCGGCGGACCTGGCTGGTGGCGGCGATCTGCCTGCTGACCCTGGCCGGCCAGATCGTCGGCGGACTGGTCTTCAATTCCATGGCCCTGATCGCCAACGGCGTGCACATGGCCGCCCACGTCGCCGCCCTGGTGGTGGCCGCGGGCGCCTATCGGATGGCCCGCCGCTACGCCCAGGATCCACGCTTCTCCTTCGGCACCGGCAAACTCGGTTATCTGGCCGGGTTCGCCAACGCCGCCGTGCTGGCGGTCAGCGCCGTGCTGGTCGCCGTGGAGAGCAGCCATCGCGTGCTGTCGCCTTCGCCGGTGGCCTATGACGGGGCCCTGGCCCTGGCGGGGGCGGCGCTGGCGGTCAATCTGGTCTGCATGTGGTTGCTGCGGCCGGCGCACGCTCACGCCAATGACCGCGACGGCGACCTCAACCTGTCGGCCGCGCACCTGCACCTGGCGGGGGACGCGGCGGTGTCGGCGCTGGCCATCGCCGGGCTTGGGCTCGGCCGCCTGTTCGGCTGGGCCTGGGCCGACGCCCTGGCCGGCCTGGCCGGCGCGGTGTTGCTGGCGCACTTCGCCTGGCGGCTGATGGTCCGCACCGGCGCGGTGCTGCTCGACGTCAATCCCTCGCCCGAACTGACCGCCGAGATCCGCCGGCGGATGGAAGCCGGCGGCGAACGGCTGCTCGATCTGCACCTCTGGCGCCTCGGTCCCGGCCACCACGCCGCCATTGTCGTGGTCGAGTCGCGGGACGCCCAGCCGGCCGAAATCTATCGCGCGCGGCTCGCCGGCTTGCCGGGTCTGAGCCACGTGACCGTAGAAACACGCCAGGCGCGTTGACTCTCAACGGTCCCTCTGTATAAGTCCGCGCCTCTCGCCCGCGGGCTATCTCGCGGGCGCAATCCATTTTGCTATAGTCCAAGGCGCCAACGATGTACGCGGTGATCAAAACCGGCGGAAAGCAGTACCGGGTTCAAGCCGGTGACCTGCTGGTCGTCGAAAAGCTCGACGGTGAACCCGGTGCGGAAGTCGCGTTCGGCGACGTCCTCATGGTCGGTGACGGCGAAGCCGTGACCGTCGGCGCCCCGCTGGTTGACGGTGCGAAGGTCTCGGCCACCCTGATCGAAACCCGCAAGGGCGAGAAGGTGAAGATCTTCAAGAAGATCCGCCGCCAGGGCTATCGCCGCACCCGCGGTCACCGCCAGTCGGAAACCGTCCTGCGCGTCACCGCGATCGACGGCGCCGGCAAGTCGGCCAAGTGGGACGGCAAGGTCGACCTGACCTCGAAGGCCCTGCTGGATGCTCGCGCCCGCAACCTGAAGAACGTGGTCGCCGAACTGGAAGCTGCGGCCGCTCCGGCCAAGGCCGAAGCTCCGGCCAAGAAGGCTGCGCCTAAGAAGGCCGCCGCCAAGAAGTCTGACGACGCCGCCGAATAAGCGCGCACTAGAGAGTTAGGAGAGAGCTATGGCTCACAAGAAATCTGGCGGCTCTTCGCGCAACGGTCGCGACTCGGCTGGCCGCCGCCTTGGCGTCAAGAAGTTCGGTGGTGAAGCTGTCGTCGGCGGCAACATCATCGTGCGCCAGCGCGGCACGAAGTTCTTCCCGGGCGACAATGTCGGCATCGGCAAGGACCACACCCTCTTCGCGACCGCCGCCGGCGCCGTGAAATTCGTGACCAAGCGCGACGACCGCACCTACGTGAACGTGGTTGTGGCCCAAGCGGCTGAATAATCAGGCGAACCTCTTGAAACCGGGTTCGCCGTAAGGCGGACCGGGCAGAGTGCTTCCGAGGGGGAGTCCGGACCGCCGGACTCCCCCTCTTTGCGTTCTGGGGCCCCGACAGAGGGCCGGGAGGTAGACCAATGTGCGCGATCGAACTGGAGCCCGTCATCACGACGCAGCGGCTGCGGCTGCGTAAGGCCCGCAAGGCCGACGCAGCCCGCCTGGCGACCTACGCCAACGACTTCGACGTGGCCCGCATGACCACGGGCATGCCCTATCCCTATGGGGTCGAGCACGCCGAAGGCTTCCTGGAGAAGGCCAGCGAGGCCGATCCCGCCCGCGAGGCGGTGTTCGTCGTCGATCACCCGGAGCTCGGCGCCATCGGCGTGCTGGGTTTCGACACCCGCGAGGGCGGCGAGCGCGAGATCGGCTACTGGATCGGCCGCCCCTATTGGGGCCAGGGCTACGCCACTGAAGCGGCCAGCGGAGCGCTGATCTGGGCGCACCGCACCTGGGGCCGGCGCTACATGCATGCCGGTCACTTCGCCGACAATCCGGCGTCGGGCCAGGTGCTGTGCAACGCCGGCTTCCTCTACACCGGCGATGTCGAGCTGCGCCCGTCGATCGCCCGCGGCGGCCGGGCCACCCCGACCCGGATGATGGTTTGGCTGGCTTGAGCTTTTCCTCCCCCACCATGATGGGGGAGGAAAAACCCACTCCGCCCTCGACCTTCGCTCCTCTGTGCTACAAAAGGCCCCGATGAAGTTTCTCGACCAGTGCAAAATCTATGTCCGCTCCGGCAACGGCGGCGGCGGCGCTGTGTCGTTCCGGCGCGAGAAGTACATCGAGTACGGCGGTCCCGACGGCGGGGACGGCGGCAGCGGCGGCGACGTCTGGATCGAGGCGGTCGAGGGCCTCAACACCCTGATCGACTACCGCTACACCCAGCACTTCAAGGCCGGCACCGGCGTGCACGGCATGGGCCGCAACCGCCACGGCGCGGCCGGCGACGACGTGGTCCTCAAGGTCCCGGTGGGCACCGAAGTCCTCGACGAGGACAAGGAGACCCTGATCGCCGACATGGATACGCCCGGCAAGCGTATCCTGCTGCTCAAGGGCGGCAACGGCGGCTGGGGCAATGACCGTTTCAAGGGCCCGATCAATCAGGCCCCGCGCCACGCCAATCCCGGCCAGGAGGGCGAGGAACGCTGGATCTGGCTGCGGCTGAAGCTGATCGCCGACGTCGGCCTGGTCGGCCTGCCCAACGCCGGCAAGTCGACCTTCCTGGCCGCGGCCAGCGCCGCCAAGCCGAAGATCGCCGACTATCCGTTCACCACGCTCGCGCCCAATCTCGGCATGGTCGACCTCTCGCCCAGCGAGCGTTTCGTGCTGGCCGACATTCCCGGACTGATCGAAGGCGCCTCGGAAGGCGCTGGCCTCGGCACCCGCTTCCTCGGCCACGTGGAGCGCACGGCGGTGCTGATCCACCTGGTCGACGCCACCCAGACCGACGTCGCCGAAGCCTGGCGCACCGTCCGCGGCGAGCTCGAGGCTTATGGCGAGGATCTCGGCGACAAGACCGAGATCGTCGCGCTCAGCAAGATCGACGCCCTCGACGATAGCGTCATCGCCATGCAGCGGGAGGCCCTGGAAGAGGCGATCGGCGGCAAGGTGCGGCTGGTCTCCGGGGTCTCTGGCAAGGGCGTGACCGAACTGCTGCGCGAGGCCTACGGCATGGTCCGCGCCCGCAAGGCGCAGATCGCCGAGGAAGAGGCCGAACAGTCCGGCGGCGGAGGCTGGACTCCGTGAGCCGCCTCGGGGAGGCCAAGCGAGTCGTCGTCAAGGTCGGCTCGGCGCTGGTGGCGGGCGAGACCGGCCCCGATTCGGCTTGGCTGTCGGCCTTCGCCGCCGACTTGGCGCGGCTGCGGGCCCGCGGCCAACAGGTGCTGGTGGTCTCGTCGGGCGCGGTGGCGCTGGGCCGCCGCCGTCTTTCCATGGGCGGGCGCAAGCTGACCCTGCCCGAAAAGCAGGCCTGCGCCGCCGCCGGCCAGTCGGAATTGATGCGGGCCTGGGAAGAGGCGCTGGTGCCGCACGGCCTGGTCGCCGCCCAGGTGCTGATCACCCGCGACGACACCGAGATCCGCAGCCGCTGGCTGAACGCCCACGCCACGCTCTCCACCCTGCTGGGCCTGGGCGTGATCCCGGTGGTCAACGAGAACGACACCGTGGTCACCGAAGAAATCCGCTACGGCGACAACGACCGGCTGGCCGCGCGCGTGGCCCAGATGATCCGCGCCGAGGCCCTGGTCCTGCTGTCGGACATCGACGGGTTCTACACCGCCGACCCGCGCGACAATCCGGCCGCCGAGCATCTGCCGCGCATCAGCCAGCTGACGCCGGAAATCGAGGCCATGGCCGGCGGGGCCAACGCCGGCGCCGGGGTCGGCACCGGCGGCATGGCCACCAAGATCATGGCCGCCCGCATCGCCCAGTCGGCCGGCTGCGCCACCATCATCACCCTCGGCCGCCGCCCCGCGCCGCTCGCGGCGATCGAGGCCGGCGAAAAGGCGACGGTGATCGAGCCGTCGGTGTCGGTCGCGGCCGCCTACAAGGCCTGGATCGCCGGCTCGCTGGCCACCTCCGGCGCGGTGATCGTCGACGACGGGGCGGCCAGGGCCCTGGCCACCGGCAAGAGCCTGCTGGCCGCCGGGATGCTCGCGGTCGAGGGCCGGTTCGGCAAGGGCGACGCCGTGGCCGTGGTCGACGAAGCCGGGCGCGAGATCGGCCGCGGCCTGGCCCGCTACGACTCCGAGGACGCCGGGCGCATCCGCGGCCTGAAGTCCGACGCCATCGAGGGCGTGCTGGGCTTCAGCTACGGCCCGATGATCCACGCCGACGACCTGGCGCTGGCGGCGCGGACCCCGGCCTGACCCCCACGACGGATTTGCGACGGGCTCCAAAGGAGCCTACTAAACCTCAAACTGAGCATTAGGGCGCGTAATGGACGACGCGGCGGCGAGCACCAAGGCCGAGACGGGAGCCCGGACGGGCAAGCTGGAGGCGCTGGTCGCCGGCATGCCGATTCCGTTCGGCGGCGACCGCGTGGCCTATGTCTCCGACAAGCTCGCGGCCGCATTCAAGCCGGGCGACCGGCTGGTGGTGGTCCAGGAGACCGGCGACCTGCTGCATGTGCCGGCGTCCGTCCAGGCGATCGCCGCCGGCGCCGTGGGCCGCGCCCACGACGCGTTCGGCCAGCTCGCCCAGGTCGGCGACGACGCCATCACCGCCTTCTTCGCAGCCTTTGCGGACAACCTGGCCGATGACGGCGCCTGGGGCGCGATCGCCAAGGCCAACGCCGAGGACGTCGCCCGCGCCCAAGCAAGGGGCCGCTCCACCACCCGCTTGGCGGTCAACGAGGCGATGCGCGCCGACATGATCGCCGGCCTGCACGTGTGGCGCGACGCCAAGGTCGGCCGCGGCCGGCTGGTCGAGCGGGTCGAGCATCCCGGCTGGAGCGTCGAGCAGGTCGCCGCCCCGCTGGGCGTGGTCGGCTTCATCTTCGAGGGCCGCCCCAATGTCTTCGCCGACGCCACCGGCGTGCTGCGCACCGGCAACACCGTGGTCTTCCGCATCGGCTCCGACGCGCTGGGCACCGCCCGCGCCATCGTCGAGCACGCGCTGGACCCGGCGCTGCAGGCCGCCGGCCTGCCGCCTGGCGCGGCCGCGCTCGTCGATAGTCCCGAGCACGCCGCCGGATGGGCGATGTTCTCCGATCCCCGCCTGGCCCTGGCGGTCGCCCGCGGCTCCGGCCCGGCCGTGGCCCAGCTGGGCGCCATCGCCCGCCAGGCCGGCGCGCCAGTCAGCCTGCACGGCACGGGCGGCGCCTGGATGGTGGCCGCCGCCGACGCCGACCCGGCCCGGTTCAAGGCCGCCGTCTACCACTCGCTCGACCGCAAGGTCTGCAACACGCTCAACGTCTGCGCCATCGTCCGCGAGGCCGCCGGCGTCCTGGTCCCGGCCTTCCTCGAGGCCCTGGATCTGGCCGGCGAGCGCCGCCGCAATGTGAAGCTGCACGTGGTCGAGGGCTCGGAAAGCGCCCTGCCCGCCGCCTGGCGAGCGGCCCGCGTCACCGTCGGCCGCGCCGAGGGCGCCGTCGAGGAGCCCAAGGTCGAGCTGCTAGCCGAACGCGACCTGGCCCGCGAATGGGAGTGGGAGGAGACCCCGGAACTGACCCTGGTGCTGGTCGACAGCGTCGAGGCCGCCGCCGCCCTCTTCAACCGCTACAGCCCGCAGTTCGCCGCCAGCCTGATCTCGCAGGACGCCGCCGCGCACGAGCGCTTCTACAGCGCCGTCAACGCCCCCTTCATCGGCGACGGCTTCACCCGCTGGGTCGACGGCCAGTTCGCCCTGGACCGGCCCGAGCTTGGCCTTTCCAACTGGGAGCACGGCCGCCTGTTCGCCCGCGGCGGGGTGCTGTCGGGCGACGGCGTGTTCACCGTCCGCGCCCGGGTCCGCCAGAGCGATCCCAACCTCGACCGCAATCCGGCCACGGCGAAGACGCTTTGAGATCCGGGGACGTCCATGTGGTTCGCCGGGCCCGCTAGGCGCCGGCCTGATGCGGGGCGTCCCGGAGCCCTGCGGCTCGGCTTCGACCTGAAGCCGGGGATGCGCGTCGGCCTCTATGGCGGCTCGTTCAATCCGGCCCACGAAGGCCATGCCCACGTCGCCGAGACCGCGCGCCGGCGTCTGCAGCTCGACCGGGTGATCTGGCTGGTCTCGCCGCAGAACCCGCTGAAGGCCGCGCACGAGACCGCGCCGCTGGAGACGCGCCTGGCCGCCGCCCGCGCCATCGCCCGCGGCCGCAGCATGATCGTCAGCGACGCCGAGACCCGGCTCGGCTCGCAGTACACCATCGACACCATCCAGGCCCTGAAGGCCCGCTTTCCCGGCGTCGACTTCGTCTGGATCATGGGCGCCGACAGCCTGGCGAGCTTCCACCGCTGGCGTGGCTGGACCCAGATCATGGCGCAGGTGCCGGTGGCCGTGGTCTCGCGGCCGTGGATTTCGCTGAAGAGCCGCTCCTCGCCCGCGGCGCGGCGTTTCGGCAGCGCCCGGGTCTCGCTGCTGGAGGCCAAGCTGCTGCCCGGCGCCAAGCCGCCGCGCTGGGTTTTCCTCACCGGACCGCTGAATTTCCAGTCCTCGACGGCCCTGCGCGCCCGCCAGGCTAAATAGCCGCAGGTCACTTTGCGGCCGGTGCGGGAACGTTCGCATCGCTGTCGGCTTGAAGACTCGTGACGCTGGGCTGACCAACGCCCCCAATCCGTGCTAAGGCTCTCCCAGCGAGGCAACAAAGGAGCGACCCCGCTGAGCCCTGACCCTGCGCCTAGAGCGCACGAAGCCCCGGTTTCCGGCGCTTCTTCCAACCCCGAGGCGAAGATCACCGCCCTCGGTGAACTGATCCTGCAGCGCCTGGACGATGACAAGGCGCAGGACGTCGTCTTCATCGACCTGAAAGGCAAGAGCGCCGTCGCCGACGCGTTGATCGTGGCGTCAGGGCGTTCGCACCGTCATGTCGGCGCGATGGCCGACCACCTGCTGCGCGCGCTCAAGGAAGAAGGCCTGGGCAAGGCCCGGGTCGAAGGCCTGCCGCACTGCGACTGGGTGCTGATCGACACCGGCGACGTGATCATTCACCTGTTCCGTCCGGAAGTGCGCCAGTTCTACAACATCGAGAAGATCTGGTCGGTCGACTCCGCGCACCGGACTCCGTCGAGCTGATCTTTCCTCCCTCTCCCATCACGATGGGAGAGGAAAGGACCGCATGAAAATCACGATCCTCGCCGTCGGACGCCTGCCGCGCTCGCCGGAAGTCGAGCTGGTGAAGCTCTATGTCGACCGCGCGACCGCGGCCGGCCGTTCGCTCGGCCTCGGTCCGGTCGAGGTCATCGAGGTCGAGTCGCGCAAGCCGGGCAAGGGGCCTGAAGCCGAAGTGCTGCGGCCCCACCTCGAAGGCGCCCACGTCATCGCCTGCGACGAGCACGGAACGGCCAGGGCCTCACGCGCCTTCGCCGGCGAGATCGCACGCCTGCGTGACGACGGCGCCCGGCGGCTGGTGTTCGTGATCGGCGGGGCCGACGGCCTGGATCCCTCGTTGCTGTCCGCCGCCCACGGCAAGCTGGCGTTCGGACCGCAGACCTGGCCCCACGCCATGGCCCGCGCCATGCTGGCCGAGCAGGTCTATCGCGCCGTCACCATCCTGGCCGGCAGCCCCTATCATCGCGATTGAGGGTGCGAAGCGCTCAGTTTATCCCTGGTGCGATGATGCGCCGCGGCGTCCTCCTGACCAGCACCTGCGCCGTCGCCGCGACCCTGGCGGCCGGCGCGATCGCCTATGCGGCCACCGAGAGCCAGGCGCGGCTGGAGCGTCTCAACGTCCGCGAGACGGTGCTCAGCGCCGAACAGGGCCGTAACCTCAACCGCATGGCCCGGCTGCTGACGGCGCTGGCCCAGTTCCGCCGCGACCCGCCGCCGGCCCTGCTGGTCAGCCCGGGGGACGCCACCGACGCGGTGCGCGCGGCGATCCTGGTCAAAGCCATCACCCCCGAGTTGCAGAAGCGCGCCAAGGTCTACGCCGCCGAGGCCGGCGAGATCGCCCGCCAGCGCCGGCTGGCGGCGGTGGCCAGCGAGGCGCTGTTCACCTCCGACTCCGAACTGGCCGAGCGCCGCGAACAACTGGAGGCCACCCCGCCCGGCGCGGCCCCGGTCGAGAGCGGCCCGATCACCCCGCCGATCCGCCTGCTGGCCCCCGTGGAGGGCAAGCTGGTCCAGCGTTATGGCGCGGCCCTGGCCGGGGGCGGCGAGGCCTCCGGCGTCACCCTCGCGGCCGGGCACGGCGCCCAGGTCGCCGCGCCCGACGCCGGGCTCGTCCAGTTTGTAGGCCCCGTTAAGGGGTGGGGGACTATTTTGATCTTGCGGCTGGCCGGGGGGTACCATCTGGTGTTGGCTGGCCTTGACCGAACGAGCGTCGGGGTTGGTCAATCAGTCGCGGCGGGCGCGCCTGTCGGGTGGATGACGGATGGACGAAACTCCCCATCTGAACTCTATCTGGAGGTCCGCGAACGCGGCGTCCCGGTCGACCCCGCCAGATGGCTGGACGGGGTAGGCTGACGATACGAACCATTTCCGCCGGATTCTTCGCGGAACATTGGTTTAGGAATTTCCGGTGCGGCGCCGTCCCGTCGCAAAGGGAGGCTTCAAGGCCTGATATGCGTAAGTACTTTCTGATCGGGGCTTCGGCCTTCGTGCTCGGCGCCGGCTCCATGGCTTATGTGAGCCAGCAGGCCCTCGCCTCGGCCCAGGCGCCGAACGTGAAGACCTACAAGATGCTCGAGCTGTTCGGCGACGTGCTCGACACCGTCGAGCGCCAATACGTCACCGAGGTCGACGATCAGAAACTGATCGAGGCGGCCATCGACGGCATGCTGACCTCGCTCGATCCGCATTCGGGCTATCTGAACCCCGACTCCTTCGACGACATGCGCGACCAGACGCGCGGCGAGTACGGCGGTCTCGGGCTTGAGGTCACCAGCGAAGAAGGCGTGGTCAAGGTCATCTCGCCGATGGACGGCACGCCCGCCTTCAAGGCCGGCGTGAAGCCCGGCGACTTCATCACCGCGGTCAACGGCGAGAGCGTGCTCGGCCTGTCGGTCAACGAGGCGGTCAAGCAGATGCGCGGCAAGCCGGGCGAGGCGGTCACCCTGACCATCGCCCGCGAGAAGTCCGACCCGTTCGACGTGAAGATCGTTCGCGAGGTGATCAAGCCCAAGTCCGCCACCGCGAAGATGGAAGGCGACTACGGCTATCTGCGCGTCTCCGGCTTCAACGAGAAGACCACCGACGAGGCCGAGGCGGCCCTGGCCGATCTGAAAGCCAAGAACCCGAAGATGAAGGGCCTGGTCCTCGACCTGCGCAACAATCCGGGCGGGCTGCTCGACCAGGCGGTCGGCATCTCCGACATGTTCCTGGAAGGCGGCGAGATCGTCTCCCAGCGCGGCCGCGATCCGCGCGACATCGAGCGCTACAACGCCCGCGCCGGCGACGTGACCGGCGGCCTGCCCATGGTCGTGCTGGTCAACTCCGGCTCAGCCTCCGCGGCCGAGATCGTGGCCGGCGCCCTGCAGGACCGCAAGCGGGCCGAAGTGGTCGGCCTGACGACCTTCGGCAAGGGCTCGGTGCAGACCGTGATCCCGCTGCGCGGCGGCATGGACGGCGCGCTGAAGCTGACCACCGCGCGCTACTACACCCCGGCCGGACGCTCGATCCAGAAGACCGGCATCGAGCCGGACCTCGAGGTCGCAGAGACCCGTGACCAGGCCCAGCGCATCGCCAACCGCGCCTTCCAGTTCTCGGAAGCCTCGTTCCGCAACGCGCTGAACGCCGAGGAAGGCAAGGCCCGCCGCGGCGCTCACATCCCGGCCGAAGCCCCGCCCAGCGGCTTCGACGAGGACAAGGGCGACTTCCAGCTGGCCCGCGCCATGGACGTGCTGAAGTACGGTTCGGTGGCCGCCACGCCCAAGATGCCGAAGCCCGAACCGAAGATGGCTGCGGTGATCTCGCCGAAGGGCGCGCCGGCGCTCGAGAAGGCCTCTCCGGACAAGAAATAGACGGCCAAAACGCCGGCGCGATTAGTTAATTGAAAGTTAACGGAAATCGCGCCGGCGTTCACTGTATAAGTCGTTTGTTAACCATATTCGCGGACGCTCCAATGCCGGAACGTTCCGTGATCATGTGATGTTTTCGAAGAAGCACCTCGCCCCCGCGATCGCCGCCCCCGCGCCGGCCCCGCCGATCTCCGAAACCGCGCTCCGCGCCTTGGCCAACCCCTATGTCGGGGCCAGCGCCGCCGCAGCCCTGTTCATCCTCGTGCTGCTGACCCTGGTCGCCCTGATCGGCGACCCAAAGGCCAGTTCACCCGTGGTGCGGCTGTCACTGGCCAAGATCGGCGGCGAGGCTGCGCCCGACGGCTGGCGTGAGGCGATGGTCCGCGGCGGCGGCCAGCCGACCGTCACCGAGGACATCTTCCGCCTTTCCGAGACCCCGATCGGCGCCGATGCGGCGCTGGGCGAGGCCACCATCACGCTCGAGGGCGGCGCCTTCCACGCCGCCGATCCGCTGCCCCAGGCGCCGCTGGCCGGCTTCCATTCGCAGGGGCCGAGCGGCCCGCTGCCGATCATCGCCGCCAACGGCAAGACCCCGGCCGAGGCTTATGCCCGCCCCTTCACCCCGAACGGCCGGCCCAAGGTCGCCCTGGTGATCGGCGGCCTGGGGCTGAACGCGGCGGCCACCCGCCAAGCGATCGACACCCTGCCCCCAGAGATCACCCTGTCGTTCGTGCCCTATGCCGAGGGCCTGCAGGGCTGGATCGACCTGGCCCGCGCCGCCGGCCACGAGGTGCTGCTGGAGACCCCGATGGAGCCCAGCGACTATCCGGACAACGACCCTGGCCCCTACACCCTGCTGGCCGATTCGCCTGGCTCGGAGACGGTCAAGAAGCTGGAATGGGTGCTGTCGCGCGCGACTGGCTATTTCGGCGTCACCAACTATCTCGGTTCGCGGTTCATGACCTCGGACACCGGCATGAACGCCTTCCAGACCGCCCTGCGCGGCCGCGGCCTGGCGTTCATCGACGACGGCCAGGCCGCCCGCCGCACCGGCCCGATGCGCGCCTCGGCGGCCCGCATCATCGACGAGCAGCTCTCGGGCCAAGCCATCGACCAGCAGCTGCTGGCGATCGAGGCCGGAGCCCTGCAGCACGGCCAGGCGCTGGGCTCGGGCTTCGCCTACCCTGTGACCCTGTCGCAGGTCGCAAAGTGGGCTGAATCGGTTGAATCTAGAGGCTATCAACTGGCGCCGGCTTCCGCTTTGGCCTCGCGTCGCTAAATGGTTTGAGATGACTGACCTGTCCGCCTACCGCCCGAACGTGGGAGTGGTGCTGTTCCACCCCGATGGCCGGGTGTGGCTGGGCCGCCGCTTCCAGACCTCCGAGCCCTACAACTGGCAGTTCCCGCAGGGCGGCGTCGACGCCGGCGAAGACCTTTATCTGGCCGCCTGTCGTGAGCTGGCCGAGGAGACCGGGGTCGTCACCACCACCCTGCTCGGCCGCACCGACGGCTGGCTGGCCTACGACTTCCCGCCCGGCCACAACGGCTCGAAGATCGCCAAGGGCTGGAAGGGCCAGCGCCAGGTCTGGTTCGCCCTGCGCTTCGACGGCCAGGAGAGCGAGATCGATCTTTCCGGCGACGGACACCCGGAGTTCGACGCCTGGCGCTGGGGCAGCCTCCACGAGGCGCCCGGCTTGGTGGTGCCGTTCAAGAGGGCGATCTACGAAACCGTGGCCCGCGCCTTCCACGTGTTTACGGGCCTGCCCGGCCGCGCGGCCTGACCTGCCGATGAGCATCGCCCCGCCGCCGATCGTCATGGTGCATGGCGCCTTCTGCGGCGGCTGGGCGTTCGAGCGCCTGCGCGGCCCCTTCGAGGCGGCCGGCCACTTCGTCCAGACGCCCGATCTGCGCGGCCACGCGGACGCCGACGCCCCCCACGCCGTGCTCGGCGTTTCGGTCGCCGACTACGCCCGTGACATCGCCCGGCTCTGCGCCGGCCTCGACGAGGCGCCGATCCTGGTCGGCCACTCGATGGGCGGGCTGGTCTGCGCCCTGGCCGCCGGCCGCACCCCGGTGCGGGCGATGGTGCTGCTGGCCCCGACCGCCCCCTGGGGCGTGGCGGCCTCGTCGATGGAGGAGGCGGTCACCGCCTTCGGCCTGCATGCGCTCGGCCCGTTCTGGGCGCAGGCGGTGGCCCCCGACCGCAGTCTGGCGCGCCGCTACAGCCTCGACCGCATGGACCGCGCCGAGCGCGAGGCCGTCGCCGCCCGCATGCGGCCCGAGAGCGGCCGCGCTCTCTGGGAGACCCTGAACTGGTGGCTCGACCCGTTCATGACCACCAGCGTCGGCCCCCTGCGCGTCCCCACCCTGGTGATCGGCGGCGAGCGCGACGTCGTCCATCCGCCCGCCACGGTCCGCCAGACCGCCGCGCGGCTGGGCGCGACGTTCATCGAGGCGCCCGGCATGAGCCACTGGCTGGTGGCCGAGCCCGGCTGGCGTGAAATCGCCGAGATCGCCCAGGGCTGGCTGGACGAGCCCCTCGCCGCCATGGGCTGAACGGGCGACTCCGCAGACCGCTAGCCGCCCCAAAATTGCGATTGACTCGCAAGCGCATCAACAATACTGCGAACGCCTCGCAACAATGGGGGTTTGTATGCGGTCTGCCATGCTCTTCGCGTCGGTGAGTCTCGTCACCTTGCTGACTTTGGGCGGCGCGCGCGCAGCGAAGGCCGAGGTCGCGGCGGCCGACGCTACCGAGGTCGAGGGCATCGTCGTCACGGGCGAGAAAGCGGCCCGGTCGCTGCAGGAGACGACTACGAGCGTCGCCGTGACAACCGCCGAGAAGATCGAGCGCGAGAACGTCGTGAACTTCTTCGACATCGTCCAGCGCACGGCCAATGTCAGCGAGACCTATGGCCCGTCCGGCTTTACGATCCGCGGCATCAGCAACACCAACGTCTCCGGCGGCGGCGCCGGCGGCCTCGCGACCGTCTATGTCGACGGCGCGGCGATCCCCGAGCGCGGCCTCAATGGCGGCCCGCTGGACATGTGGGACATCGGCCAGGTCGAGATCCTGCGTGGCCCGCAATCGACGCTTCAGGGCCGCAACGCCCTGGCCGGCGCGGTCGTCATCCGCTCGGCCGAACCGTCCTTCACCTTCGGCGGCCGGGTGCGCGGCCTGGTCTCGGACGCCGACGACCGCTCGCTGGCCGCGGTGCTCACCGGGCCGATCGTCGAGGACCAGCTGGCCTTCCGCCTGGCCGCCGAGACCCGTCGCGCCGACGGCTTCGTCTACAATGTGACCCGCAAGGAAGACGCAGGCGCGGTGGACGCCACGACCATCCGCGGCAAGTTGCTGTTCACGCCAAGCGCCCTGCCTGACCTGACCGTCCGTACGGTCTGGCTGCATGACAAGCGCGAGGGCGGCTACGTCTTCACCTACTCGCGGACCGACGTTCCCGACATCTACGACGACCGGATCAGCGAAGGCGACGCGCCGAACCTCTCGGACACCACCACCGACATCCTGACGGTCGAGGCTGACTACGACCTGTCCGACCGGCTGAATCTCTCCAGCGTCACCTCCTGGATCAGGGTCGACAACGTCAGCAAGTACGACGCCGACGACACCGCCCAGCCGCTGGCCTTCGGCATACAGGACGAGGTCTCCAAGACGCTGTCGCAGGAACTGCGCCTGAACTATCAGGGCGAGCGGCTCAGCGGCCTGGTCGGCTTCTGGTACTCCAAGCGCGACCGCGACTACGAGCTGACCAGCCTGGCCACCGTCGAGACACCCAAGCCGACGCTCATCGCCCTGATGACCAGCCCGCTGTTCGGTCTGAACCTCCCCACCGCCACCTTCGCGGCCGACACCTACGCCGCGGCCCTGCCCGCCATCCTGGTCGACTTCCACAGCGTCACGCCCGAGGAGATCGAGACCGTGGCCCTGTTCGCCGACGGCCGCTACCAGCTCACCGACAAGCTCTCGCTGCTGGCCGGCTTCCGGTACGACCGCGAGCAGAACACCCTGACCAACGACCAGACGGCGACCTTCGCCGGAACGCTGCCGAACCCGGCCGCGTTCGGCCCGCTGGCTCCGGTGATCGGCGGTCTGAACCAGGTCGTGCTGGGCTTCGTCGGTCAGGCCAACGCCTCCGCGCCGACCACCACCCGCGACTTCGAGGCCTTCCTGCCCAAGCTCGGCGTGAAGTACGACTTCAACGACGACATCTCGGCCAGCTTCGTGGTCCAGCGCGGCTATCGTTCGGGCGGATCGACGGTGAACATCGCCCGGTCCAACGTCGTGGCCTACGATCCGGAATTCACCTGGAACTACGAAGCCTCGCTCCGCTCCGAGTGGCTGGATGGGACCCTGCTCGTCAACGCCAACGCCTACTACGTCGACTGGTCGGACCAGCAGGTGACGGTGAACCTCGGCCTCAACCTCTACGACTACCAGACCGAGAACGCCGGCAGCTCGCACCTCTACGGTTTCGAGATCGAAATCAATCACGCGCCGACCAACCAATTCAGCTGGTACGCCTCGCTCGGCCACACCAAGACCGAGTTCGAGGACTTCGACGTCGAGCTCGGCGCGCTGAGCCTTGACCTATCGGGTACTGAGTTCGCCTTCGCCCCGCACTGGACCTTCGCGGCCGGAGCGGACTGGCGTTGGGGGAACGGCTTCGTCGCCAATCTCAACGCCGGCTATCGCAGCGACGCCTACAGCGAGGTCGGCGCGCAGCAGGCCGACGCCAAGATCAAGGCGCGCACCCTGGTCAACGGCAAGATCGGCTACGAGACGGACCGCTGGGGCGTCTTCGCCTACGGCAAGAACCTGCTGAACGAAGAATACGTCCAGTACAACCAGCCGAGCCTAAGCCGCGCCATGCTTGGCGACCCGCGGGTGCTGGGCGTCATCCTGGAAACCCGCTGGTGACCGGGACCCTCTCCGGCTGCGCCGTCGTCCTGGCCATCGGACTGGCCGCCGGCGTGGTCCTGCGCCGCGCCTGGCGCACGCGCAACGCCCAGCGGCCCTGGCTGATCCTAGGCGGCTGGGCGCTGGTCGCCGCGGCGGTCGCGACGGCGGCCGTTACGCTGGGCGCGGCGCGCGGCCCTTTTCTCGCCGTCGCCCTGGTTCCGTTCGCGGTGCTGGCGCTGATCGCCGCCACCATTCAGATCCGAGATCCGAAGAAGCGGCCGCCGCGCGAGCTGGCCCTCGAGCCGTCGGACCGGCCGTCCAAGGCCTGGCGCGGCTGGCTGCGCGGCATCCTGGCCGGGCCGCTGGGCGGCATCGCGGCCATGGGCGTGGGCCTCGCCTACACGGTCTGGATGCCGGGCGAGCCGCAGACCCGGATGGTGATCGGCGGCCTGCTGGCGCCGTTGCTGTGGGCGGGCGGCATGGCCTGGACGCTCTCCGACAACAAGATCCTACGCGCCACCGCGGTGCTGCTCGGCGTGACCGTGGCGACCTTCACCGCATCGGCCCTGAAGGGGTTCTCATGAGCAAGCCGATCTGGCCGAAGGTCCCGTCCGGTTTCGTCCGCGCCGTCCTGGCCGGACACTCGGCCCTGGGCCTGGCCTTCGCCGCCTTGATCTACCTGGTCTGCTTCTCCGGCTCGGTGGCGGTATTCGCCGAGGAATTCCACCGCTGGGAGCGTCCCGCTGCGCCGCAGATGAGGGAGGCCTCTCCGCAGGCGATCCAGACCCTGTTGACGCAGGCGATGGCCAAGGCGCCCGGCGCCGAGCACGTCTACATCTACGCCCCGCAACCGGCCTCGCCGACGCTGATCGCCTATGTCGATCACCCCAAGAGCGGCGATAGCGAATGGGCCGCCGACGCCAGCGGCCAGATCGTCGGCCGCGCCGAGACGCCGTGGACCGAGTTCATGACCCGGCTGCACATCAACCTGCACCTGCCGCAGACCTGGGGCATCTTCGTCGTCGGCCTGACCGGCGTGGCGCTGCTGTCCTCGCTTATCTCCGGCGTCCTGGCCCACCCGCGGGTGTTCAAGGACGCCTTCCACCTGCGCTGGGGCGGCTCCAAGCGCCTGCAGGAAGCCGATTTGCACAACCGTATCGGCGTCTGGGCGCTGCCCTTCCACGTCGCGATCTCGCTGACTGGCGCGTTGCTCGGCCTCACAACCATCATTGTCGGCATCCTGGCGTTGGCGGTGTTCAAGGGCGACACCGAAAAGGCCTATGCGCTGTTCCTGCCGCCGCATCCGATCGACGATCCCCGTCCAGCCCCGCTGCCCGATCTGGCCGCCGCCTTGACCAGCCTCAAGGCGACCGCGCCCGGCATGACGCCGACCTTCATCGCGGTCGAGCATCCCGGCGAGCGCGGCGCAGGCCTGCTGATCAACGCAATCAGGCCCGACACCCTGTCCCGCGGCGACAGCTTCACCTTCGACCGCGAGGGCAAGATGGTCAGCGCCTCGCGATTCGACGAGAACAACCTCGGCCAGAAGATCATCAACGTCCTCGGCGCCATCCACTTCGGCTGGTTCGGCGGCGGCCTGGTCAAGATCGTCTACGCCGTGCTCGGCCTGGGTCTGACCGCGGTGACTTCCAGCGGCGTGGCGATCTGGCTGGCCCGGCGGCGCGCCAAAGGCCGTCCGGCGCCCGGCTGGGAACGGATCTGGATCGCCACGGTCTGGAGCCAGCCATTCGCCTTCGCCGTCGCCGCCCTGGCGTCGTTGATTGGGCCCTGGCCGGGTTTGGCCGTCTGGGCGCTGGCGACCGCCGCGAGCCTCGCCGCCAGCCGGTACTGGCCCCCGCAAGCCCTCTCCCGGCGGCTACGGCTCGCCACCGCGGGCGTGCTGGCGTGCGTCGGGGCGCTGCACCTGGCGCTGAATCTGGGCGACTTCAGCGATCCGATGGCCTGGATCGTCGATATCGCCCTGTTCGTGGTCGCGGCCGGTCTGGCCGCTAGCGTCATGGCGCTCAAGGCCCCGCAGGCCGAGGTGCTCGCCGAGCGGGCGGCGGCCGAGTAGGCCGCCCCCTACCGCGGGCTACTTCGTCCCCAGCACCTTCTTCAGGAACACGATCTCGCTGGCGCGGACCGCCTCGGCGTTGGCCTTCTTGGCGACCCCGTGGCCTTCGTCGAGGGCCAGCACGTACCAGACCTCGGAGCCCTGGGCCCGCAGCGTCGCGACCATCTGCTCGGATTCCGACTGCGGCACCCGGGGATCGTTGGCGCCCTGATAGATCATCATCGGCTTCTTCATCTTGGCGCTCATGTTGAGCGGCGAGATCTTGTCGAACACCGCGGCCATCTTCGGGTCGCGCTCGTCGCCGTATTCGGCCCGGCGCAGATCGCGGCGGTAGCCCTCGGTGTTGGCGAGGAACGTCTTCCAGTTGGAGATGCCGTAGAGGTCGATCGCCCCGGCGATGCGGTCGTTGTAGTGGGCGGCCACCGCCAGCGACATGTAGCCGCCATAGGACTGGCCGACGACCGCCACGCGGCTGGCGTCCAGGTCCGGCTGCTTGGCGATCCAGTCGAGCAGCGCGCCGATGTCCTTGACCGAGTCCTCGCGCTTCTCGGCGTTGTCGAGGCCGATATAGGTCTTGCCGTAGCCGCTGGAGCCGCGGACGTTCGGGATGATCACCGCCGCGCCGACCTCGTTCACCCACGACTGGCGGCGCGGATTAAAGCTCGGCTGCTCCTGGCCCTCGGGCCCGCCGTGGATCTGGATCACCACGGGCAGCTTCTCGCCGGCCTCGGCCGCCGGCTTGTAGATGAAGGCCGGGATCGAGCGCTTGTCGAAGGTCGGGTAGCGGAACAGGGTCGGCTCGACCAGCTTGGCCGGGTCGAGGCCGCCAAGCTCGCTCTGCGTCCAGCGCACCAGCTTGCCGTCGGCCAGGGCGAAGCTCCAGACGTCGCCCGACGAGGTCGAGGTCGACAGGCTGAAGCCCAGCTGCTTGCCATCGGGCGAGAAGCCGAGGCCGGTCAGCACGCCCAGCGGCAGGGCGGGGGTCGGCAGGGTCTTGCCGCTCGCGACCTCCTTCACGACGATCTTCGAATAGCCCTCTTCATTGACCAGGTAGGCGATCAGCGTCCCGTCCGCCGACAGGTCGAAGCCCTCGGCCGGCCACTTGGCGCCGGGCTCCAGGTCGCGGACCGCGCCGCTGGCGATGTCGATCACCACGGGCCGGGCCATGTCGGACTTGTCGTCGGACAGGACCACGACATGTGCGCCGTCGGCCGCGAAAGCCCCGCCGACATAGGCGATCGGGCGGCCGGTCGGGCCGACCGGCGTCAACGCCCCGCTGGCGATGTCGAGCACGAAGAGATCGGTCGACGCCGCCGAGTTGTAGCGGCTGAGCAGCAGGCGCCCGCCGTCCGGCGAGAAGTCCAGCACCGCCATCGCCCCCGTGCCCTCGTGGACGACGCGGCGGCCTTCGGGCTGAGCCGGATCGGCCAGCATGATGTCGTAGTTGGGATCGCCCGGGGTCACCTGGCTCCAGGCCACCAGCTTGCCGTCGCCTGAGAAGGTGAAGCTGGAATTGCGGGTCTTCGGCGCGGTCAGCTGCACCTCCGGGCCGGTCAGGCCGCGGATATAGCCCTGGTAGTACTCGGCCCCGCCGACGTCGCGCGGATAGACGAAGCGGGCCTCGCCGGGCTGCCCCTTGGCGCTGTTCACCGGCTCGGCGAAGAACGTCAGCTGGGTGCGCGCCGCGCCGGGCGCGGCCACGCGGTGGATCTGGTTCACGTCGCCGAAGCGGGTGGCGATCAGGATAGAGCCGTCGTCCAACCAATCCTCGAACACCGCCGAACGGGCGTTGTAGTAGGGCGCGATCGCCGCCTTCAGCGCTGCGGGGGTCTCAGGCACGTTGTCGTAGACGATCTGGCCGGACTGGCGCTTGGCCGGCTCTGCGGCCGGGGCCGCGGCGGCGCAGGCGAAGGCGAGGACGGTGCCAAGCAGCAGGGCGCGCGTCGTCATCGGGGGTACTCCAAACAGTCGAGGTTTGGGACGACCCTGGCGGCGCCCGCCGCTGCCCGTCAACGTCCGATCGCCGCCGCTCTTGCGGCCAAGACGACAAAGGGCGCGGGAGAAGCTCCCGCGCCCTTGCAACAGACCACCGCGCCCCTGGAGGGCGCCGGCCGGATGCTAGAACTTGCGTTCCGAGTACAGCACTTCAGCCAGGTCGGCGTTCTTGCCGGCCGGCGTGCCGTCCGGCTTCTTCAGCTGCAGGAACACCAGACCGATCGATTCCTTGTCGGTGTAGTATTCCCACGAGTTGGTGATGCGCTTGAAATCGGTGGCCGGCACGAAGTCGTTGCGCTGCTGGACCAGCTCGGGCTTGTGCAGGAACGAGAAGATGTTGAGGCCGACGATGATCGGCTTCTCGCCGTCGATCGGATAGCTGAGGGTCAGGCGGCAGACGTCCTTGTTGGAGCCCTGCGGCCAGATGGTGAGGGTGTAGGGCTTCTCGACCAGGGTCCCGACATAGGTTCCCTCGCGCTTGTTCAGCTTGTAGCCGGCCATGCCGCCGGCCAGGGCCTTGAAGTCTCCGCCCTTCACGAGCGGTTTGCAGACGCGGTTGATGACGTCGATGATCTGGCCCTCGGCGCCGGTGGTCGGCAGCACGTAGGTCTTTTCCTCGGCGGCCGGCGCGGGCGCGGCGGCGGGCTGTCTCTTATACACATCTGACGCTGCCGACGAACCGGAAGGTGTGTAGATC
>NZ_JAPMTQ010000023.1:0-57445 GCF_026411515.1 Phenylobacterium sp. 58.2.17 | reverse complement strand
GGCCGGACGGGCCGGACGCGGCGCCTTGAAGGCCGGGCGCGCCGGCTTCGACGGCGCGGCGCGTCCCGACAGGCCCAGGCGGTGGACCTTGCCGATGACGGCGTTGCGGGTCACCCCGCCCAATTGTTTGGCGATCTGGCTGGCCGAGAGGCCGTCCTGCCAGAGCTTCTTCAGACTCTCGACGCGTTCGTCAGTCCAACCCATGTCTGGCTCCACCCGGTTGTACGCCCCCAGCGCCGCCCCCGCGGGTGGCTGGGATCTACATCTTGTGGCAGTCCGAAATCTGACCGCCATCAACTACTAGATATCGTAACCCATCCATTAATGGCCACAATAGGCGCCCTTAGCTTCGTCCACAGAAACTAGATATTGATTCTGTCCACAGGGTTCGCGTTTTAAGCGGCGCCGTGACGGGTGCTTGCGATCCGGCCAAAGCGGGCGCACATCCTGAGCCATGAAGGACATGCCCGCCGCCGACGCCGTCATCCCGCCGCAGCCCCGCGACTACCACGGGTTCAACTGGGCCGGGTTCGGAACCCTCTACGCCCGTGAGGTGCGCCGGTTCTGGAAGGTCGGCATGCAGACCCTGGCCGCGCCGGTGGTGACGGCGCTGCTCTACATGATGGTGTTCGTGGTCGCCGTGCAGGGTGCGGCTCCGCCGATCCACGGCACGCCGTTCGCGGTGTTCGTGGCTCCGGGCCTGATCATGATGCAGATCCTGAACAATGCCTTCGCCAACTCCTCGTCGTCGCTGCTGCAGGCCAAGTTCAATGGGCTGGTCGGCGACTTCATGACTCCGCCGCTGACCCCGGTCGAGCAGGTGCTGGCCTTCGCGCTGGGGGCGGCGACCCGCGGGGTCGTGGTCGGGGCGGTGACCTTTGCGGCGATCCTGCCGTTCGCCGCCCTGCCGATCACCCATGTCTGGGCGGTGCTCTATTTCGGGATCAGCGCGGCGCTGATCCTGGGCATGCTGGGCATCATGGCCGGGCTGTGGGCCGAGAAGTTCGACCACATGGCGGTGGTCACCAACTTCATCATCATGCCCCTGACCTTCCTGTCGGGGACCTTCTATCTGGTCGACCGGCTGCCCGAGCCGTTCCGCACGGCCAGCCACTACAACCCGTTCTTCTATCTGATCGACGGATTCCGCTACGGCTTCATCGGCCATGCGGAAGGCTCGCTGATCGCCGGCGTCGGCATGACCGCAGGCCTGGTGCTGGCCTTCGCCTGTCTGTGCCTCTGGATGTTCGAGACCGGCTACAAGCTGAAGACCTGAACCGGTCAGCATCGCCGTTCCAACAAAGCCCTCCCGGCCGGGAGGGCTTTTTCATGTTGCCTGCTCCATATTGATGTTATATCGACTTACATCATGTCTGACGTGCGCACATACAATTCCCGCCTGCGCCAGGAGCAGGCCGGGGCGACCCGGGAGCGGATCCTGGCGGCGATGGCCGACCTGTTGCTGACCGAGGGGCGCATCGAGCAGGTGACCAATCGCGCCGTCGCCGCCGCGGCGGGCGTCACCGAGGTCACCGTCTACCGCCACTTCCCCAGCCGCGACGTGCTGCTGCGCGGGCTTTGGGAGTGGCTGAACCGTCGCAACGGCGTGACCGTCGGCATGCCCGAGAGCGCCGACGACATCATCGCCAAGCTGCCCGCGCTCTACGCGACCTTCGACGCCGCGCCGGCGCACATCGTGGCTTCGCTCACCAGCCAGCAGGGCCGGGAGATGCGCGAGAGTCTGAACGAACCGCGCCGTGCGGCCTTCCTGTCGGCGGTTGTCGAGGCCGCGCCGGACCTGCCGGCCGGCGAGCAGGAGAAGGCCGCGGCCATGCTGCAGCTGATCTACTCCGCCTATGGGTGGGTTTCGCTGCGCGAGCAGTGGGGCGTCACCGGCGAGCGGGCCGCAGATGCGGCGACCTGGGCCGTGCAGACTTTGTTGGACGATCTTCGCCGCCGCGGCGCGGCGCCTATCGAACCCGCCGAGCGCGGGGCAACCCGGAGCAAGCCATGATTGCGCATTTCTCCCTTCCGGCCCGCGACACCCGCGCGACGGCCGAACTTTTCGGCAAGATCATCGACGGCGAGGTCATGCCGTTTCCTGTGGTTCCCGGGTCATGGGTGGCCATCGCGCGCGACGGCTCCGGGGTCGGGGTCGAGGTGGTGCCCGCCGCCACCGCCCATCATCAGGGCGCGGGCGATCGCGATCCCGCCCGTCCGCCGAAAGGTCCCGAGCCCATGCCCTGGGAAACCCAGATCCGCCAGGACGGCGACGACCGTGCGGCCAGCGGCCTGCACGTCGCGCTGACGACGGCGCTGACCGTCGACGAGGTTATGGAGCTGGGCCGCGCGGCGGGCTGGCGGGCGGTGCATTGCGACCGCGGCGGGGTGTTCGATCTGGTCGAGCTCTGGGTCGACAACCGCGTGCTCGTCGAGGTGCTGCCGCCCGAGGGGACGGCGCGCTATCTCGCCTTCTACAATCCGCAGGTGGCCCGCGCGATGTTCGCCGGCCCGCCGCCGGCGTCCTAGTTCTGCGGCGTCCCCACGGCGATCATCTCGACATGGGTCGGCGCGCCGCGGGTGATCACCGGGGTGTGGGTGTCGGTGATGAACCGCAGCTTGCCGTCGACCTCGATGCGGGCCGACACCGAATAGGTGTGGCGCGGGTCGATCTTTGCGGGGTCGTAGTTCAGCGTGAACTTGTAGGGCGGCGAGCCCCCGGTCAGGACCTGGGTGTCGATCACCTTGGCGGGGGCGTCCATCAGCGAGGTGTCGGCCAGCGTCACCGTGACGGTCGCGGTCGGCGGCAGCATGATCCGTTCGCGATACAGCACCGAGCCGGTGACCTGGGCCTTGGCGGCGGGCGGGGGTTCCATGGATGCGCATCCGGCGATGGTCAGGGCGGCGAGCGGAGCGAGAGCAAAGATTGGCTTCATTCGGGGCCTCCTCGGGGATAAACGTGGCCAAACATGGACCCCTGCGGCCAAGTGGTCCACGAAGCTTCACAGAAGCGGTCATTGACAGACCGTCGTTCCCAGCGGAAAACGCCAAGCCTTCCAGTCCCCGCCGCCAATGCCGCGGGGACGCTTATGTTTTCGGAGGGCAATCCCCGTGACTGAAAAGACCGCGCAGCAAGCCGCGACCGTTCCCAGCGACCACATCATGGGCGTCTATAACCGCGCCCCGCTGGCGTTCGAACGAGGCGAGGGCGCGCGCCTGTTCACCACGGACGGGGAGGCCTATCTCGACTGCATGGCCGGCATCGCGGTGAACGCGCTCGGCCACTCGCACCCCAAGCTGGTGCAGGCCGTGAAGGACCAGGCCGAGAAGCTCTGGCACGTGTCCAACGTCTTCAAGATCCCGGGGCAGGAAAAGCTGGCCAAGGTGCTGACCGACGCCACCGGCCTGGACGAGGTGTTCTTCACCAACTCCGGCGCAGAGGCGATCGAGTGCGCGATCAAGACCGCGCGCAAGTATCACTGGGCCAAGGGCCAGCCCGAGCGGATCGACATCATCGGCTTCGACGGCTCGTTCCACGGTCGCACCTTGGCGGCGGTCAACGCCTCGGGCAACGCGGCCTATCTTGAAGGCTTCGGCCCGCGCATGCCCGGCTTCGTCCAGCTGCCGTTCGGCGACATGGAGGCCCTGAAGGCCGCCGTCGGCCCGACCACCGCGGCGATCATCGTCGAGCCGGTGCAAGGCGAGGGCGGCGCCCGCGCCCTGACCGACCAGCAGCTCCAGGCGATGCGCCAGCTCTGCGACGAGACCGGCACGCTGCTGATCCTCGACGAGATTCAGTGCGGCCTCGGCCGCACCGGCAAGCTGTTCGCCTGGGAATGGGCGGCCGGCGTGAAGCCGGACATCGTGGCCCTGGCCAAGGCCCTCGGCGGCGGCTTCCCGGTCGGCGCCTGCGTCACCAGCGCGGCGGCGGGCGCCGGCATGACCGTCGGTTCGCACGGCTCGACCTACGGCGGCAACCCGCTGGCCATGGCCGTGGCGCTCGCCTCGATGGAGGAGCTCGCCAAGCCCGAACTGATGGACCACGTCCGCGAACTGGCCGGCTACTTCACCCAGCAGTTCAACGGCCTCAAGGACCGCTACCCGGACGTCGTGCTCGATATCCGCGGCAAGGGCCTGCTGATCGGCCTGAAGCTCGCCACCAACAACCGTGAGTTCATGCAGCACGCCCGCGACGCGCACCTGCTGATCGCCGGCGGCGGCGACAACTGCGTGCGCCTGCTGCCGCCGCTGACCCTCACGCTCGAGGAGGCCCGCGAGGCGGTCGAAAAGCTGGAACGCGCCTGCGAAGCCGCCCGCGCCAAGGCCAAAGCCGCCGCCTGATCCCAATTCCGCCGCTCATTCCCGCGAAGGCGGGAACCCAAGCCGACTCCCAAGCGCATCGCATCGGCATTGCAGCTTGGGTTCCCGCTTTCGCGGGGATGAGCGGGTTTAGGACCTCACCATGACCCAACCCGTCAGACACTTTGTCGACCTCTGGAAGATCGAAGCTTCCGACCTGCGCGCCATCCTTGACGACGCCAAGGCGCGCAAGGCCGCCCGCCGCGGCTGGCCGCAGGGCCGCGTGGACGGCGACGCGCCGGCCCGCGAGCGGACCCTCGCGATGATCTTCCAGAAGAACTCCACCCGCACGCGCTTCTCGTTCGATGCGGCCATGCGCCAGCTGGGCGGCGACGTCATCATCTCGACCGCCAACGACATGCAGCTCGGCCGCGGCGAGACCATCGAGGACACCGCCAAGGTGCTCTCGCGCATGGTCGACGCCGTCATGCTGCGCGCCAACAGCCACGAGGACGTCGAGCGGCTGGCCTACGCGTCCACCGTGCCGGTCATCAACGGCCTGTCGGACAAGGGCCACCCCTGCCAGATCATCGCCGACCTGATGACCTTCGAGGAACATCGCGGCCCTGTGGCCGGCAAGACCCTGGCCTGGGTCGGCGACGGCAACAACGTCTGCTCCAGCTTCATCCACGCCGCGCCCAAGCTCGGCTTCAAGCTGAACATCGCCAGTCCGGCGCTCTACCACCCGGACCTGATGGACCTGGCCCGCGCCGCCGATCTGCAGGGCCAAGTGTTCACCACCGACGACCCGCGCGAGGCCGTGCGCGGCGCCGACTGCGTGATCACCGACACCTGGGTCTCGATGGGCGACACCGACCATGACGAGCGCATGGAGGCCCTGGAGCCCTATCAGGTCGACCGTGATCTGATGTCGCTGGCCGCCAAGGACGGCGTCTTCCTGCACTGCCTGCCGGCGCACCGCGGCGAGGAAGTCACCGACGACGTCATCGACGGCCCGCAGTCGCTGATCTGGGACGAGGCCGAGAACCGCATCCACGCCCAGAAGTCGATCCTCGCCTGGTGCTTCGGGGCGATCTGAACGCGACAAGGGGAGGCGACCGCTAAAGCTCGCAACTTCGGCCTCGCCCCCCTATATGCCGCCACCATGTCCGACACCGTCATGAACGCCATCCCCGACGACATCGTCGCCCCCTTCCAGATCGAGGGCGAGGCCGTGCGCGGCCGCCTGGTCCGCCTGGGCCCGGCGGTGCACGAGATCCTGTCCGGCCACGCCTATCCCGAACCGGTCGCCAACCTGTTGGGCGAGGCCTGCGCGCTCGCCGCCCTGGTCGGTTCCAGCCTGAAGTTCGACGGCCGGCTGATCGTCCAGGCCCAGGGCGACGGCCCGGTGCGCTATGTCGTGGTCGACTACGACACCAGCGGCGCCCTGCGCGGCTATTGCCGGTTCGACGCGGACGAGGTCGCCAAGCTCAGCACCGGCTTCGCGCGACCGGGCGCCAAGAGCCTGCTGGGCGGCGGCGTGTTCATCATGACCGTCGACCAAGGCCCGGACATGGACCGCTACCAGGGCGTCACCGCCATCGAGGGCGAGACCCTGGCCCTCTGCGCTGAGCAGTATTTCGCCCAGTCGGAGCAAACCCCGACCCGCGTGCGCCTGGCCGTCGGCCAGGCCGATGTCGGCCAGGGGCCGCACTGGCGCGCCGGCGGCATGCTGATCCAGAACATCGCCGAGGACGATGCCCGGGGTTCGACCACCGAGGCCTGGGTGCGCACCCAGGCGTTCTTCGAGACCATCGGCGAAGACGAACTGCTCGACCCGACGATCTCGGCCGAGACGCTGCTGTTCCGCCTGTTCCACGAGGACGGCGTGCGGGTCTTCGAGCCCAAGCCGCTGCAGGCCTTCTGCCGCTGCTCGCAGGATCGCATCGAGACCGTCCTGAAATCCTTCGGCGAGGACGAGCGCGCCGACATGGTCGAGGACGACGGCCAGATCCGGGTGACCTGCGAATACTGCTCGACGGTCTACGCCATCGACCCGGCGGCGCTTAGCTCATAGCTGTCGTCCCGAGTTCATGGCTGTCATCCCGGCTTGCGAAGCAAGGCCGGGCCCCATGAACACCGGAGCTAACAGTCTCCAGCTCGAGTCTCCCCGCTTGGCGCGAATGGGGCCCGGGCTTCGGCTGCGCCGAAACCGGGATGACAGCCTTTGCGGGCTGGTCTCCCCCGCCCGCTGACGCGACTATGGCGGCATGGACGACGCTGACCGCGAATTTGACGAACTCGCCGCCCTGACCGGCGCGCTTCTGGGCGCCATGGAGGCGCTCGCCTTGATCGGCCGGCGGCTGAACCCGCCGGACCTGCCGGAGTTGCTGGCCGCCGTCGGCGCGCCCGAGGCCGCCTTGAGCGAACACCTCCAACAGGCGAGCGGCTGGCAAGGACCGGTCGCGGCGCTGCGGGGCCCGTTGGAAGCGGCCGGCCAGGCGGTCATATCGGCCTTCGAAGGCCTGCGCGCGGGCGTGGCGGCCGGCGACATGATGCAGTCGTTCAAGGCGCTGCGTCATGGGCCGCGGGCGCTGGAAGCGCTCTATCCCCTGGCCGGCCTGCTGCCGCCGGTGAGCCGCTTCTTCCTGGAACCCGCCGTTCGCGGCGATGCAGAACTGCAGGCGCGCTTCAACGCTCCGGCTCCGCACACCGGCGTCATGCACGGCGGCGGCGAACCGGGCGCGCACGGCGCGTTCTCGGTCTATGTGCCGGAGTACTATTCCCCGGACCGCGCCTGGCCGCTGGTCGTCGCCCTGCACGGGGGTTCGGGGAACGGCCGGGCGTTCCTGTGGAGCTGGCTGCGCGCCGCCCGCAGCCACGGCGCGATCGTGGTCGCCCCGACCGCGATCGGCCAGACCTGGGCGCTGACCGGGCCGGATCTCGACACACCGAATTTGGCGCACGTCCTCTCCGAGGTCGGCGCGCGCTGGACCCTGGACCGCCAGCGCCTGCTGCTCACTGGCATGAGCGACGGCGGAACCTTCAGCTATGTGAGCGGCCTGGAGCCGGCCTCGCCGTTCACGCATCTGGCGCCGGTGGCGGCCGCCTTCCACCCGATGTTGGCGCAGACGGCCGAGCCGGAGCGCCTACGCGGCCTGCCGATCCATGTGGCCCATGGGGCGCTCGACTGGATGTTCCCGGTCGACATGGCGTTCCAGGCGGTGGGCGCGCTTGAGGCGGCGGGCGCGGAGGTCGTCTATCGGGAGATCGACGACCTTGCCCACACCTATCCTGGCGAGCTGAACCCCGAGATCCTGGCCTGGTTGGACGCTACGCCGCGTCCAGCGCGCGGCTGACGTCGCGGGTCAGGTCGCCGGCGCCTTCAAGCCCAACGCTCATCCGCACCCAGCCCTCGGTCAGGCCGATTTCCAGTCGCTCGGCCTCAGGCATCGAGCGGTGCGTGGTGGTGCAGGGGTGGGTCGCCATCGACTTGGCGTCGCCCAGATTGTTGGAGATGTCGACGATCTCCAGCGTGTCCAGGAACCGCCAGGCCGCTTCGCGGCTGCCCAGGTCGAAGGCCACGACATTGCCGCCGCCGGTCATCTGGTTGGCGACGAGCGCCGCCTGCGGGTGATCGGGTCGGGTGGGATAGAGCACCGTCTTGGTCTTCGAATGGGCGGCGATGACGTCGGCGATCTTGGCCGCGTTCTGGGCCTGGCGGGTG
Organism: Phenylobacterium sp. 58.2.17; assembly: GCF_026411515.1. Taxonomy (NCBI): domain Bacteria; kingdom Pseudomonadati; phylum Pseudomonadota; class Alphaproteobacteria; order Caulobacterales; family Caulobacteraceae; genus Phenylobacterium; species Phenylobacterium sp. 58.2.17. The sequence goes on along the minus strand of NZ_JAPMTQ010000023.1, from coordinate 49,419 downwards.
ACGCGCAGCTCCAGAGTCTCCAGGCCCTTTAGCAGCACCCAGGCGTTGAACGGCGACAGGGCCGGCCCGGTGTGGCGCAGGATGTCCTTGTAGGCCTCGGTCATCACCTGCTCGGCGCCGAGGATCGCGCCGCCCAGCACTCGGCCCTGGCCGTCGATGTGCTTGGTCGCCGAATAGACGACGATGTCGGCGCCCAGCGTCAGCGGCTTCTGGAAGACCGGCGTGGCGAACACGTTGTCGACCACCAGCTTGGCGCCGGCGGCATGGGCGATCTCGGCCACCGCGCCGATGGCGGTCACTTCCAGCAGCGGGTTGGCCGGGCTTTCGACCAGGAAGGCCTTGGTGTTGGGCCGCACCGCGTTCTTCCAGGCGGTGAGGTCGGTCGCGTCGACATAGGTCACCTCGACCCCGAAGCGCGGCATCCATTCCGACAGGATCCAGCGGCAGGAGCCGAACAGCGCCCGGCCCGCGACGATGTGGTCGCCGGCCCGCACCAGGCCCTGCAGCGCCACATGCACCGCCGCCATGCCCGAGGCGGTGGCCCGGCAGACCTCGGCGCCTTCCAGCAGCGCCAGGCGGTCTTCGAACATCTGCGTCGTCGGGTTCCCGAAGCGCTGGTAGACGAAGCCCGGCTCCTCGCCGGAGAAGCGCTTGTCGGCGGCGCCGGCGCTCTCGTACGAAAAGCTCTGGGTCAGGAACAGCGCCTCGGAAATCTCTCCGTAGGGGGTGCGCGCCATGCCGCCGCGCACCAGCTTGGTCTCGAGCTCCCAGTCGCGCGTGTCTTCGGCCATGGTGGTTCCTTTCAGCTTAGGTTGGGCGTTCTAAACCTCGGTCCCGGCCTCCGCCACCAGTGAAAATCTGCCGCAGCTTGCAGGTGAAGCGGGCCTCCAGCCTTGCCAGACTCGGGGCGGGCGGCGAGTGTCGCGGCGATGAGCCACGCCCCCGGTATCCTGCCTTCCCAATCCATCGACGAGCTGATCGCTGCGGGCGCCATCACGTCCTCCCGCCCGTTCGACCTTGACCAGGTGCAGCCCGCCAGCCTCGACCTGCGCCTGGGCGCGCGGGCCTGGCGCGTGCGCGCCTCGTTCCTGCCCGGGCTGGGGCGCACCGTGCCGCAGCGCCTCGAGGACGTGGCGATGCACGAACTCGACTTGACCCGCGGCGCGGTGCTCGAAAGGGGCTGCGTCTATATCGCCGAGCTGCAGGAAGGCCTGGCGCTGCCCAAGGGCATCTCGGCCCGCGCCAATCCCAAGAGCTCGACCGGCCGGGTCGACGTGTTCGTGCGGCTGCTGACCAACAATTCCGTCGCCTTCGACGACGTCGCCGAGGGATACGCCGGGCCCACCTTCATCGAGATCGCGCCGCAGACCTTCTCGATCCTGGTGCGCACCTCCACCCGCCTGAACCAGCTGCGGCTCAAGCGCGGCGAGCCGCCGAAGCTTCAGGTGCGCAGCGTCGGGGTCGACCTCTCCGACGGCGTCGCCGGCTTCCGCGCACGCCGCCATGCCGGGGTGGTCGATATGGACCACGTCGATGGCCACGACCCCAAGGACTTCTGGGAGCCGCTGATCCCGCGCCGCGGCGAGCTGCTGCTCGACCCGGGCGAGTTCTACATCCTGGCCTCCAAGGAGGCCGTCGAGATCCCGGTCATGGAGGCGGCGGAAATGACCCCGATCGATCCCTCGGTCGGCGAGTTCCGCGTCCACTACGCCGGCTTCTTCGATCCCGGCTTCGGCACCGAGGAGGCGGGCGGCGTCGGCTCGCGGGGCGTGCTTGAGGTGCGCAGCCACGAGACGCCGTTCCTGCTTGAGGACGGCCAGACCGTCGCTCGGCTGGTTTATGAGCCGCTGACCGCGAAACCTGCCCGTCTCTACGGCGAGGGCGGCTCCCACTACCAGCGCCAGGGCCTCAAGCTCTCCAAGCACTTCCGGATCTGGGGCTAGGCGCGAAGGCGCCGCGCTGAGACCGCGCGTGTGCTATGTTGGCGGCCTCCCCGCGGAGGACGGCCGGCATGCTGAAGCTGGACCATGTGGTGTTTCCCGTGCGCGACGCCGGCGCCAGCCTCGCCTTCTATCGCGACGTCGTCGGGCTTGAGCTCGTCGAGGCCCATGAGGGCGACGACTGGGGCGACTACGCCTGGCTGATGATGATCTTCGCCTTGCCGGGCGGCGGCGAGATCGTGCTGGTGGAGCTGAAGGGGGCGCCGACCCCGCTCTATCGCGACCTTCCGAAGGACGCCCGCCACTACGCGATGTCAGCCGACACCGTGGCCGAGCTCGGCGATTGGCGAATGCGCCTGCGGGAGGCCGGCGTCCGCTACTGGGAAGAGGATCACGGCGCCCAGCAGTCGATCTACTTCCAGGACCCTGACGGGGTGGTGCTCGAGGTGACGGCGCCGCCCAGCCGTCCGGCCTCCGGCGCTTCGGAGCGCGCACGGGCGACCGTGCGGCGCTGGATCGGGGACGGCCGCGGCGCGGCCCATCCTTGACCGCTGCGCCCGCGCGCGCCAAACGCTCGCTCATGAACATCCTCCTCGTCGGCTCGGGCGGGCGCGAACACGCGCTGGCCTGGAAGATCGCGGCCTCGCCGCTGGTGAAGCGCCTGGTCATGGCGCCGGGCAATCCGGGCATGGCGGCCCTGGGCGAATTGGCCCCGTTGAAGACGACAGACGTCCCTGGCCTGCTCGCCCTGGCCAAGGAAATCGTCGCCGACCTGGTGGTGATCGGCCCCGAAGTCTCCGTCGAGGCCGGCCTGGCCGATGCGCTGAACGAGGCTGGAATTCCCTGCTTCGGACCGGTCGCCGCGGCCGGTCGTCTTGAATCGTCCAAGGCCTTCACCAAGGCCTTCACCGACCGTCACGGCCTGCCGACCGCCGGCTACCAGGTCTGCGACACGGCTGAGGCCGGCAAGGCCGCGCTTGACGCCTTCAAGCCGCCCTATGTGATCAAGGCCGACGGCCTGGCCGCCGGCAAAGGCGTCGTCATCGCCCAGGACCGCGCCGAGGCCGAGGCCGCCATCGACGACGCCCTGGGCGGCCGTTTCGGCGCCGCCGGCGCCCGCGTCGTGATCGAGGAGTTCCTCGAAGGCGAGATCGGTTCGCTGTTCGCGCTCTGCGACGGCAAGCACTCGATCGTCTTCGGCGCGGCCCAGGACCACAAGCGCGCCTATGACGGCGAGGTCGGCCCCAACACCGGCGGCATGGGCACCTACTCGCCGGCGCCGGTCTTCACGCCGGAGCTGATCGAGCAGACCCGCCTGCGGCTGGCCGAACCGGCCTTCGCCGGCATCGCCGCGGAGGGCGCGCCCTACAAGGGCGTGCTGTTCGTCGAGCTGATGGCCACCAAGGACGGTCCCAAGCTGGTCGAGTTCAATGTCCGCTTCGGCGATCCGGAGTGCCAGGTGCTGATGCTGCGCCTGGAGAGCGACCTGGTCCCGTACCTGCTGGCTTGCGCCAACGGCACGCTGGACCAGACGCCGGCGCCGGTCTGGCGCGACGAGGCGGCGATCTGCGTCGTTCTGGCCGCCGACGGCTATCCGGAAAGCCCGGTGACCGGATCGATCATCCGCGGGGCCGAGCAGGATTTCGGGTCGGATGTGGTGGTCTTCCACGCCGGCACCGCGCGCGACGCCGACGGGACCCTGCGCGCCTCGGGTGGGCGGGTGCTGAATGTCTGCGCCCGCGGCGCGAGCCTGCAGGAGGCCCGCGACAAGGCCTATGCGGCGATCGCGCGGATCGACTGGCCGGGCGGCTTCCATCGCACCGACATCGGCTGGCGGGCGCTGCGGCCCCGCTGACGTTCCCGCCGCGGAACGGCTTGCTCGCCATGCCGTGGCCTCGGTATGGTGGTTCAAACAACTGTACGAACCGCCGAGGGAACCGCCATGTCCGACACCGCCGAGCAGCAGCGCGAACAGCTCAACAGCGGGACCAAGGAGGTCGCCGAGTCCCATCGTTTCGATGAGGCAGCGTTGGCAGCCTGGATGCAGGCCAATGTCGAGGGCTATGCCGGTCCGCTGGAAGTGCGCCAGTTCAAGGGCGGCCAGTCGAATCCGACCTACCAGCTGATCACCCCGGCCAAAAAGTACGTCATGCGGCGCAAGCCGCCGGGCAAGCTGCTGCCCTCGGCCCACGCGGTCGACCGTGAGTACAAGGTGATCACCGCGCTCTATCCGACCGGCTTCCCGGTCGCGCGCTCCTACGGCCTCTGCACCGACGAGACGGTCATCGGCACCATGTTCTACGTGATGGACATGGTCGAAGGCCGCATCCTCTGGGACCAGCAGCTGCCGCAGTACGAGCCGGCCGAGCGCCATGCGATCTTCATGGCCAAGATCAACACCCTGGCCGACCTGCACAACACCGACTACCAGGCCATCGGCCTCGGCGACTACGGCAAGCCCGGCAACTATATGGGCCGGCAAGTCGACCGTTGGACCAAGCAGTACAAGGCCTCGGAAACCGTCCACATCGAGGAGATGGAGCGGCTGATCGACTGGCTGCCCAAGACCCTGCCCGAGCAGGAGCGCACCTCGATCGTCCATGGCGACTACCGCCTCGACAACATGGTCATCCACCCGACCGAGCCGCGCGTCATCGCCGTGCTCGACTGGGAGCTCGGCACCCTCGGCGAACCGCTGGCCGACTTCACCTATCTCTTGATGAACTGGGTCAACGGCACGATCTCGCAGCTGCCCGACCTCAAGGCGCACGGCATCCCGACCATCGAGGAGGCGGTCGAGGCCTATTGCGCCCGCACCGGCCGCTCGGGCCTGCACCATCTCGACTGGTTCTTGTCCTACAACATGTTCCGGCTGGCCGGGATCTGTCAGGGCATCGTCGGCCGTGTGCGCGACGGCACGGCCAACAGCCCGCAGGCCGCGGCGATGGCCGAGCGGGTGCCGTTGCTGGCCAAGTCGGCGTGGGAGTACGCCCAGCGGGCGGGGGCCTAGCAAGGTCTCTCGCAGCGTGCGAAGAGGGCGATCGGCCGATCGCCCAACGTCCGAGTACGGAGCCCCATGACCGAGCTTACCGGCGCACCCGAAGTCGTGCGCGAACGGCCGCCGATCTGGCGCCGCCGCCCCTGGCAGATCGCCGCCGGCGCGGTGCTCGCCATGGTCGCCGTGATCGTCTTCATGGTCTGGTCGCTGCCGCTCGGGCGGGCGTTGGAGCCGTTGCCCGATCCGACGCTGGTGCTGGTCACCGCCGACGGCAAGCCGTTCGCTCGCCGCGGCTCCTACAAGGAGCAGCCGGTCGATGCGACCAAGCTGCCCAAGTATGTTCCAGGCGCGTTCATCGCCATCGAGGATCGGCGCTTCTACAGCCATTTCGGCATAGATTTGAAGGCCTTGACCCGCGCTCTGCAGCGCAACGTCTCGGCCGGAGAGGTCCAGCAGGGCGGCTCGACCATCACCCAGCAGCTGGCGAAGAACGCCTTCCTCAGCAACAAGCGCAGCCTGCGCCGCAAGGCCCAGGAAGCGATGATTGCGCTCTATCTCGAGGCGCGGCTGTCGAAGGACGAGATCCTCTCGCGCTACCTTTCCACCGTCTATTTCGGCGACGGGGTGTTCGGCCTGCGGGCCGCAGCTCGACACTACTTCGATAAGACCCCCGAGACGCTCTCGATCGGCGAGGCGGCTATGCTGGCCGGTATGGTCAAGGCGCCCTCGCGCCTGGCGCCGACAGAGGATCTCGCCGCCGCGCGCGCCCGAGCCCGGATCGTGGTCGCGGCCATGGAGGAGCAGGGCGTCATAACGCCGCAGCAGGCCCGCGGCGTCCGCCCGGCCAGCGTCCGTTCCGGCCGCGAGAAACTGCCGGTCGGCTCCTACTTCGCCGACTGGGTCTCGTCCCAGGCGCGCGAGGCGTTCGAGGCCGCCTATGGCGAGGTGATGGTCCCGACCACGCTGGATTCGATCCTGCAGGACCGCGCCGAGGAGATCGTGCGCACGGCCCTCAAGCGCCACGGCGGCTATCTCCACGCCAGCCAGGCGGCGCTGGTCGCCATGCGCCCGGATGGCCGGGTGATCGTGATGGTCGGCGGCGACGACTACAAGACCAGCCAGTTCAACCGCGTCACCGACGCCCAGCGCCAGCCGGGCTCGGCCTTCAAGCTGTTCGTCTACCAGGCCGCCCTGCGCCAGGGCATGACCCCGGACAGCCTGATACTCGACGCCCCGGTGACCATCGCCGACTGGTCGCCGAAGAACCACGAGGGTCACTACGCCAATCGCGAAATCCACTTGCGCAACGCCTTCGCTGGCTCGTCGAACGTGGCTGCCGCGCGCCTGGCCCAGCAGGTCGGGCGGGGGGCGATCATCAAGGCCGCCGAAGACATGGGCCTGCATTCGCAATTTCCGCCGGATCTGACCCTGGCGCTCGGTACTGCGCCGACGACGCTGCTGGACCTCACCGCAGCGTATGCCGGCGTGGCAGGCGGGCGCTACCCGGTGATCCCCTACGGCGTCATCCAGGCCCGTAAGCCCGCGCCGCATGAGCTGCCGGCCAAGGAGCGCGACGGCCTGCGCGACATGTTGCGCGCGGCGGTCGTTTTCGGCACCGCCAACGGCGGCAACGTCTCGCCCTACGCTTATGGCAAGACCGGCACGACCCAGGACTATCGTGACGCGCTCTATCTCGGTTACGTCGGCGATCTGGTCATCGGCGTGTGGGTCGGCAACGACGACAATAGCCCGATGAACGGCGTGGCGGGCGCGGGCCTCCCGGCCGAAATCTGGCGCGACTTCGCGCGGTTCGCGATGAGCAAGGGCGTGGTGCGCGCCAATGGCCGCCCGATAGGCCTGGCCCCCGTCGCACCGCCGCCGGTCGAGGCCCCCGAACTGTCGATCGACGATCTCATGCCGGTGGAGCCGGCCGACCCGGCCGCGCCGCCGCCTGAGGCCGCGCCTGCGCCGTCGCTGGCCGCGCCCGCGCAACCGGAGCCCGCGCAGCCGATCTTCTAGCGATAGGGGGCCAGCAGGCGTTCGAGGGCGGCCTCGTCCTCGAACACCGCGCGCACTGGCCAGGCCCGAGCGCGGTCGCGCCAGGCAGGCGGCAGCCGGACCCAGTCCTTTTCGGTAGTCACCAGGCCGGCGTCGAAGATCTCGGCGCGGCCCTCGATCAGCTTCAGGGCGGCGGCGTCATAAGCGAAGTGGTCGGGGAACGGCACGAAGTCGACCAGCTCGCAGCCCGCGGCCTTCAGCGCCCGCTCGACCTTCCAGGGCATGCCGATGCCGGCGAAGCCCACCTGCGGGCCCGGCGGGGGCGGTTCGGCCGGTTCAAGGCGCGCGAACAGCACCGGCTTGGCGGCGAGCGCCGCCAGCAGCTCGGGGTCAGGCCGCTCCAGGTCGGCCGGCAACATCAGGATCACCGCGTCGGCCCGCGCCAGCCCGACCGCCAGCGGCTCGCGCAGCGGCCCGGCCGGGAACACCGAGCCGTCGCCCAGTGGCCAGACCCCGTTGCGGGTCTCGCCGTCGACGACGACCAGCGACAGGGCCTTCTTCAGGCTGGGGTTCTGATGGCCGTCGTCCATGACGATGGCGGACGCGCCTGTGTCGATGGCGGCCAGGGCGCCGGCCGCGCGGTCGCGCGCGATCCAGATCGGCGCGTCGGCCGCGAGCATCAGCGGCTCGTCACCCACCTCTGCGGCGGTGTGGCGGGCCGGATCGACCCGCAGCGGGCCGTGCTCGGAGCCGCCGTAGCCGCGCGACAGGCCGTGCGCGCCGGGCAGACGGCGCAACAGCTCGCGCACCACCGGCGTCTTGCCAGAGCCGCCGACCGTCAGGTTGCCGACGCAGATCACCGGCGCCCCGGGATCGACCGGCCGGGCGCGCGCCATGCGCCGCGCCGTGGCCGCGGTCCAGATCCAGGACACCGGCTTCAGCAGGGCCCGGGTGATCGGGGCGGGCGCGCCCTCGCGGACGTACCACCAGCGCGGAGTGGAGAGCTTCATGCCGGCAGCAGGGGGCTGAGCAGCGCCAGCGCCTGGTCCAGCGCCGCGCCCTGGCGTTCGGCGTAGGCCAGCGCCGCGCGCCCGATCCGAGGCGCGATGAGCGGCTCGTTCAGCAGCCCGCGCAGGTCGCGGGCCAGGGCCGCTTCCCCGGCGCAGCGGATGGCGGCGACGCGGTCGAACATCTCCTCATAGGTGGCCGCGGCGTTGAACACGTCCGGACCGGTGAGGATCGGAACCCCGAGCCGGGCAGGCTCCAGCGGATTGTGGCCGCCGACGCCCGGCACGAAGCTGCCGCCCATCACCACGACGTCGCAGGCGCGGAAGAACAGGCCCATCTCGCCCAGGGTGTCGGCCACATAGGCGGTGGTCGTGGCGCTCAGCGGCTCGCCCGCCGCCCGCCGCGCCGTGGAGTAGCCCAGTTGGCTCAGCACCGCGGCGACCGCTTGGCCGCGGTCAGGATGGCGCGGGGCGACGATCAGCAAGGCGCCGGCCCCGGCGGCGGCGCGGGCGATGATCTCGTCCTCGCCCGGATGTGTGCTGGCGGCCAGGATGACCCGGCGATCGCCGATCGCGGCCCGGAGCCGTTCGAGCTCCGCCGGATCTGCGGGCAGCGGTGCGCCGATGTTCTTGAGGTTCAGATGCGGCCCAGTCGTCGCCCCCAGGGCGCGCAGCCGCGCCTCGGTGTCGGCGTCCTGGGGCAGGATCAGGTCGAAGGCGCCCAGCACCGCCCGCGCCGCCGCGGGCGCGCGGCGCCATCCGTCGGCGCTGGCCTGGGTCATGCGCGCCGAGATCAGCGCCAGCTTCACGCCACGCGCCTTCGCCCCGAGGATCAGGTTGGGCCAGAGTTCGCTCTCGACCTGGATGGCGGCGTCCGGGCGCCAGTGGTCGAGAAAGCGTCGAACGGCGCCGGGCGCGTCGACTGGCGCATACTGGTGGATGGCGCCGGGCGGCAGGCGCTTGCCCAGCAGTTCGGCCGAGGTGCGGGTCCCGGACGTGACCAGGAGCGTCAGGCCATGCCGCGCCAGCGCCTGGGCCAGCGGCAGCAGTGAGAGACTTTCACCGACGCTGACCCCATGCAGCCAGATCAGCGGCCCTGGCGGGCGGGCGACGCCGGCGCGGCCGAGGCGTTCGCCGATGCGGGCAGGGTCCTCCTTGCCGCGGGCGGCCCGCCGGCGCAGGAGCCCGGGCGCCAGGGGTTCGGCCAGCCCGGTGGCGGCGGCGTAGAGCGCGAGGGGGAGCGGACGCAAGGGGCGGGCTCAGATCGTGTGGGCGTTGGCGAGCCGGCAGGCCGCCGAGTGCCCCGTCTCGACCTGGAGGGTCGCATGCCCGATGCCGAACTTGCTGGCCAGCCCTTCGCAGGCCGCGTGCAGAAAGTCGTCGCCGTCGCCGTTCTCGGGGCGCGTGACGTGAGCGGTCATGGCGGTCTCGGTGGTGCTCATCGCCCAGACATGCAGGTCGTGGACCTCGGTGACGCCCGGGCGCGTCAGCAGCCAGGCGCGCACGGCCTCGACATCCATCCCGCGCGGGGCGGCATCCAGGACGAGGTCGACCGAGTCACGTAGCAGCGCCCAGGTGCCGATGACGATCACCGCGGCGATCAGCAGGCTGAGCGCCGGGTCGATCCACAACAGGCCGGTCAGCGCGATGGCGCCGGCGCCGATCACGACGGCCAGCGACACCGCCGCGTCGGCGGCCATGTGCAGGAAGGCGCCGCGGATGTTGAGGTCCTCGTGCCCCTTCATGAACATCAGCGCTGTGGCCGTGTTGATCACCACCCCGATGGCCGCGACGACCATCACTGGCCACGTGGCGATCGGCGCGGGCTCGGCGAAGCGGTGGACGGCCTCGGAGACGATGACCCCGACCGCGACCAGCAGCAGCACAGCATTGGCCAGCGAGGCGAGAATGGTGGCCTTGCGCAATCCATAGGTGCGGCGCGAGGTCGGGGCGGACTTGGCCAGGATCGTCGCACCCCAGGCCAGCAACAGGCTCAGAACGTCCGAGAGGTTGTGCCCGGCGTCGGCCAGCAGCGCCAGCGACCCGGACCAGACGCCGACGCCGGCCTCGGCCAGCACGAACGCAAAGTTCAGCCCGACCCCGACGGCGAAGGCACGGCCGAAGTCCTTGGGGGCATGGCTATGACCGCCGGGGCCATGGGAATGGCCGTGGGCGTGACCGTGCGCATGACCGTGCGCATGACCATGGGCGCCATGATCATGGTCATGGTCATGGTCGTGATCGTCGTGCCGATGGCCTGAGTGGTCGTGCGCCATGGCTCTATGTGTCACCCTGGCGCGGAAGGATCAACGTCGGCGGACCAGGGCTTCGGCGCGCTGCGTGGTGGCGGTGAGCTTGGCCGACAGATCTTCGATCAGCGCTGCGATCTCGGCCTCGCCGGCGTCGGCGGGTACATAGTAGGGCCCGTCCCAGGCGGTAGCCCCGCGGCCGAACGGCCAGGCGAAGGTGACCTTGTCCCAGGTGTCGAGCACGATGGCCGGCGAGACCGCCAGGCCCATCAGATAGATCGGCGCGCCGGTCTTGCGGGCGATCTGCAGCGAGCCGGGGGCGATCACCTCGGCCGGGCCGCGCGGCCCGTCCGGGGTGACGATCAGCACGCCGCCGTCGTTGACCCAGTTGATGGCCTCGCGGATCGCCGCGACCGCCTGGCGGGCCTTGTTCGTGTCGCCCTTCTTGGCCGACGACGTGCGGATGGCCGGGAAGCCGGCCCGAGACAGGGCCTGGGCGATGAACTCGCCGTCGGCCGAGGGCGAGACCATGCAGCGGACCTTGTCGCGCCGCCACCAGACGGGCGCCAGGCCGAGGCACAGCGGGATGCTGCCGTGCCAGAACAGCGCCACGGCCGGTTTGCCGTCCTGCAGGATCGGCTCCACGCAGGCTAGGTTGTCGTGCGTCCAGCGGCGGCTCTTGAGCGTGATGATCAGGTGCAGCCACAGCAGCCAGCTCAGGAAGGTCTGGACGCCGGGGTTACGCAGCAGGTTCTTCAAAGCACGGGTTCCATGTCGAGATCCTGGCTCTTGGCCAGCCGCGCGTAGAGGCCGCGCTTCTTGATCAGGCCCGCGTGGTCGCCGGACTCGACCACCTTGCCCTTCTCGATGACATAGATGCGGTCGGCGCCGCGTACCGTCGACAGGCGGTGAGCGATCAGGATGGTGGCGCGCCCGTGCATCAGTCGCGACAGCGCCGCCTGGACCTGGGCCTCGCTCTCGGTGTCGAGGGCGCTGGTGGCCTCGTCGAGCAGCAGGATCGGCGCGTCCTTGAGGAAGGCGCGGGCGATGGCGATGCGCTGGCGCTGGCCGCCGGACAGCCGCGCGCCGGCTTCGCCGACCAGGGTGTCGTAGCCCTCGGGCAGGGCGCCGATGAACTCGTGGGCGGCCGCGGCCTTGGCCGCCTCGACCACCTGCTCCTGGGTGGCGCCCGGCCGCCCGTAGGCGATGTTGGCGCGGATGGTCTCGTCGAACAGGAACGGTTCCTGGGTGACCAGGGCGACATGATCGCGCAGCGAGGCCAGGGTGACGTCGCGTACGTCGATCCCGTCGATCGTCACCTTGCCGCTGCTGGCGTCGTAGAAGCGCGGGATCAGGTTGAGAATCGTGGTCTTGCCGCCGCCCGAGGGGCCAACCAGGGCGACCGTCTCGCCGCGCTTGACCTCAAAGCTGACCCCCTCCAGCGCGGGGCGGTCCTCGGCGCTATAGGCGAAGCCGACGTCGTCGAAGGCGACGGTGCCGTCGGTGATGACCAGCGGCTTGGCGCCGGGCCGTTCGCGGACCTCAGGCTCGACGTCGAGCGCGGCGAACAGGCGGCGGGCGGCCGACAGGCCCTCGGCCATGACCGTCTGCAGGTTGGCGAGTTGGCGCAGCGACTGCGAGGCCAGGCCCAGGGCGCCGATGAAGGCGACGAAGGCCCCGACGTTCATGCCGCCCGACTGCGAGCGCCATCCGGCGTAGGCGATCACCCCGGCGGTGATCAGGGTCATCAGGGTTTCGGTGGCCGGGGCGGCGCGGGCGCGCGCGTTGGCGCCCTTGACCAAGAATTTCTGGCGGCGCTTCACGACCTCGGCGACGCGGTTTTCCTCATAGGCCTCGCGGTTCTCGATCTTCACCACCCGCACGCCGTCGAGGCTTTCCATGATCGCGGTGGAGAGCGCCGAGGTCTCGGCCATGGCCCCCTTGGTGGCCTTGACCGTGCGTTTGGAGAACCGGCGCATGACCCAGGTCGACAGCGGCGCGGCCACGACGAGGGTCAGCGACAGCATCGGGTCGTTGCTGACCATGACGATAATCGCCCCGATCACGGTCAGCAGGTGCTGGGTGTAGTTGATCACCCCGGCGGTGGCGGCCTCGCGGATCAGGCCGGCGTCGTAGAGGACCGACGACACGAACGAGCCGGTGTGGCCGGCGCGCAGGCGGGCGAGGTCGGCGCGCACCAGCTTGCCGAACAGCTGTACCTGGACCTGGCCCACCACCTCGTTGCCGATGCGGTTGACCTGGGTGGCCTGGATGACCTGTGAGAGGCCGCGGGCGAGGGCCAGCCCGGCGATGGTCAGCGGCACCGCCAGCAGCGTCCCGGGCTTGTGATTGACCAACAGGTCGTTGATCGCCGGCTCGAGAATCTGGATCAGGCTGGCGCTCAGATAGGCCACGGCGATCGCGGCGATCATGGCCACGGTCCAGCCCTTCCAGCGCGGCGCCATGTAGACGCGTGCGATCCGGGCGACGACAGCGCGGGTGGACAGTTCGGCGGCAGGCTCGCTCATCGGTCCTGGGGTCGGCTCTCGGCGCAGGGAAGTCAAGAAGGCGTCTTGGCCCGGCGCAAAGGCGGCATATGGTGTTGGTCGGGGCGAAACCGAGGCGCGCCGCTGGTCTTCACCCGATCGGGCGGGCGCGCGGCGGTGGTCCTCGCCCCTATGGAGACTGTCATGCGCGCCGTCGCATTCATCCTGGCCCTGGCGTTGGCGCCCGCCGTCGCGGTCGGGCAGCCGACCCCGGCCACGCCCGCCGCCAAGACCGCCGCCGCGCCGCCTGCAAAGGCCGTCCCGCCGCCCGCCGTCAAGGCCGCACCGGCGATCCCCACCGTTCCGGCCCCGCCGGCCGCGCCGCCGGCCGCGCTTGGTCGAGAGCCCCAACTGTCGCGGGCCCAGAACACCGCGATCGCCAAGTCCATCGCCGCCCTCAAGACGCCGGAAGAACGGCGCCTGGCAAGCGGCTGGAGCAACGCCAAGAAGGTGGCCGAGGTGATCTGTCGTCCGGCCGCCTTGCCCGCGTTGAAGAAGCAGGTGCCCAACGCCGATCGCGTGTTCCTGGGCACCGACGATCCCAAGACCCTGACCCTGGTCAGCACCCGCAGCCTCACCGGGGCGGGGCAGGTGCGCTCAGGCTCGGCCTGGCGCGACTTCACCTTCACCTGCGCCCTGATGCCCAGCAGCGGCAAGGTCGCGGGGTTCACGGCCGTGCTGAAGCCGGTGACCTAGGACCAGACGTCGCGCTCGGCTTCCGCTGGCGTCCCGAACCGCCTATCTAGGCGCGCGCAATGCAGGAAGCTCGCTTGGCCGATTTCGACCTCACCACGCCCAAGGGGCGCGTCGCGACCTATCTGGACTATCTCTGGAAGGATCACGCCTATCTGCGCCTGGGCTTTTCCAACGCCCATTGGATCAGCGACGAGCTGGTGCGCACCAACCAGCCCTGGCCCCATCAACTGGCTGAGTGGAAGAAGCGCGGGGTCAAGACGATCATCAACCTGCGTGGCGGGTTCGACGCCAGCTTCCATGCGCTGGAGAAGGACGCCTGCGAGCGCCTGGGCCTGAAGCTGGTGGACTTCACCATCACCTCGCGCGAGGTGCCGAGCCGCGCCCGAGTCCACGGCGCCAAGGAACTGTTCGAGACGATCGAATATCCGGCCCTGATGCACTGCAAGTCCGGGGCGGACCGGGCCGGCATCATGAGCGTGTTCTACATGCACTTCCGCAAGGGACTGCCGATCCGCGAGGCGCTGGATCAGCTGCATATCCGCTACCTGCATGTGAAGCAGGGCAAGACCGGCGTGCTTGACTACACGTTCGAGCGCTATCTGGCCGAGGGCGAGCCCAAGGGGCAGACGTTCCTGGAGTGGGTCGACAGCGATGCCTATGACGAAGCCGGCATCAAGGCCGACTTCCGCGCCAACATGTGGGGCCGGCTGCTCACCGAGGGCATCCTGAAGCGGGAATAGCCTCCCCCTGAGGGGAGGCTTGGCGCCCTAGTCTTCCTGAGGGTCCTTGTCGGGATCCAGCAGCTTGTGGGCGTGGATCACGAAATAGCGCATGTGCGCATTGTCGACGGTTTCCTGCGCCTTGCGGCGCCAGGCGGCGACCGCCTCGCCGTGGCTGGCGTAGGCGCCGACGAGGTCGATCTTCGTCAGATCGCGGAACGTGTTGTGCTCCAGATCCTCAAGTTCGCCGCCGATGACGAGGTGCAGAAGCTGCTTCTCGGGCATGATGTTCCCCAAAATGGTCAGTTGGGTAGGTCGATATGCCGTACGCGCTCCAGGATCAATGGGGCCAATCGCGGAGCGGCGCAAACGAGGCTCGGTTGCGCGGGTTTTGGGCCATTATACACGAACGGGCGGCCAAGATGGTCGCCGACGAAGGCTCCGGCCTCGCGGGCGATGAGGTCGGCGGCGGCCAGATCCCAGTCGTACTTGGCGACCAGGGCCAGGGTGGCGTCGAAGGCGCCGGCGGCGATTACGCACATCCGGTAGGCGGTGGAGTTACGGGCCTCGATACGCATCTGCGGCCACGGCGTCGGCCAGGCAGGATGGGCGAACATGCGGGCGTCGCCGACCATGCCGCAGCCTTCGACGGTGTCGCGCTGCGAGGCGCAGATGGGCTGGCCGTTCAGAGTCGCGCCGCCGCCGGCGATCGCGCGATAGGTCTCGTCGAGGTCCGGCGCGAAGACCACCCCGGCGATCGGCTTGTCGTCCTCGACCACGGCGACCGAGACCGCCCACCAGGGTCGATCCTTGATGAAGGCCCGGGTGCCGTCGATCGGATCGACGACGAACAGCCGCCGCCGCGAGCGACGGACCGGATCGTCGGCGGTCTCTTCGGACAGCCAGCCGTAGTCGGGGCGCGCGCTGGTCAGGATCTGCTTGATCAGCGCGTCGGTGGCCAAGTCGGCGTTGGTGACCGGCGAGTCGCCTTCCTTGTAGGCGGTCTCCAGGCCCTCGCGGCGCAGCTTCAGGGCTAGGGCCCCGGCGTCGAACGCCGCTTGGCTGATCAGTTCGAGGTCCTGGGCGGGATCCGTCATCAGCGCCCGGCGATCGCCAGGCCGTCGACCAGCAACGACGGCGCGTTGGCCGAGCCGCGGATCTCGAGGTCGGCGCCTGGAACCAGCCGGCCGTAGATGTCGATCAGGTTCCCGGCGACGGTGATCTCGGCGACCGGGTAGGCCAGTTCGCCGTTCTCGAACCAGAAGCCTGAGCAGCCGACCGACCAGTCGCCGGTGTTGCCGTTCAGCGAGGGACCGAACATCGAGGTGATCAGCAGGCCCTTGCCGGCCTGGGCGATCAGTTCAGCCTGGCTGGCGGCGCCCGGCTCCACGGTGAGGTTGGTGGTCGAGACCCCCGGCGCGCCGGCCAGTCCGCGTGAGGCGTGGCCGGTCGTCTCCAGGCCCAGCTGCCGGGCCGACGAGGCGTTCATGATCCAGGTGGTCAGCACCCCGTCCTCGATCAGCGCCCAGCGGCGGTTGGCGACGCCTTCGTCGTCGAACGGCGAGGAGCCAAGGCCGCGCACCCTGTGCGGATCGTCGACGATGTTCACGCCCTTGGCGAACAGCTGGGTGTTCAGCTTGTCCTTCATGAACGAAGTGCCGCGCGCGATCGAGGGCCCGGCGATGGCGCCGATCAGCGGGCTGATCAAAGACATGGCCACGCGGTTCTCGAAGATCACCGGGGCGGTGGTGGAGTCGATCTTGCGCGCGCCCAGGCGCTGCGCGGCGCGCCGGCCAGCCTCTTCGCCGATCGAGCGGGCGCTCGGCAGATCGTCGCGCCAGCGGGTCGAGCGGCCGTCATAGCCGCTTTCCATGGTCTCGCCGTCGCCGGCGATCGCCGAGGCGGTGATCGAGAAGGCCGAGGCCTGGTAAACGCCGGAGAAGCCGCTCGAGGTGACCAGCCGCCAATGGGATGATGAGGCCGAGGCCGAGCCGCCATCGGAATTGGTGACCTTGGGGTTGGCGCGGGCGGCGTCCTCGGCGGCGCGGGCGACCTCCTCCAGGGCCTCGGGCGAGGGTTCCTGCGGGTCGTAAAGGTCGAGCTCGACGAAGGGGCCCGTCGCCAATCGATCCTGCGGCGCCAGACCGCCATAGGGATCCTCCGGCGCCAGCTTGGCCATCGCCACAGCGCGCTCGATCAGCTTGGCGCGCGCCTCGGCCGAGATGTCGGAACCGGAAACCGTCGCCTGCCGCTGGCCGACGAAGACCCGCAGGCCGAGGTCGCGGCTCTCCTCGCGCTCGACCTCCTCAAGCGCGCCCATGCGAACATTGATGCCGAGGGCGGCGCGCTGCGCCCCCACGGCTTCGGCGGAGTCTGCGCCGGCCTTGAGCGCGGCGGAGACGACATCGGCGAGCAGGTTTTCGTCCATCAAGGCCATATGGCGGGATGCGCGCCTCGCGGCAAGCTGCGGCTCACGTGATGGCGTAGAACAGCAGCGCGACGCTGGCGAAGACATAAGCCAGCCAGGTCAGGGTGACGCCGATCGAGCGGGCGAACGAGGAGCCGCCGCTGCGCGACAGGCCGAAGGCATGCAGGCCGCGGCCGACGAACAGCAAAAGGCCGGTCAGGTGCACGGCCAGCGGCGGAGCTTCGACCATGGCCAGGACCGCGATGCCGACCATGGCGGCGGGGACGTACTCGGTCGCGTTGCCGAAGGCGCGGATCGCCTGCGCCAGTTCCGGGACCCCGCCGTCCCCCAGCGCCACCTTGTGCCGGCGTCGCTGGCGCACGACCAGCAGCGACAGCACCAGCAACAGGATCAGGTGCAGCCCGACCCATAGGGCCGCGGCGTGGCCGGATGTCACGGCGTCCATATTCGATTGTCCTTCATTCGCCCCCGCGAAGGCGCACAGTTGGGCTTGGTTTTACGAAAAGGGCAAGGGCGGGCCTGGCCCGGCTCAAAGCACGACGGCGAAGTCCCTGGAGATGACGGCCTTGCCGCCCCGCCGCACGACATAGGTCGCGACGTAGCGGCCTGGCGGCCAGCCGGCGGGCTGGGCGCGCTTGCCGGCGATGAGCATGTATTGCGCCTTGGCCCGGTCGAGGGCCGGCTGGGCGCTGGACACAAGGACCCGGCCATCGGGGGCGGTGAGGGTCAGTTCCTGCACGTCGCCGCCCTGCAGGTTGACGGCGCGGACATAGGCGACCAGCGCCGTTTGCCGGCGCGGCGGGGCGATCCCACCGGCCTCGATGGCCGCCATGTCTACGGCGTCGGCCGCGAAACCGGCGTTCAGCACCGCACCGGACTTATAGGCCATGGCCCGCGCGGCGCTCGGCGTCCAAAGACCGACGCCGCGTCGCGCCGGATCGCAGCCAGGCTCGGGCGAGGATGGGTCGACCATGACGCCGTCCTTGCGGACGGTGAGGTGCAGGTGCGGATACTCTGTATTGCCCGACAGGCCGATGCGCGCGATCGGGGTTCCGGCGGTGACCGCGTCGCCGACCTTCACCTTCAGGCTGCCCTGCGCCAGGTGGCAGTACTGGGTCTCCCAGCCCTGGCCGTGGTCGATGACGACGCCGTTGCCGCAGTCCTGGCCCTGAAGGGCTGCTGCGCCACGGGTCCGGACCGAGACGTCGGCCACCCCGTCGCGCAGGCGCGCCACCTTGCCAGCCGCGGCGGCCAGCACGTCGACGCCGGCGGCCTGGGCGGCCATGTCGGGAATGCGGATGTCGACGCCGCCATGCGCCTCATAGGTGCTGGAGCCGCAGCGAAAGTCCTTCGCTTCGGGGCCAGGGTCGCGGTCGACGTAGTTCTGGACCTCGCAGCTCGATCCGACAGTGCAGGCGACGGGAAAGTCCAAGCGCAGACCCACGGCCGGCGCGGCTTCTGTGGTCTGAGCGATCTGGGCGGCGGGCGGCTGGGCGTCCTGCGCCTCGGACTTTGTGGGCGGGGCGCAGGCGGCGGTCAGGCCGGCCAGCAGGATCGGTGCGAACTTCAAGCGCATCTCCTTGTCGCCCCCCGGCGGATCTGCAGGCGGACTATACCGGATCGCCGCTCCCCGGCAGGCCCAGGCGCGCCCACTTCTCCGTGACGGCGGCGACCGTCGCCTCGTCCATGCCGAGCTTCTCGCCCCACTCGCGATGCGTTTCCGGCGGCCACTTGTTGGTGGCGTCGAGGCCGATCTTCGAGCCGAGCCCGCTCTCCGGCGAGGCGAAATCGAGGTAGTCGATGGGCGTGCCCTCGACGAGGGTGATGTCGCGCGCCGGATCCATGCGGGTCGACAGCGCCCACATGACGTCCTTCCAGTCGCGGGCGTTGATGTCATCGTCCACGACGATCACCCACTTGGTGTACATGAACTGCCGCAAGAAGCTCCAGACGCCCATCATCACGCGCTTGGCGTGGCCGGGATAAGCTTTCTTCATCGAGACCACGGCGATGCGGTACGAGCAGCCCTCTGGGGGCAGCCAGAAGTCGATGATCTCCGGGAACTGCTGGCGCAGCAGCGGAATGAACACCTCGTTCAGCGCCTCGCCCAGCACGCTCGGTTCATCCGGCGGCCGGCCGGTGAAGGTGGTCAGGTAGATCGGGTCCTTGCGCATCGTGATGGCGCTGACCTTGAACACCGGGAACTGCTCGACCGAGTTGTAGTAGCCGGTGTGGTCGCCGTACGGCCCTTCGTCTGCGTACTCGTCCAGCATGACGTGGCCTTCGATCACGATTTCGGCCTGGGCGGGCACCAGCAGCGGCACCGTCTTGGCCTGGACCAGGTCGACCTTGGCCCCGCGCATCAGTCCGGCGAACTGGTATTCCGACAGCGTCTCGGGCACCGGCGTCACCGCCGCCAGGATGGTGCCTGGATCGGCGCCGATCACCACGGCGGCGGGCAGGGCGTCGGGCTTGCCGGCCGCTTTCCAGCGCCGGTGGTGCTGCGCGCCGCCGCGGTGCGCCAGCCAGCGCATAATGGTCTTGTCCTTGCCCAGCACCTGCATGCGGTAGATGCCGAGGTTGTAGTCGTCCTCGCGCTCGTCGGACGGCCCTTTGGTCACCACCAGCGGCCAGGTGATCAGCGGCGCCGGCTCACCCGGCCAGCAGGTCTGGATCGGCAGCTTGGTGAGGTCGATCTGGTCGCCGGTCCAGACCACCTCCTGCACCGGCGCCTTCTTCACAGTCGCCGGGCGCATCGACATCACCGTCTTGGCCAGCGGCAGCATCTCGAAGGCGTCCTTCAGTCCGCGCGGCGGCTCGGGGCTGCGCAGGAAGGCCAGCAGTTCGCCAACCTCGCGCAGCTCACCAGCGGTGGTGCGCTCCTGACCCTCCAGGGTGACGCCCATGGCCACGCGCTTCACCGTTCCGAACAGGTTGACCAGGCAGGGCATGGTCGAGCGCTCGCCGTCGGCGCGCACGACGTTCTCGAACAGCACCGCCGGGCCGCCGGTCACCAGCAGCCGGCGCTGGATCTCGGTCATTTCCAGCACACTGGAGACCGGCTCGGTCACCCGCACCAGTTCGCCCGCCGCTTCGAGCTTGGCGATGAAATCCCTCAGCGACCGATAGGCCATGCGCTCTCCATTCGTGCTGGCGATTGGTCTAGGGCGGGGCGGCTCTGGTGTCACCTGCACGGCGCCGGTAAAATCGGCGGGTCATGAAGCGCATCGATCTCGACGATCTCCCGCCCAAGCTCGCCCAGGTGCTGACCGCCGTCGAGGCGGGCGAGGAACTCCTGCTGGTCCAGAACGGCGCGGTGGCGGGCCGGCTCGTCGGCATGGCGGCGCCCCCGCCCGAGCCGGAGCCCGAACAGTCCAGCGACGAGCGCGCCGCGGAGATCTTCGAGCAGTTCCGCTCGGCCATGGAAGACGAATTCTAGCTGCCCATTTTCGGTGGCGCGGCGGTCGCAAACCCAATATCTGTCAAGTGTTGTGGCGCAATGAGGCCGCAGAGCCCCGCCGCTGCGACTTATTTCGGCAGTAGGGAAACGCCATGCTCAAAATCATCGCAATATCGACTGCGCTCGCGCTCGCCGCGGGTGCTGCAGTCGCCGCTCCCGCCGGATACGGCTCCGCCGTCGTGCGGGTCGGCGACCTCGATCTTGGCCGTCCGGCCGACGTTGAGCGCCTTCAAAGGCGCCTGGAGACCGCCGCGCTTGAAGTTTGCGGCGCGCACGCCGGCAGCGTCCGGATGGTCAAGCAGGCCGTCGCACGCTCGGAGTGCTATCGTGAGACCCTCGCCCAGGCTTCGGCCCAGGTGCGGACCGGCCGCTAGTCAGTCGTCGTCATCGTCGAAGTCGTCGTCGCCGCCCAGGACGTCGTTCAGGGCGTCGATGATGGCGTCCATCTGGTCGGGTGAGACTTCAAGCGCGACCGGCTCGCCGCCGGCGCCAGCCACGGTCAGAAGATAGCCCTCGTCAGTTTCCTCGAACTCGAAGCGTTCGAGCGGTTTCGGCTGGGCCATGGGGACCTCCTGTCCGTTGGCGTCGCGGCGGTGTGTGGAGCATCGCCCCTCAGAGCGAATCCGCGCCATCTCCGTTCCAAGAAATCATGCGCCGGAGCGTCAGGCGCCTGCGTCTCGCGCATTGACCAGCTTCTTGGGGGCGATCTTGCGCCAGCGGCGGTCGAGGAAGTTCTGCAGCGATCCGGGATGCAGGCGCTCAATACGGGCCAGCACGCTTGGATAGTCCTTGTAGTGCGGGGTGATGTGGAAGGTCGCCGGTTCGGCTTCCATCAACATCTCGCGTTCGTCGTGACTGACGTCCAGCAGCACTAGGCTCTGGTCCTCGCTGCGCAGGCGGGTGAAGAACTTGCCGTTCACCTTGTAGGACGGCTGGCCGTAGGACGTGCCTTCCTCGGCGCCTGGAAACGCCAGGATGAGTTCGCGGACTTCGTCGGGGGTCATGGCGTCTCCCTCTTGGTCGCGGACACCAGCTTCACCCCGTCCGCGCAGGCGTCAATCAGGATCGCCATCCGCTTGGCGCGGGTCTCTGCGCCCTTGGCGCTGACCACGCGGTGGACGGCGACCTTGCGGTAGGATGGCGGAAAGGCCTGGAAGGCGGCCCATGCCGGCGCGTTCGCCTGGAAGAGGGCGGTCTCACTATCGGAAAAGTCCTGTACGCCGCGTTCGTGCGAATACTCGTTGGTGCGGCCCTTGCCGGCCTCGAACGCGGCCACTCCGGCAGGATGGACCAGGCCGAGCGCGCGAAGCTCCTCGATCCGGCGGATGTTCACCTGGCTCCAGATGCCTTTCGGCCGCCGGGGCGTGAACCGGATGCGATAGTTTTCGCCATCGATGGAATGGCGAACCCCGTCGATCCAGCCGAAGCAGAGAGCCTGATCGACCGCCTGCGGCCAGGTGATCGAGGCCATCCCCGTGCTCCGTTTGCGAAAGCCCACCGAGAGTTCGGTCGCGGTCTCGTGGTTGGCCTCAAGCCAGGCGCGGAACGCCTGCGGCGTCGTAAAGAAGGTCGGCTCCATCAGTAGGCCAGGGCCACGCCGTCCTTGCGCATCTCGGTCGCGGCCGCATAGCGGCCGGGCCAGCGCTCAATGGCCTGATAGCCGCCGTAGCCGCCGGGATCGGGCGCGAGCGTCCAGCCGATGGCCGCCAACGCGGCCTTGGTCGATTGCGGTACGCCTGTTTCGAGGTTGAGCACCCCGGTTCCCTTCTGCGCTTCGCCGGTCGGTTCGCTCGATCCGCCGTGATGCCAGCGCGGACTGTCGCCGGCCTCCTGCACCCCCAGGCCGAAGTCGACCATGTTGGAGATGATCTGCGCCTGGCCCTGGGGCTGCATGTCGCCGCCCATCACTCCGAACGATAGCCACGGATCGCCGCCCTTGGTCGCGAACCCCGGGATAATGGTCTGGAAGGGCCGCTTGCCGGGCGCGTAGATGTTCGCGTGGCCGTCCTCCAGTGCGAACAGCTCGCCGCGGTTCTGAAACATGAAGCCCAGGCCGTCGGGCGACAGGCCCGAGCCCATGCCGCGATAGTTCGACTGGATGATCGACACCATCATCCCGCTGGCGTCGGCGGTGGTGAAGTAGGTGGTGTCGCCGCGGCTCGGCGCCTGGCCGGGGAACACCGGCGTCAGGATCTTGCCGGGCGAGATCAGCTTGGCCCGCTCCCGGGCGTACTCCTTCGACAGCAGCCATTCGGTCGGCGTCTTGTAGAAATCGGGGTCGGCGTAGAATCTGGCGCGATCCTCGAAGGCCAGGCGCTTGGCCTCGACGGCATGATGGATCGCCGCCGCCGACTGGAAGCCCATCGCCCCCAAATCGAAGGTCTCCATGATGTTCAGCATCTGCAGCGTGGCCAGGCCCTGGCTGTTGGGCGACAGGCCCCAGACGTCGACGCCGCGGTAGTTGACCTTGTGCGGCGGATCCCAGCGCGCGTGGTGGGCGGCCAGGTCGGCCTTGGTCATCCAGCCGCCGATCCGCTTGAAATAGGCCTCGATGGTCTGAGCGACCTCGCCGCCGTAGAAGCCGTCGCGCCCGTTGGCGGCGATCTGCCGATAGGTGCGGCCCAGCGCCGGGTTCTTGAAGATCTCGCCTTCCTTCGGCGTGCGGCCGTCTGGGGCCCAGACCTTCCTGAAGTTCTCGGTTTCCTCGATCCCGGCGTTCGGGCGGGTGAAGTTCTTCCGCGATCGATCCAGGTAGTAGGCGACATTCTGGGACACCGCGTGTCCCTCCTCGGCGTAGATGATCGCCGGCGCGAACAGGTCTTTCCACGGCAGCTTCCCGTAGCGCAGATGCAGCGTCCACCAGGCGTCCACCGCGCCCGGCACGCTGACCGACACCGCGCCGTAGGAGGGGATCAGGCCATTGCTGGCTCTGCCGCGCACGGTCTCCAGCGACAGGCCTTTGGGGCTGCGTCCCGAGCCGTTCAGCCCCTCGACGCGACGGGTCTTCGGGTCCCAGACCATGACGAAGCAATCGCCGCCGATGCCGCAGGCGATCGGCTCGACCAGACCCAGCACGGCGTTGGCGGCGATCGCCGCATCCACCGCCGAACCGCCCAGCCGCAGGACGTCGAGCGCCGCCAGGCTGGCCAGCGGATGGGCGGTCGCCGCCGCGCCGTGGGCGCCCCAGGCGGCGCTGCGCGAGGCGAAGGTGGCCCCGTCGATGCGGTCGCCGCCGTGCACGTCGGGGCGGTCGCGGTTGGGGTTGTCGGCGCGGCTCTGCGCCAAGGCCCCGCTGGCCAGGGCCGAGGCGGGCAGGGCGGCGAGGAAGGTGCGGCGGCGCATGGCTACTCCGGAAGACGAATGCTCGACCTGGCGGCACTATAAGGTGAAGTTTGCCCCGGGTCCGTGTGTTGTGCGGCGGCTTACGCCTTGTCACGGGACTTTCCGCCCACGTCCGATTGCCCTTTGGGGCGCGGCTCGGCTATATGCCGCGCTTGGGGATAGACATGCGAACAATCGACGCCTTGGCGGCGTCGGCGGCCTTGCTCGCCGTTCTGGCCTTCAGCCAGATGGCGGGCCAGCAGGCGTCGCCCGACGAGATCGCCGCCGAAACCTGGATGCTTGAGCAGGACATGGTCCGGCTGCTGGGCGCGATGAGCGGCCCGGCCGAGGCCTGTTATGCGATGACCTTGCCGTCGGCGAAGGCGGACGAGGGGCTGTTGCCCCTGGCCAGGGATCGTGCGGGCGTGGCGCTGGCCTCGTCCTGCGATCCGACGATGATCTCCCAACTGACCTAGTCGCTGGCCACGTCGCTCAGGATCATCGCGTACGGGACCATCACGCCGTCTCGCTCGGCGTAGCCGCTGACCAGCTTGTGCTCCGGATCGACCAGGCCCAGGTCGACGTCCTCGTGCGGGAAGACGACGATCCGACGGTCGCCGATGCACACCACCAGCTCGCGCCCCTCCAGCGCCAGTTCCGACATCGCCTTCAGGCGGCCGTAGTAGGGCTCGCGCTTCCAGGCCCCCGGCTGGTTCGGATCGACGATGACGTTCAGCCGTCGGCCGTCCTTCTCGGTGTACATCAGGAACTTGGCCCGGTCGGGCCGCCAGGCCTCGTCCAGCTTCTCGCTGTCCAGCCACAGGCAGATGAAGCCGCGGCAGGCGGCTGGCCGGTCTTCATAGACACTGCATCCGGCCGCACGCTTGAAGTGCCCGCACCAGGCGCCGGCCGGCTTGTCCAGCGACTGGATCGCCAGCAGCTTGCAGCACATGCCGCAGTCGCCGCAGCTCTTGCCCATCGCGCCTGTCCTTCACCATCGTCCGGAGCCGGACGATAGCGTGGGCGCGTGACGGTTCGGCGACGCCCTAGCTCTCCGACCAGACCGCCAGTTCGTTGCCGGACGGGTCGCGGAAGTGGAAGCGTCGGCCTCCTGGGAAGCTGAAGATCGGCTTGACGATGGCGCCGCCGGCGGCCTGCACCTTGGCAGCCATGGCCTCCAGGTCGTGAGCGTAGAGCACCACCAGGGGCTTGTCCGTCTGGGCCGCGGCGTCGGCGTCGAAGCCGCCGTCCAGCCCTTCCTCGAACGCGGCGTAGCTGGGGCCATAGTCGGTGAAGGTCCAGCCGAAGGCCGACTGATAGAAGCGCTTGGTGGAGACCAGATCGCCGCCCGGCAGCTCCACATAGTCGATCTTGCCGTCTTCGCGCATGGCGCTCTCCGCTGTCGAGTTCTCAATTCGTTCCAGATTGCGCGGTCAGGCCGGCAGAGTCCAGACGGCGGTCTTCTTGACTTCGCGGTCCTCGAGTTCGCGGGTGGTCGGCACCTCGTACTCGGCCAGCTTCTCCAGCCCGACGCGCGGGAAATAGCTACGGCCGGGATCGCCGATCAGCACGCGGGTTCCACGCACATGGGCGGCGGCCAGCCAGTCCATCACCTGCGTCGCCAGCGGCTTCTCGTAGCAGATGTCGCCGGCCAGGATGACGTCGACGTCCGGCGGCGGGGCGTCCAGCAGGTTCTGGTCGGTGAAGTCGATCCGCACGCCGTTGAGCTCGCCGTTGACCGCTAGGGCCGCGCCGCAGAACGGGTCGATGTCGGTGGCCAGCACGTGGCCGGCGCCAGCCCGCATCGCCGCGATGCCGACGATGCCGGAACCCGACGCGAAGTCGACGACGCGCTTGCCGGCGACCTCGTCGGGATGGTCGAGGACATAGCGCGCCAGCGCCTGGCCGCCGGCCCAGGCGAAGGCCCAGAACGGCGGCGGCAGGCCGATCTCGGCCAGAGCCTCTTCGGTCAGGCGCCAGATCGGCGTCACCTCGTCGGCCAGATGCAGGTTCAGCTCCGGCGTGTGCGGCGGCGGCTGGATGCGGGTGTTTTCGAGGATGAAGGCGCGGCGGCCTTCCGGGGTCTGGATAATCACCAGCGCCCCCTAGCATGGGCGTGCGCGAGGCGCTTGCGCGATCGGTATGGAACCGAATGCCCCGTTTTCGCCTTTTTCCCTCCAAGCGGGAGACGGCCATGTCGACTGACCAAGGATTGCGCTCACCCAACCCGGTGCTGACCTCGATATTCGAGGGCGTGTCGTGGCAGGCCATCGCCCTGCGTGGGGTGGTCGGGGTGCTGTTCGGGCTGCTGGCGCTGTTCGCCCCGGCGACGACGGCGTTGTCGCTGGTGCTGGTGTTCTCGATCTACCTGATGGCGGACGGGTTCTTGGCTATCGCCAGCGCCTTTCGGGCGATGCGGGAGCGCCACGCCTGGGGCCTTCTGGCGCTGGAAGGCGTCGCCAACATCGTCGCCAGCCTGATCCTGTTCTTCATGCCGGGCCTGGGCATGGTCGCGTTCGTCGCCATCGTCGCGGTCTGGGCGCTGTTCGCCGGCGGGGTGAAGCTGGTCACCGCCATGCGGCGCGGCCCGGTTCCTGCGCGCGGTTGGCTGGCCTTCTCGGCGGTGGTCTCGCTGCTGTTCGGGGTCGTGCTGATACTCGCCCCGATGGCCGGCGCCGTGGTGCTGACCTGGTGGCTGGGGATTTACGGCCTGGTGTTCGGCGCGGTGCTGCTGTTCCTGGCCTTCCAGCTCCGCTCGGCGCGCAAGAAGGCCGGCCGCTAGGCGCGCTCCCTCCTGATGGCGTTGTCCGTCTTCTTGAAACTCCACCATTCCGGCGCGTGCGGCGTCAGGCGGCCCTCGCCGACGGCGGCCTCGATCTCGTCGACGGCTTTGGCGGGGTTCGTCAGGTCGAAAGCCCGACCGATCAGGTTGTAGCGCCACCATTCGAGGGCGCGGAGACGATCGATCATGGCTTCATCGAAGCGGTAGCGGATCGTCCTGGCCGGAACGCCGCCGACAATGGCGTAGGGCGGCACGTCCTTGGTCACCACGGCGCCCGCAGCGATCACGGCTCCATCACCGATGGTGAGGCCGGTCTTCAGTTTCACGCCGGCGCCGATCCACACGTCGTTGCCGATGGTCGTTCGCTTCAGTTTCTCGAAGCTGGCGACGGGCGGGCCGTCGAAGGGGCTGGGGAACAGCTGCTCGTAGGCGAAAGGACTCGTGGTCAGCCCGTCGAGGGGGTGGTCCGTAAGGACCGAAACGTGGTCCCCGATGGAGCAGTATCGGCCAATGTCCGTGTAGTGCAGCGTGGTCTGAGGCGAGATGTAGGAAAAGGCCCCGCCGCGGACGTTGTTCAGGACGACGTTCGCCATGACCCTGAAGGGCGTCTCCAATACGACGAGGCCGTTCAGGAAGGTCTGGGGGCTGATGACAAAGGTCGCTTGGGTCATGGGACTCCCGGAGGCGCTGCGGCGACGCCATGGCGTTGGAGGCCTTGCCGACGACGATTCGGATCAGCGCGACAAGCTTCAAGAGCCTGATGCTATGCGGCTTTGCCGGCCGCCAGCGCCAGCACCTTCAGGTAGCCGCCCGGCTCGATCAGCATCTGCTCGCCGACGCCCTTGGCCCGCAGCAGGCGATGCACGCGCGGCAGGTTGTAGCAGGGCACATGCATGAACATGTGATGCTCGCAGTGATAGTTCACGTAGTAGGGCGCGATCAGCAGCCGCTCTACGAAGCCGGCCCTGGTGGTCCGCGCCTGGCGCATCGGGTTCGGCTCGCCCACGTCGATGCAGGCGTGCTCGGCGATGTTGCGCAGCCGGGTGACCAGCGGCAGCCAGGTCGCCTGCGGCAGCACCCACAGCACCGGCCAGGCCCACCACAGCCCGAACGGCGCGCCCACGGCCGTGACGATCAGGCCGAAGCCCAGCCACCGGCGCTTGTCCTTGATCTCCTGGGCGATGATCGGAAGCACGGGTTGCCCGGCCTTGCGCATTTTCAGCTTGGCGATGAACGCGCCGAACCGCTGCTTGAAGAAGGTCTGACCGGTCAGGTCGCGGACGATCTTGCGCCGCAGCGACAGCGCGGTGATTGGAAACGGCGCTGACAGCACCAGGTCCGGGTCCTCGCCCTGCTGGGCGAAGCGATGGTGCGTCAGGTGATAGGGCCGGTAGCGGTGCAGGCCGCCGGGCGTCAGCCACTCGCCGATGAAGTCGTTGACCTTGAGGTTCTTGTGCAGGGCGCCGTGGGCGGCGTCGTGCATCAGGATCGCCAGCCCGAGCTGGCGCGTGCCGATGATCATCACCGCCAGCGGCAGGGTCAGCGGCCAGACCACGACCATCGCGCCGGCCGCCAGGATCAGCGCCCAGGCGTGGGCGATCATGGCCGGGCCGCGCCAGGACGAGCGGGCCGAGATCGGCGCCCATTCCTGGTCGGTGAAGAAGTCCTTGGGCGAAAGGCGGGCGGCCGCGGCCATCAGTCGTGTCCTCCGTTGGCGCTGTGCCGCATCAGGGCGAGCATCTCGTCGACGGCTTCCTGCGTGGTGGCGCCGGTCGCCCCGTCGCGCAGGGCCACGCCCAGCGCCAGGGTCCAGAACCGCCGTGCGGTGACGGCTGGGTCATCGCCGCCGCTCCAGCCGCGCCTTGCCTTGGTCTCGGCATAGGCGCGGTCGCCCTGGGCGTGCAGCCGTTCGAACGTGCGCTCGACCTGCGGGACCAGGTCCTGGCGCCGGCGGGTCAGGGACAGCGCCTCGACGAACAGCGCCAGGCCCGGCGATCCGACCACGGTCTCGACCAGCACGCGGTTGTAGTGCGGCCCGCTGGCCGCCCCGGCGGCGGCCTCTTCAGCCTGGCGGGCGACATAGAGCACCTCGCGGCAGGCGGCCTCGACGAACAGCGCTTCCTTGGTGCGGAAATAGTAGGTGATCTGGCTGGGGAAGGCGCCGGCCGCCGCGGCGATGTCCGCCACCGCCACGCCGGCCAGCCCCTGATCCTTGAACAGCATCACGGCCGCGTCGAGCAGGCGCGAACGCATCCGCTTGCCTGGCTCCCGCACCGCCCGCATCGCCTTCAGGGGTTGCACCTTCGACATGCATTATTTGTACGTCATACAAAAAATGCGGTCAATCGGGTCGAGAGGCCCTCCTGCGCGGGGGCGATCCGGTCATGCGTTGCGCGCCATCAGTCCCCCATCCACGGGGATGGTCACGCCGGTGATGTAGGAAGCGGCCGGCAGGCAGAGGCTCAGGGTGATGTGCGCCACCTCGTCGGGCAGGCCGTAGCGGCCCAGCGCCGTGCGCCGCTTGGCGAACACCGCCTTCTGGTCGTCGGGGATGGCCGCCGTCATGCCGGTGGCGATGGGCCCGGGGCAGATGCAGTTGACCGTGATCCCCTCCCGGCCCAGTTCCACCGCCAGCGCCCGCGTCAGGCCGGTGACGCCGGCCTTGGCCGCGGCGTAGGGGCTGTCCATCGCAGTCGCCCCGAGCGCCTCGGTGGAGGCGATGTTGACGATCCGCGGGGCGGACGAGGTGCGCAGGAAAGGCAGGGCTGCGCGGATCACCCGCTGATGGGCGCTGAGCAGGATGGCCAGCGATCGGTCCCACACCGCCTCGTAGCCGTCGCTGTCGATCGGCGAGAAGGCCGAGACGCCGGCGTTGTTGATCACCGCGTCCAGCCCGCCCAGCCCCTCGGCGATCTGCGGCACGACGGTCGCGATCTCGGCGGCGTCGGAGACGTCCAGCTTCCAGGCCCGCGCGCTCAGGCCGCGCGCCGTCAGCTCGTCGGCGACCGCGGCCGCCGGCGCCAGGGCGTGGTCGGTGACCGCCACGTGCGCGCCTTCTTCGGCGAACACCTCGGCCGTCGCCCGGCCCATGCCGGACCCTGCGCCGGTGACCAGCACCCGCGCCCCCTTCATTGATCGGCTGAGGCGGCTCACAGGCTCAGCCCTCCGTCCACGACCAGGGTCTGGCCGACGACGTAGGAGGCCAGCGGAGAGGCCAAGAACAGTGCGGCTCCGGCCATGTCGGCGGGCTCGCCCATACGGCCGGCCGGGATGCGGCTCAGCGCCCCGCGCAGCCGGTCGGGATGCTCGGTGGTGACCTTCGTCAGCTTGGTGTCGACCAGACCTGGGGCCAGGCCGTTCACCCGGATGCCGTCGCCGGCCCAGGCCTGGCCCAGGGTCTTGGTCAGGCTGACCGCCCCGGCCTTCGAGGCGGCATAGGCCGGATTGCCGCGATTGGCCTGGAAGCCGGACACTGAGCTGACGATGATGATCGAGCCCTTCGCCTTGGCCAGCATGTCGTGGAACTTGGCCGCGCAGGCCATCAGGCTGTCGAGGTTGACCGCCATGACCTGGTCCCAGCCGGCGCGCTCGAACTCGCCGCGCCGGTAGACCACCGTGCCCTGGCACAGCACCAGCACGTCCAGTTGCTCGAAGTCGGGAACATTGGCGGTGATCGCGTCCCGGTCGGCGACGTCGACCTGAGCGTAGGCCAGGCCCATGAGGTCGGAGCCGTCCACGCCCGCATAGTCGGCGGCGCTCGGGCGGGTGCCCCAGACGTGGACCTCCGCACCGCGCGCCCGGAAGCCCTGCGCGATCCCGTTGCCGATCCCGCTCGATCCGCCCACGACCAGCACGGTCCGGCCGGTGAAATCCAGTTCACCCATCGTCTCGTCCTCCCTGTTTTCGGCATCCTCACGCCGCGGGGAGGGGTGCGGCAATGCTCACCCAACGTCAGCATTGACGTGAACGTAAGGTCGGGGAACTGTTCGTGGTGACGGGCGCGGAACAAGCCCCGCGCTTCAGAGACAAACGGGAGGTACAGATGCTTCAGAAGCTTCGCCGTCCGGCGACCACCTTCACGATCACCCAGCTCTGCCGCGAGTTCGGCACGACCCCGCGGGCGCTCCGCTACTACGAGGAGCAGGGCCTGCTGTCGCCCAGCCGCGAAGGCCAGGCGCGCATCTACACCTATCGCGACCGCGCGCGGCTGACCTTGATCCTGCGGGGCAAGCACGTCGGGCTGTCGCTGGCCGAGATCCGCGACATCCTCGATCTCTACGAACGCGACGACGACCTGACCGCCCAGAACACCCAGGCCTTGGGAAAGTTCAAGGAGCGGATCAAGGCGTTCGAGGCCCAGCGCCGCGAGATCGACCAGGCGATCGAGGTGCTGCACGACGCCAGCGCCCGGCTGGAGGCCGCGCTCGCCGAGCGCGCCGGCCGCGCCGCCTTCGGCTGAGGACCGATCCCGTGGCGGTCTAGAACCCCGCCACGGGGCCTTTCCAGGCGCCGGCCGCCAGGGCCAGGAACAACAGCAGGCCGGCCAGGTGGTTGGACTTGAACAGCGCCAGCGCCAGCGGGCCGTCGTTGACGTCGATGCGGGCCGCCTGCCGCGACAAGTGCATGCCGAACAGCGCCGCCAGCGGCAGGAACAGCGGGCCCAGGCCCCCGGCCCAGGCCGCCGCCAGCGCCAGGGCGAAGCTCAGCACGTAGAAGACCAGCACGCCCTTCTGGACGTTCGCGCCCAGGCGGCGGGTCGACGACTTGATCCCGGCCAGCGCGTCGTCCTCAAGATCCTGGATCGCGTAGATGGTGTCGTAGCCGAGCGTCCAGAAGATCCCGGAGGCGTAGAGCAGGGCGGCCGCCAGGGACAGCCGCCCGATCTCCAGCTGTTCGGCCGGGACCAGCGCCGCGCCGCCAGCCTGCGCCGCCAGCCAGCCATAGGCGCTGACCGACCCCGTGGCCGCGGCGAAACCGAGCAGTGCGCCCCAGTTGAAGGTCAGGCCCAGCCACGCCTGCGGCCACCAGGTGATGCGCTTCATGAACGGATAGC
Source organism: Phenylobacterium sp. 58.2.17 (assembly GCF_026411515.1). Lineage (NCBI taxonomy): Bacteria > Pseudomonadati > Pseudomonadota > Alphaproteobacteria > Caulobacterales > Caulobacteraceae > Phenylobacterium > Phenylobacterium sp. 58.2.17. The sequence continues at coordinate 18,222 of NZ_JAPMTQ010000023.1, read as the reverse complement.
CCGCGACCAGCGCCAGGGAGAGCACGCCCAACCCGACCGCCAGCGGCGTCATGCTGAGCAGCAGACCCAGCGAGATCAGACTGCAGATGACGATGAAGCCCCAGGCTTGCCGCACGCTGATCTGGCCCGACGCCACCGGTCGCATGGCTGTGCGGGCCACCTTGGCGTCGAAGTCACGGTCGACGATGTCGTTGAACGCGCAGCCGGCCGCCCGCATCAGCGCCGCGCCGACGAAGATCTTGGCCAGCAGCAACAGGTCGGGCAGCTTGCCGTCCATCGCCGCGGCCAGCGCCGCGCCTTGCCAGCCCGGCAGCATCAGCAGCCAGATCCCCGCCGGCCGGTCGAAACGGCCGAGCTTCAGCCAGGGCTGCACAGCGTCGGGCGCGTGGCGGTCGACCCAGTTGCTGGGCGCGGCGTCGGGCAGTTGGGTGCTCATGGGTTGGCTTTACTCCGCCTGTGGCGTTGCGGCCACTCCTGCGCTGCAACTCTACGGTGCGGGTGAAATAACGCCGGTCATTGCGATTGACAGGGCGAATCCATGCGCGCAGTTTGCGTCCCGTCGTCGTCCGGCCCCGCAACCATCTGACAGGGAGGTGATCATCGTGGCAGCACTAAATCATCGTCCGCAGATGCCGCTTGTCGCCGTGATCGCCTTCGCAGGACGGTTCCGCGACTAGGTCGCGCCCGGCCCCGCCAGCGGGCTGATCTGCACCTCCATCGCCAGTCTGAACGCGCGTTCGTTCGCGCAGCTCTGGCGCTCCCCGATTCCACGGATTTCCCCGTCGCAACGCGCGAAATCCGTCCGTCTCGAAAGACGACGACATGCCTATCGCCGAACCCATTTCGGTTCCGACCAACGCCCCCCATCCCAATCGCTACGGGGCGATGTGCACAGAGGTCTACGACCTCGACAAACCGCCGGGCTCGCTGCCCGACGTGCCATTCTATCTGGAGCGGCTCGCGGGAACCGACGGTCCGATCCTCGAAGCCGGGGTCGGAACCGGCCGCCTGTTGATCCCGCTGCTCGAGGCCGGACTGGAGGTGGAGGGCTTCGACCGCTCCGCCGACATGCTGGCCTCCTGCGCCCGCCACTGCGCCGCACGTGGCCTTGCGCCCGCGCTCCGCCAGGCGCGGTTTCAGGACTTCGGCTACGAGCACGACTTCGCGGCGATCCTCGTACCTGCCGGGACCTTCACCCTGCTGGACGACTTCGCCGAGGCGTTGGCGGTGCTGAAGCGGTTCTTCGATCACCTTCGTCCGGGCGGGCGGCTGATGATCGACCTGATGCCGCTCGGCTACCTGGTCAGCGAGCGACCGGATATCCGCACCTGGATGACGCCCTCGGGCGATGTTCTGCGGATCGAAGGCCAGGCCGTGGAGATCGATCTCGTCCGCCAGCGCCGGGTCACTCACGACCGTTACGAGCGTTGGCGCGACGGCCGGCTGGTCGAGACCGAGCTGGAGGTGATGGCTTTCCGGTTCTGGGGCCTGAAGGAGTTCGAACTGGCGCTCGCCGCGGCGGGTTTCACGGACATCTCCGTCGGCGCCGATCACCAGCCCGGGCGGCCGCCCGGCCGGTCGAGCCGCATACTCAATTTCGAGGCCCGGCGACCCGTCTAGGGGCGCGGCAGCGGCGCTGGGGTCCGTGCTCCCCCACGGGCCCCGGCGCCCACCCTCGATGTCTCAATTTACCCCCGGCGGCTGCCGGGCCGATTTGTGAAACCCGTTATGACCGACATTCTCGACGACGACCTCGACCGTCCCCGAACCCTGACCAACCGCCAGGTGCTCGGCTTCATGGCCGGGCACTGGATGCGCGAGCCGAAGAAGTTCGCCCTGATCATCGGCTTTGGCCTGATCGCCACGATCTGCGACCTCTCAATCCCCTGGGCGACGCGCGGCCTGATCAACGCCGTATCCAGCCCGGACAAGGTGACCGACGCGGCCTGGATCGCCTGGGCCTCACTCTCTGGGCTCTACCTGGTGTTCTACATGTCCCGGACCAGCATGTTCCGGGTGATGAACGGCTTCTACGCCCGGATCATGTCGCGCATGGTCAAGGAAGGCTTCGCCCGCGTGCAGGCCTTCTCCTCGGACTGGCACGCCTCGAACTTCGCGGGCGCCACGGTGCGGCGGGTCAGCCGCGCCATGTGGGGCTATGACAGCGCCGCCGACGCCCTGATCGCCATGCTGCTGCCGACCGTCCTGGTGCTCGGCGGCCTGGCGATCTCGCTCGGACTGCGCTGGCCGCTCGCCGGCCTGTTCGTGGCCGTCGTGATCGCGGTGTTCGCCGCCTACAACATCCTGATGTCGGTGCACTTCGTGCGGCCGGCCAACCTGCGCTCGACCGCCCTCGACTCCGAGATCGGCGCAGCGCTGGCCGACGCCATCGGGGCCAACCCGACGGTGAAAAGCTTCGGGGCCGAAGACCGCGAAGCCGAACGCTTCGCGCAAACCGCCGACGCCTGGCGCTGGGCGGTGAACAAGACCTGGGACCGCTTCAATGTCGTGGGCCTGGGGCAAAACCTGCTGCTGATCATCCTGCAGGCCGGCCTGACCGGGTTCCTTGTCCACGCCTGGGCGCAAGGCCAGGCGACCCCGGGCGACGTCGCCTTCGCGATCACCTCGTTCATCGTCATGGCCGGCTACATGCGCAACTTCAGCGAGATCACCCAGATGCTCCAGAAGGGCCTGGACGACATGCTGGACGTGGCGACCTACATGCGTACCGAGCCGCAGCTGAACGACCATGCGCAGGCGCGGCCGTTCCGCGGCGACCTGGGCGAGGTGATCTTCGATCGGGTCACCTTCGGCTACGCCAACCAGCCGCGGCCGCTCTACGAGGGCTTCACCCTGATCGTCGCGCCGGGAGAGCGCATCGCCCTGGTCGGCCCGACCGGGGCGGGCAAGTCCACCTTCGTGAAGCTGATCCAGCGCCTGTACGACGTCCAGAGCGGCCGGATCCTGATCGACGGCCAGGACATCTCCAAGGTCGCCCAGACCAGCCTGCGGCGCGCCATCGCCGTGGTGCCGCAGGACCCAGCGCTGTTCCACCGCAGCATCGCCGAGAACATCGCCTACGCCCGACCCGACGCGACGGCGGACGAGGTGATGCTGGCCGCCAAGCGGGCCCGCGCCCACGACTTCATCGCCCGCCTGCCGAACGGCTACGACACGCTGGTCGGCGAGCGCGGCGTGAAGCTGTCGGGCGGCGAGCGCCAGCGGGTGGCCATCGCCCGCGCCTTCCTGGCCGACGCCCCGATCCTGGTCCTCGACGAGGCGACCTCGTCGCTGGACGTGGAGACCGAACGCCTGGTCCAGGCGGCGATGGAGGAGCTGATGGTCGGGCGTACGACCATCGTCATCGCCCATCGGCTGTCGACCATCCGCGGCGCCGACCGGATCCTGGTCTTCGACCGCGGCCGGATCGTCGAGGAGGGCCGCCACGCCGAACTGATCGAAAAGGGCGGCGCCTATGCGCGGCTGCACGCGGTGACCGAAGGAACCGAGCTGTGACCGACCACTACGAAGACGCCGAGGACCAGAAGCAGCGCACCCTGCCCAACCGCAAGGTCATCGGCTTCGTCATGCGCTACTGGCTGCGGCGGCCTGGCCTGCTGAGCGGCATGGTCCTCTTCTCGCTGCTCTCCATCGCCGCGGACATGGCCATCCCGCTGGCGGCGGGGCGGCTGGTCGACGCCGTCGCCGAGGGACCGCAGGCGGCGAACGTCGCCTGGGGCGCCTGGGCGGTGTTCGTCGCCCTGTACCTGGTGCTGTCGGTGGTGCGGAACATCGCCAACAAGTTCTGGAACCCGTTGGCCGCGCTGAACATGCGTGACCTGACCGACGAGGGCTTCTCGCGGGTGCAGTCGTTCTCGGCCGACTGGCACGCCGACGCCTTCGCCGGCGCCACGGTGCGCCGGCTGTCACGGGCGATGTGGGGCTATGACCTGGTCTCCGACGCCATCGTCATGTGGATCGGCCCGGCCCTGCTAGTGCTCATCGGCCTCTCGGTGATGATGATCGTCCGCTGGCCGATGGTGGGGCTTTTCTCTCTCGACATCGTCACGCTCTACATCGCCTCCAACGTGATCCTGACGGCCAAGTACGGGCGACCGCTGAACCAGCGTTCGGTGGCCCTGGACTCGCGGATCGGCGGCGCGCTGGCCGACTCCGTCACCGGCAACGCCACCGTCCGCAGCTTCGGCGCCGAGGCCCGCGAAAGCGCCCGCATCGGCGAGATCACCGAGACCTGGCGCGGGGCGGTGGTGCGTACCTGGAACCGCTTCACCGATCTCTGGCTGATCCAGAACATGCTTCTGGCGGTGCTGCAGGGCGGGCTGACCGGCCTGCTGCTGCTGCTCTGGTCCCAGGGCAAGGCGACCCCCGGCGACGTCGCCTTCGGCATCACCGCGTTCCTGGTCATGAGCGGCTACCTGCGCAACATCGGCGAGAACGTCCGCATGCTGCAGAAGGGGCTCGACGACGTCGAGGACGTGGCCCGCTTCGCCGAGATGGCGCCGCAGGTGGCCGACGCGCCTGACGCCGCGCCCCTCGCCGGACAGTTGGGCGAGGTGGTCTTCGAGAACGCCACCTTCCGGTACAAGTCGGTGAACGAGCCGCTGTTCCGGAATTTCTCCCTCACCATCCGTCCGGGGGAACGCGTCGCCCTGGTCGGCCCGACCGGGTCGGGCAAGTCGAGCTTCGTCAAGCTGATCCAACGGCTCTACGATCTCGATGAGGGCAGGATCCTGATCGACGGGCAGGACATCGCCCAGGTGCAGCAGGGCTCGCTGCGCCGCGCCATCGCCGTGGTGCCGCAGGACCCGGCGCTGTTCCACCGGACCATCGCCGACAACATCGCCTATGCCCGCCCCGAGGCCACGGCCGACGAGGTCGCGCTCGCCGCCCGCCGCGCCCGGGCGCATGAGTTCATCATGCGGCTGCCCCTCGGCTACCAGACCCTGGTGGGCGAGCGCGGGGTGAAGCTGTCGGGCGGCGAGCGCCAGCGCGTGGCGATCGCGCGCGCCTTCCTGGCCGACGCGCCGATCCTGGTCTTCGACGAGGCGACCTCGTCGCTCGACGTGGAGACCGAGCGCGACGTGCAGGCGGCGATGGAGGAGTTGATGGCCGGCCGGACCACCATCGTCATCGCCCACCGCCTCTCGACCGTGCGCAACGCCGACCGGATCCTGGTCTTCGACCAGGGCCATATCGTCGAGGAGGGGCGCCACGCCGACCTGGTGAAGCAGGGCGGCGCCTATGCCCGCCTGCATGCGGTGAGCGAAGGCGCCGTCTGACGGCTGACACGGGCATGGCCGCCCGTGCTAAATGACCCCCAGGGCCCGAGCGGTCCTGGGGGAGTCGCATGACCTATGTCGAACAGGTGGTTCAGTGGCTGCGCGACCGTCTGGCGCGTGAGCCGTCGCTGGCCAACCCGCGTGAACTGAATGTCGCGCTGCGGGTGCTGGCGATCTGGCGCTCGCGCGCGATCGCCGACGCCTATGTCCGCCACTATGGCGCAAGGATCATGCAGGGGCCTTTCGCCGGCATGGAGTACGTCACCTCGGCGACCGAGGGGGCCCTGACCCCGCGGCTGATCGGGACCTACGAATCGGAACTGCACCCCTATCTCGCGACCTTCGCGGCCAAGCCGCTGGATTGTGTGATCGATGTCGGCTGCGCCGAGGGCTACTACGCGGTCGGCCTGGCGCGGTTGATGCCCGGCGTCACGGTCCACGCCTTCGACATCCAGGAGAAGGCGCGTCTGGCCTGCGCCGAACTCGCCGCAAAGAACGGCGTGACGGACCGGGTCGTCATCGGCGAACGCTTTGAGCCCGACGGCTTCGAGGCGTTCAGGGGGCGCCGCTGCCTGGTGCTGGTCGACATCGAGGGGGCCGAGGACGACCTGCTGCGTCCTGACCTGTCGCCGGCCCTGGCCGGCATGGATCTGATCGTCGAGACTCACGACGTCTATCGGCGGGGCGTGCTGGATCGCCTGGTCGAGCGGTTCGGCCCGACGCACGACATCGTCCGCCTCGATCCCCAGCCCAAGACCCTGCCGCTGCCCGACTTCCTCAAGGGCGCGAGCCACCTCGACCAACTGCTGGCGGTTTGGGAGTTCCGCCTTCAGGCGACCCCCTGGCTGGTGATGACGCCGAAGGCTAGCTGAGCGCGCTCGCCAGCCGCGCCGCAAGGTCGCCCTTCGGCGCGACCTCGACCCGGTCGAGGCCCAGCCAACCGGCCATGAGCTTCAGCTCGGCGGCCAGCAAGGCCGGAGTCTCGTCGTTCGCGCCGGGCTCCGCATGGGCGGCCTGGACCATCAGCAGGCCCTTTTTGCGCTCGGCCTTCAGGTCGACCCGGGCGGTGATCGCCTCGCCCTGCAGGAACGGCAACACGTAGTAGCCGTGCACGCGCTTGTGGGCCGGGGTGTAGATCTCCAGCCGCACCCGGGTCCCGAACAGCCGCTCAGTCCGCTCGCGGAACCAGATCAGGTTGTCGAACGGCGAGAGCAGGGCGTTGGCGGTGATCTTGCGCGGGCGTCTCGCGTCGCGGTGGAGATAGGCCCGGTTCTCCCAGCCCTTGACCTTCACCGGTGTCAGGTCGCCGGCCTCGACCAGTTCGGCCAGACGCGCCCTGGTCTCCGCCACGCCCATGCGGAAGTAGTCGCGCAGGTCCCGTTCCGTGGCCACGCCTTGGGCCCGCGCAGCGATCCGGAGCAGTTCGCGCTGCGCCTCCTCGCGGGGCGGCGGCTCTTCGAGGGCGGCCTTGGGCAGCACCCTCTCGGGCAGGCCGTAGACCCGTTCGAAGGTCCCGCGCCGGGTGGCGGTAGTCAGGTCGCCGACCCAGAACAGGGATTCCAGCGCCCGCTTGCCCTCGCTCCAGCCCCACCAGCTGCCGGCGCCCTTGGCACCCAGGCTGAGCTCCGAGGCCGGCATCGGTCCGCGGGCGGCGATCTCGTCCAGGCACTTGTCGATGAAGTCGCCGTGGCTGCGCAGGAACCGGGCGATGCCCTTCCAGGTGCCGACCCCGGCGCGGGCGTCGTCCATCCGCCAACGGAGCAGCCGGTGCGTCGCGGCCGGCAGCAGCGAGGCCTCGTGCGCCCAGTACTCGACCAGGGCCGGGCGCTTGCCCCAGGCGATCTCCTCCAGCAGCGGCCGCGGATAGGCGCCGAGCCGCGAGAACATCGGCAGGTAGTGGGTGCGCGACACCACGTTGACCGAGTCGATCTGCACGACCCCCAGCCGCTCGATAGTCTTCAGCAGGTGGCGCTTGCCGGGGGCGGCCGGCCGCCGCTCGGCGAAGCCCTGTGCGGCCAGCGCGATGCGCCGGGCCTCGCCCGCCGAGATATCCTCCACCCCCGTCACCCGCGGCTACTTGTTCAGGCGGCCTTCGGCGATGGCGCCGATCTCGAACGGGAACAGCACCTGGCTGTCGGGAGCGTCAACGCTGTCGGCGATCTCCTGCGGTGCGATGGTTTTGATCAGGTGGCGCATGACGTTGATGCGCGCGACTTTTTTCTCGTCGGTGACCACGCAGGTCCAGGGCGACAAGGTCTGATGGGTGCGGGTCAGCATCTCGTCGCGCGCGGCGCTGTAGTCGGCCCATTTTTCCTGGGCCACATCGTCCAGAGGGCTGGTCTTCAACGCCTTGAGCGGATTTTCACGCCGCTCCTTCAGCCGCTCTCCCTGCTCTTTCCGGCTGATGTCGAGCCAGATCTTTACCAGCTTCAAACCGCTCTCGATCTGCATTTCCTCGAAGTGCGGGACGTCGCGCAGAAAGATCTCCTGGTCCTTTTGACTCGAGAACCCCATCACCCGCTCGACCCCGGCGCGGTTGTACCAGGAGCGGTTGAAGATCACGACCTGGCCGGCCGACGGCAGGTGCGGGACATAGCGCTGGAAGTACCACTGGCTGGATTCCAGTTCGGTGGGCTTGGGCAGGGCCACCACCCGCGTGGCGCGGATCGACATGTGCTCGGTGATCCGGCTGATCGCGCCGTCCTTACCGGCCGCGTCGCGGCCTTCGAAGATCACCAGCACCTTGTCGCCCGCCTTCATCGCGTGCTGCTGGTAGCGCACCAGGGCCAGCTGCAGCTCCGCGAGCTCGGCCTCGTACGCGTCGTCGCCGTTGTCTGACTTCGCCATGGATCGAAGCCTAGTCCTGAACCGCCGCCCAGGGCTAGAACCTCGTGCATGATCCGTCTCCACGTCGCCGCCGACCTTTCCCAGGATGTCGCCCTTGGGCTCGACCACGGTCAGAGCCACTACCTGACGTCGGTGATGCGTCGGGCGGTCGGCGACGAGGTGCTCGTCTTCAACGGCCGGGACGGGGAGTGGCGCGCGGTGATCGAGGTGTCCGGCAAGCGCGGCGTCATCCTGCGGCCCAAGGCGTTGGAGCGGCGCCAGGCGTTCGGCCCGGACCTCGACCTGGTGATCGCCCTGGTCAAACGCTCACGGGTCGAGACCATCGTCGAGAAGGCGGCCGAACTCGGCGCACGCCGCGTGCGGCTGGTGATCACCGAGCGGACCAACGCCGAGCGCACCCGCGTCGACCGCCTGGCGGCCATCGCCGCCGAGGCTGCGGAACAGACCGGCCGCCTCGACGTGCCGGAGATTTTCGAGCCGGTGAAGCTCGCCAAGCTGATTGAGGGCTGGGCCGCGCCGCGCCGGCTGCTGTTCTGCGACGAAGCGGGAGACGCGAGGCCGGTCCTGCAGGCCCTGGAGGGCGCGGCGCCAGCCCCCTGGTCCATCCTGATCGGTCCCGAGGGGGGATTTTCGCCGAGCGAACGTGAAGCCTTGCGGAACCTTCCCTACGCCACGCCCGCTACCCTGGGGCCGCGGATTCTGCGGGCTGACACCGCCGCCATCAGCGCGCTTACCCTCTGGCAGGCCGCACAGGGCGACTGGCGGAGCCATGAGGTTTCCTGAGGCGTCTTGAGGTTTCCTGAATTGCGCCCACCTGTCTGAGCGGCGTAAAGATCGCGCCGCTTTTGGCTGGATTGGGCTGGGGAGAACGAGATGGCCGACGTCGTGACCGACGAGCGCCCCCTCACGCTGGAGGACCTGGTCCGCTGGTTCGAGGCCGGGGAAAAGCCTGCCAGCGCTTGGCGCGTGGGCGCAGAGCACGAGAAGTTCGTGTTCCGCCTTGGGATCGCCGAGCCGATTCCGTATGACGGCCCGGCCGGCATCCAGGCCCTGCTCAACGGCCTGACGCGATTCGGCTGGAAAGGCGTCTACGAGGGCGACAACATCATCGCCCTCGAACGCGGCATGGCCAATGTCAGCCTCGAGCCCGGCGGCCAGTTCGAACTCTCCGGCGCGCCGCTGGAGACCATGCACGAGATCTGCGAGGAGACCGGCCAGCATCTCACCGAGGTGAAGACCGTCGCCGACGAACTCGGCCTCGGCTTCCTCGGCCTCGGTTTCACGCCGATCTGGCGGCGGGACGAGATCCCCGTGATGCCCAAGGGCCGCTACAAGATCATGCGCGAGTACATGCCCAAGGTCGGCAAGCTCGGCCTCGACATGATGTTCCGCACCTGTACGGTCCAGGCCAATCTCGACTTCGGCTCGGAAGCCGACATGGTGGCCAAGTTCCGCGCCAGCCTGGCCCTGCAGCCCATCGCCACGGCGCTGTTCGCCAATTCGCCGTTCATCGAGGGCAAGCCGTCCGGCTTCCTGTCGGCGCGCGCCAACGTCTGGACCGACACTGATCCCGACCGCACCGGTATGCTGGACTTCGTCTTCGCCGACGGCTTCGGCTACGAGACCTACGCCAACTACGCCCTCGACGTGCCGATGTACTTCGCCAAGCGCGACGGCAAGTACGTCGACCTCGCCGGCCGCTCGTTCCGCAAGTTCATGGCCGGCGAACTGGCCGAACTGCCCGGCGACCGTCCCAGCCTCAAGGACTGGGCGGACCACACCACCACCGCCTTCCCGGAAGTACGCCTCAAGCAATACCTGGAGATGCGCGGCGCCGATTCCGGCCCCTGGAGCCGTCTCTGCGCCCTGCCCGCGTTGTGGGCGGGGATCTTCTACGATCAGGCCGCGCTCGCCGCCGCCTGGGACCTCTGCAAGGACTGGCAGGTTGAGGACCACGAGCGCCTGCGCGCCGACGTCGCCCGCCTGGGCCTCAAGGCCCAGGTCAATGGCCGTAGCGTCCAGGACGTGGCCAAGGACATGGTCGCCATCGCCAAGCAGGGCCTGAAGAACCGCAACCGACTCAGCGCCGGCATGGTCGACGAGAGCGGCTACCTGGCCGAGCTCGAAGACATCGCCGACAGCGGGATCACCCCGGCCGAACGCCTTCTCGAACTCTACCACGGCCCCTGGAAGGGCGACGTTCGCCGGGTGTTCGAGGACTTCGCCTACTGACCATGCTGGCCGGCTCGTGCCACTGCGGAGCCGTGCGCTTCCAGGTCGAGGCGGAGATTACCGAACTCACCACATGCGATTGCTCGCTGTGTGTGAAGAAGAACGCTGTGATGGCCAAGGTGCACGAGAGCGCCCTCACCGTCACCGCGGGCGAGGACGCGCTCTCGCTCTATCGCTGGAATACCGGGATCGCGCGGCACTACTTCTGCAGCCGATGCGGGATCTACACCTTCCATCGCAAGCGGGCCGCGCCCGACCACTTCGGGGTCAACGTCTTCTGCCTGGACGGCTTCGATCGCGCCGCCGTACCAGTGCGCGCCACAGAGGGCCTCGGCATGACGCTGGAGGATCCGGACGCGCGCCCGGAATGGCCCGGGCCGCGGGTCTGACGGCGCCTAGCCTTCGGGGGACGGCGAGGTGACGTTCGGCGGCCAATGGTCGCGCTGGCTGGCGCCGGCGCCGCTGTCGGTATGTTGCACGATCTGGTCGACCGCCGCATGCGGGTGCTTTGGGTCGACGAGCATGTCCTCCACCGCGTAGACCTCGACCTTGTCCGGATAGAAGGCCAGCCGGCCGCGGATCGCGTCCATCGCCGGGTAGGGCTCCTCGTAGGTCCAGACCGCGTTCTCGGCGAACCGGCCGTCCATCAGGATCGTGTAGTAGGCCGCGTCGCCCTTGTACGGACAATGGGTTTGGCGCTCGCTGCGCGAGAAGTACTCCATCGATACGTCGGCCCGCGGGAAGTACGCGACCGGCGCATAGCTCGCCTCGGTGAGGATGAGGACATCGCCGCTGTCGGCGATCACGTGCTCGCCGTACATGGCGCGCCAGCGGGTCTTGGCGGGGGTGATCTCGATGGGATGGTCGGGGCCGGGGGTCAGCATGGGGACGCTCCTCCTTCGTGCAGATGCAACGCTCAAGGTGGGGGGCGGGCTCCCTCATTGCCAAGCTTCAGGCGCCCGATTGCTTGTGCTCGGCCCGGCTGCGTGATCTTCTCCCGCCAAATTAGCCCGGCGGGGGCGAAAACGACCCTCTGAAGAGCCGGCAGTCCAAGGAATCGGAATACCGCCCTCATGAACATCGTAATCCTTTTGGGGATCGTCATTACGTTGGCGACCGGGATCCCCGTCCTCATGCAGTTGCTCAAGCAGCATCCGCGAGGACTGATCATCCTGTTCTTCGCCGAGATGTGGGAGCGGTTCTCCTACTACGGGATGCGCGGCATCCTGATCTTCTTCCTGACCCAGCACCTGCTGTTCGACGACGCCACCGCCGGCGCGCAATACGGCTCCTACACCAGCCTGGTCTACCTGCTGCCGCTGATCGGCGGCCTGCTCGCCGACCGCTATCTCGGCACCCGCAAGGCGGTGGCCTTCGGCGCCCTGCTGCTGGTCGCCGGCCACCTGACCATGGCGGTCGAAGGCAAGCCCGCGACCCAGCAGCTCGTCTATGGCGGCCAGAAGTACGAGGTCGTCGCCGAGGGCCGGATGGAATCGCGCACCGTCAAGCTGATGGTCGGCGACAAGGCCTATGATTTCGGTCCCGCCGAGGGCGGCGGCCTGGAGATCAAGGGCCTGCAGGCCGGCGGCCCGCTGCCGGCCGTCCTGGCCAAGGACAGCTACACCATGGAGAAGCAGGTCGATCCGCTCGGCAAGAACGCGTTCTACCTGGCGGTTTCGCTGATCATCATGGGCGTCGGTTTCCTGAAGCCGAACATCTCCACCATCGTCGGCCAGCTCTATCCGCAGGGCGACCCGCGCCGGGATTCCGGCTTCACCCTCTACTACTACGGAATCAACCTTGGGGCCTTCTGGGCCTCGGTGCTCTGCGGCCTGCTCGGCCAGACGGTCGGCTGGTGGGCGGGCTTCGGCCTCGCCGGCGTCGGCATGGCCCTGGGCTGGGTCGTCTTCGTGTTCGGCAAGCCGCTGTTGCAGGGCAAGGGCGAGCCGCCGAACCTCGAACTGCTGAAGGCGCCGGTCGCCGGCCCGATCAACCGCGAATGGCTGATCTACATCCTCGCCATCCTCGGCGTGGCCCCGATCTGGCTGCTGGTTCAGAGCAACCAGCTGGTCGGCTGGGCGCTTGGAATCTCCACCGTCCTGGCCCTGCTGTTCATCGGCTACTTCCTGACGGTGAAGTGCGACAAGATCGAGCGCGAGCGGATGCTGCTGGCGCTGGTCCTGATCTTCGGCTCGGTCGTGTTCTTCACCCTGTTCGAACAGGCCGGCACCTCGCTCAACCTGTTCGCCGCCCGCAACGTCGACCTGATGGGCATCTCCGCGGCCCAGACTCAGTCGTTCAACGCCGGCTTCATCCTGATCTTCGCGCCGGTCTTCGCGGCGATGTGGGCCTGGCTGGGCGCGCGCGGCCGCGATCCGAACCCGACGCTGAAGTTCGGCTTCGGCCTGCTGCAGGTCGGCCTCGGCTTCCTGGTGGTCGTCTGGGCCCAGGGCCTGGCCGACGACAACTATCGCCTGCCGCTGATCATGCTGGCGCTGCTCTACATGCTGCACACCACGGGCGAGCTCTTCCTCTCGCCGGTGGGCCTGTCGGAGATCACCAAACTTTCGGTGGCCTCGGTGGTCTCGTTCATGATGGCCGTGTGGTTCCTGTCCTCCTCGATCGCCCAGTACGTCGGCGGTATCATCGCCGGGGCCATGGGAACCGAAACGGTGGGCGGCCAAGTGCTGGATCCGGCCGCGGCGCTGGCCACCTCGATGGACGGCTTCAACAAGCTCGGCTGGGCCGGCGTCGCCGTTGGTCTGGTGTTCGTGGCGCTGAGCTTCTTCATCAAGCATTGGGCCCACGGCGCCAACGGTCCGGGCCACGCCCAGCCCGAGCCGATCGCTCCGGTGCTGGACGGTGAACGCCAGGCCGTGAACCCGGCCGCCGTCCGGGCCGACCGCGAGAGCTGACGCGGCCTGCGTGAGGCACGACATAAGGGCCGGACGCAGCGATGCGTCCGGCCCTTCTTCGTTGGAGCTGCGTCAGGCGCCGAACGTCTTGCGGATGCGGACGTAGTACATCCGCCCGAACTCCAGCTTGCGGTCGTCGGTGAACAGCACCTGGCTCGAGCCGCGCGGGCCGTCATAGACCGTGCGCGTGCGGCGCAGGCCCCGTTCGGTGATGTTGGGCAGTTCGAAGCGGACGATGATATCCGGCCGCACTCGCCACTCGGCGAACGGCCGCACGAAGGTTCCCAGCTTGAAGGTCGAGACCTCGTTGAACCGATAACTGGTCTCGCGCCAGCCGCCATAGACGTCGACGCCCCAGGTCGTGCGCCACTGCGGCAGATCCTGAGAGAAGGTCGCCTCCCACTCCACCGGGCGCAGCTTGGAGATCTCGCGGCTCTCGCCGGTGGTCGGGTCGGTGACGTCCGACCGCCGCCAGGTCGCCTCGCCCTTCAACTGGGCGCCGGTCAGGCCGAATCGGTCCAGCGGCGCGGTCAGGTTCAGCACCAGCTCGTCCTTGGTCCCGTCGCCGATGTTGGCCGGCGAGTCGAAGATCGCGACCTCGGTGATGATCGGGGCCCGGTCGATCACGTCGGTCAGGGCCGAGCGGCGCAACGTCACGCCAACCACGCCCTCCTTCCAGAACCGCTGTTCGACCGCGATCTCGCTGACCCAGGCTTGTTCGGGGTTGAGGTCGGGATTGCCGGCGGTCACCACGCCCGTGTTCAGCGACGAATCGGCCACGAAGTCGTCGAACGACAGTTGCCCGACCACGCGCTCGAAGCGCAGGCGCACCTGCGTCGCCTCGGTCGGCGCCCAGGCCGCCGCCAACCGCGGCTTCAGGAAGTTCAGGCTCTTTTCCAGCGCCACGTCGCCGGATGAGGAGATCGACGAGGCCTCGTAGCGGAGGCCGCCCTCGAGCGTCCATTTGCTGGTCGGCCGCCAGACGCTCTTGGCGAACACTTCGCCGCGGGTCTCCTCGACGACCACGTTGGCGGCGGGCAGCGGGATCGGCGTCCCGCTCACCGTCAGGCGGGTGTCGCTTTGGAGCTTGTTGAACGCGCCTTCGCCGCCGGCCTCGAAAGAGAGGGTCTCGCTGGACCGATAGGACAGCACGCCCCGACCGATGGTCTCGCTGCCTTCACGCTTGAGGTTGAAGCGATCTTCTTCGAGCGCCTCGACATAGACCGAGGAGATGTCGCGGTCGCGCGTCTGGCGCAGGCCGATCAGGTCCAGGGTCGCGCGCGAGCCTACGTCGCGCGTGAAGCGCAGGCCGAGCTCGGTCTCATGGGTGTGGTTGATATCGTCGGTCGTCGCCAGACCCGCCTCGGGCAGGACGATGACGTTGTCCTCCTTGAACTTGTACTTCTCCCAGAACAGTCGTCCGTTGATGCGGAACTTGCCCCCCAGGACCGGCTGCTCGTAGGCCCCGGTCAGGGTCTGGTTGCCGATGCCGCCGGTCGAATCGATCTGGCTGACGCGGAGCGGCCGCCCGTCCGCGCCGAGGACCACGCCGGGACCGAAGTCGCCGCCGTCGTCTGCGCCGAAGCCGTAGCGGGCCGAGCCTTCCCAGTTGCGGCCCTCGCGGCCGCCCGACAGCTCCAGCCGGAAGCCGTGCAGGTTGCGGCCGTCATAGATGTGGTTGTTGGCTACCGCGACCAGGCCCTGCAGGCCGCCGCCGGGCTTGCGGATCACGTTGGCGATGACCGGCCGGCCCTGCATGTCGATGCCCGGCGCGCCGCCGCGGATCAGGTCGATGCGCTCGATCTGCGCGACCGGCACCCGGCGCAGCAGTTCGTCCAGCGGATCGGTCTTGCTGGTCGGGCGCTGGCCGTCGATCAGGGCGTTGCCGCCGCCGCCCTCGAAGCCGCGGATCTTGTCGCCGGTGTCGAGCGTGAAGCCAGGCAGCCGCAGCAGCATCTCCCAGGCGTTGGCCGCCTGACTGTCGGCGAAGAAGGCCGCGGGGTAACTGATCACCCCTTCGGTGGCGGCGGGCTCGGCAGTGGCGGACGGAGTGGAAATCCCTGTCGCCGCCTCGGGAGCGGCGAGGGCGAGTGCGGAGGCCAGGGCCGGCGCGATCATGTAACATTGCTCCCCAAAGACGCAGGCAAGTGACCTGCGCCCCCGGGTGCGCGCCAATTAAATCCAGGAAATGTGGATTAATTTCCTGAAAGAAATCCGATGATTACGGGTTCGTAACCATCGGATTCAGGTCTAGATGCTGGTGCCGCCGACGGTCAGGCCGGTCAGCTTCAGCGAGGGTTGGCCTACGCCGACCGGCACGCTCTGGCCCGACTTGCCGCACACCCCGACGCCGGCGTCGAAGTCGAAGTCGTCGCCGATCATCGTCACCCTGGTCAGGGCCGAGGGGCCGTCGCCGATCAGGGTCGCGCCCTTGACCGGAGTGGTGATCTTGCCGTCCTCGATCAGGTAGGCCTCGGTGCACTGGAAGACGAACTTGCCGTTGGTGATGTCGACCTGGCCGCCGCCGAAGTTGGCGCAGTAGAGCCCGCGCTTGGTCGAGGCGATCATCTCCTCGCGCTTGTGCTGCCCGCCCAACATGGCGGTGTTGGTCATCCGCGGCATCGGCATGTGCGCATAGGATTGGCGCCGTCCGTTGCCGGTGGCGGTCATGCCCATCAGCCGCGCGCTCATCCGGTCGTGCATGTAGCCGACCAGGATGCCGTCCTCGATCAGGATCGTGCGCTCGGTCGGGGTGCCTTCGTCGTCGACGGTCAGCGATCCGCGGCGGCCGGGCAGGGTGCCGTCGTCGAAGACCGTGACCCCCGGGGCGGCGACGCGCTGGCCGATCTTGCCGGAGAACGCCGAGGTGCCCTTGCGGTTGAAGTCGCCCTCCAACCCGTGGCCGACCGCCTCGTGCAGCAGCACCCCGTTCCAGCCTGGGCCCAGCACCACGTCCATCTCGCCGGCGGGGCAGGGGACGGCGTCCAGATTGACCAGCGCCTGACGAATGGCCTCGTCGGCCTGGGCCTGCCACTTGTCGGGCGCGATCCAGGCGTCGAAGCCGGCGCGGCCGCCGGCGCCGGAATAGCCGCTCTCGCGCTTGCCGTCCTTCTCCAGGGTGACCTGGACGTTCACCCGGCACAGCGGGCGCACGTCGCGGATCAGGCGGCCGTCGGCGCGCAGGATCTCCACGATCCGCCGCTCGCCGGCGATGCTGGCCATCACCTGCACCACGCGCGGGTCGCGCGCCCGCACCCAGGCGTCGATCTCCTGCAGCAGGGTGACCTTGTCGGAGAAAGCGGGCGAGGCGGTCGGATCGTCCTCGCCGTAGAGCTTGGTGTTGGTGGCGCGCGGGCCCTCGGCCGACACGCCGGAATAGCCGCGCTTGGCCAGGGCCGACGATTGTCCCGCGCGCTTGATCGCCGCTTCGGACACCTCGCTCGAATGCGAGTAGCCGGCGGTCTCGCCGGCGACCACCCGCAGGCCGAAGCCTTCGGACGAATCGTACGAGGCTGACTTCAGCCGCCCGTCGTCGAACAGGAAGGCCTCGCTCTCGGAGCGTTCGACGAACAGTTCGCCGTCGTCGGCGCCGGCCAGCGCCTCGCCGAGGAGCTCGCGGGCGCGTTCGGGGGCGACTCCGACGGAATCGAGAATCGAGGCGGCGGGGGCGAGGGCGTTCATCGTCAGATCTGCTTTCGGAAGGCGAGCCCACAGAAATAGGTGCTTGCGCCCCGGACGTCACCCCAATCCGCCGCCGACCGTTCGTGTCCGCCGGCGCCTTGATGGAAGCCCGACGGCTTAACCTTCCGCAGTTATGCGAAAACGGCCATTTTCAGGCGTGGGCGAACCGTCCGAAGGGGCTGCATGTCGAGACATTGCGCCATAGGGGGTCTTAGCGCCTTGGCAAGCTACGGGAGAGCGCGTATGCACCCCGGCTTAAGGGCGGGGCCTCGCGGTTTGCGCGGCGCTACGTCTTGATTCAGTCGGCGGGGGCGATCGTCTTTCGCGAGGCGCGGCCGGCCAAGCAGACCGAGGGGACATGAAGTCTAGGGTTCAGGGCATGCGGACGTGGGCGGCGGCAGCCGCGGCGGGCGCAACGTCGGCGTTCTGGGGCGTCCAGGCGTTCGCAGAGGAATTGATGGGGCAACCGACCCCGGGCGGCATCGGGCTGCAGCCGGCTGCTTCGCCGCTGAAGCACGCTGCGCACGATTTCCACAATCTTATCCTGCTGCCGATCATCACGCTGATCTGCGTGTTCGTGCTGGCGCTGCTGATCTGGGTCGTGGTGCGCTACAACAAGCGCTCGAACCCGGTTCCGGCGAAGTGGAGCCACAACACGCTGATCGAAGTGATCTGGACGGTCGTGCCGGTCCTGATCCTGATGTTCGTCGCGATCTTCTCGTTCCGGCTGCTGTTCGCCTATCACGACATGCCCAAGCCGGATTACACGGTGAAGGCCACCGGCTATCAGTGGTACTGGGGCTATGAGCTTCCCGATCAGAAGGTCAGCGAGTTCGTTTCGAACATGCTGCCCGAGGAAGAAGCCAAGAAGCGTGACGTTCCCTTCCGCCTGGCTTCGACCGAGCCGCTGGTCGTTCCGGTCAACAAGACCGTCCGCGTGCTGGTCACCGGCGCCGACGTCATCCACGCCTTCGCCCTGCCGGCCTTCGGTCTGAAGATCGACGCGATCCCGGGCCGCATCAACGAAACCTGGTTCAAGGCCGAGCGTACCGGCACCTTCTACGGCCAGTGTTCGGAACTCTGCGGCGTTGACCACGCGTTCATGCCGATCGAGATCAAGGTCGTGACCCAGCCGGAATTCGAGGCGTGGGTGGCTTCCAAGGGCGGTTCGATGACCCCCGACGCCCCGGCCCCGGCCGCTGCTCCGGCGGCGCCCGCCGCCGCGGCCGCCGAAGGCGCCGCGACCC
>NZ_JAPMTQ010000022.1:0-58863 GCF_026411515.1 Phenylobacterium sp. 58.2.17 | reverse complement strand
CCTCGCCCGCACCGCCGCAGGTCGCCGCCGCCTCCGGGCCGCCGGCCCAGGCCGCGCCGGCTCAGCGGCAGGGAACCCGCGACGGCCTCGACATCGACGCCAGGAACGGCGTCAGCACCGACTACGCCTCGCGCCTGCGCGCCTGGCTGGAGGCGCACAAGACCTATCCCAAGCGCGCGCGCATGCGTCGTGAGGAAGGTATCGTGCATGTCCACTTCGCGGTCGACCGCCAGGGCTGGCTGCTCGGCGGCGACGTCGTCCGCTCGTCCGGCTACGCCAGCCTCGACGCCGAGGCCATGGCCATGCTGGACCGCTCCAACCCCTTCCCTGGCGCCCCGCACAGCGTGCGCGGCGAACGAATCGAGGTCTCCACCCCCGTGGAGTTCTTCCTCACCCGCTGACGCTCCTCCCGGCGAAGGCCGAGGCCCACGACCGTGCTTGGAGTCGGTCACCGGTTCGGTCGACGCGCTGGACCCCGGCCTTCACCCGGATGAGCGATAAAAATTACTCCCCCGCTGGGGGAGGTGGATCGCGGCGCAGCCGCGAGACGGAGGGGGCCTGCTGAGTCGGAAGTCCCCCTCAGTCCGCCATTCGGCGGCCAGCTCCCCCAGAGGGGGAGCAATGGCACCCTACACCCCGTTCGCCGCGCTCAGCACGGCGCGCACCGAGGCGGTCGCCACGTCGGCGTCCATGCCTACCCCGAACACCGTGCGCCCGTCGGCCGTGCGGCACTGGACATAGGCCGCAGCCATGGCGTCGCTGCCGGCCCCGATCGCGTGCTCCTGGAAATCGGCGACGTCGAGCTTCAGCCCGCAGTCGGCCTCCAGCGCCGCCAGCAGGCTGGAAAGCAGCCCATTGCCGCGCCCGCGGATGGTCATCTCGCGGCCATCCAGCCGCAGCTGGCCGACGAACACCCGCTGGCCGTCGACGCGCGAGACGCCGGACTCTTCAAAGCTCGCCAGCTCGAACTTCTGTCCCGGGGTCAGGTGGTAGGCCCGTTGGAACGCCTCCCAGATGTCGGCCGTGGCCAGCTCGCGGCTGGTCTCGTCGGCCAGTTGCTGCACCGCGCGGCTAAAGTGCGCCTGCATCGGCTTGGGCAGCTTCAGGCCCTTGTCCTGCTGCAGCACCCAGGCGACGCCGCCCTTGCCGGACTGCGAGTTGACCCGGATCACCGCCTCGTAGCTGCCGCCCAGGTCGGCCGGATCGATCGGCAGGTAGGGCATGGCCCACAGCTGGTCATTGCGCTTGGCCTGCGCCTCGAAACCCTTCTTGATCGCGTCCTGGTGGCTGCCCGAAAACGCCGTGAACACCAGCTCGCCGGCATAGGGATGGCGCGGGTGGACCGGCAGCTGGTTGCAGTACTCGACGGTCTTCACCACCGTCTCCATGTCCGAGAAGTCCAGCCCCGGATCGACGCCTTGCGTGTAGAGGTTCAGCGCCAGGGTCACCAAGTCGACATTGCCGGTGCGCTCGCCGTTGCCGAACAGGCAGCCCTCGATGCGGTCGGCGCCGGCCATCAGCCCCAGCTCGGCCGCCGCCACCCCGGTGCCGCGGTCGTTGTGCGGATGCAGCGAGATCACCACGCTGTCGCGCCGCGAGATGTGACGGCACATCCACTCGATCTGGTCGGCGTAGATATTGGGGCTGGCCGCCTCCACCGTCGCCGGCAGGTTCAGGATCACCGGCTTCTCCGGCGTCGGCTCCAGCACGTCCAGCACCGCCTCGCAGACCTCCAGGCTGAACTCCAGTTCGGCGGTCGAGAAGGTCTCGGGGCTGTACTCATAGCGCCAGTCCGTGCCCGGTCGCCGCTCGGCCTGCTCGCGCATGATGCTGACGCCCTCGACCGCCAGCGCCTTCACGCCGGCCCGGTCCAGGCCGAACACCACCTCGCGCCAGACCGGCGAGACGGCGTTGTAGAGGTGCACGGTGGCCGTCCGCGCGCCCTCCAGGGCCGCGAAGCTGGTCTCGATCAGGTCGCGCCGCGACTGGGTCAGCACCTGGATCATCACGTCGTCGGGCACGCGGCCCTGCTCGATCAGTCCACGGATGAAGTCGAACTCGGTGGCCCCGGCCGAAGGAAAGCCGACCTCGATCTCCTTGGCCCCGATGCCGACCAGCAGGTCGAAGAAGCGCTGCTTCTTCTCGGCGTTCATCGGGTCGGCCAGCGCCTGGTTGCCGTCGCGCAGGTCGGTCGACAGCCAACGCGGCGCCTTGGTGATGGTCTTCGACGGCCACTGGCGGTTGGGCAGGTCGACTTGGGGGAACGGACGATATTTGACGGATGGGTCGCGCAGCATGGTGCGGCTCTCTCTAACGAGGCAGGCAGGTACGAATGTCGATGAGGCTGGCGTGCCGCCGCCGGGGCAGCCGTCTAGGTCCGGCGGCCGCCGGTAAGTCGCGCAAGAAGGGCTGCAAAGGTGCGAACCATGCCCCTTCTTAGCCGCCGCCCGCGCGCGGTTCAACCTTGCGGCGGTGTCAGCCCACCGTGACGAACGTCTCGCTCTCGATCACCCACTGGCCGACCACCTTCTTCCAGGCGGCCAGATAGGGCCCGGTCGCGGTCTGGTCTTTCCAGGTCGCCAGCCAGGTCCCGGCCTCGGCGGCGCGCATCCCGTCGCTCGCCAGGGTCACGCTCTCGGTCGTGCGCAGATAGGTCACGAAGCTCGGATCGGCGAACTGCGCCTCGAAGGCGGCGATGATCGCGGCCGCGCCCATCAGGAGCCCGCCCTCGCCCGAGATCAGGTTGGCGTCGGCTGCGAAGAACGGCTTCAGGCGCGGCGCGTCATGGGCGGCGATCAGCTTGTTGGTCAGCTTGCGGCGCGCGCGGATGGCGTCTTGCGGCGCGGTCACGGCTCGACCACCACGGTGCCGACCTTGCCGCCGCTCTCGACCAGTTCGTGCGCCCCGGCGCAGTCCTCCAGCGGAAAGCGCCCGGCTACCGACAGCATGCGCTCGCCGGTCCCGATCCAGCGGGTGATGTCGGCCTGAGCCCGGCGCCGCGCCTCGTGCGGCGACACCGGCAGGTAGACGCTGTTGATCTGCAGATTGAGGCCCATGGCCGCCCCCGCCGGAACCACCGGCTCGCGGTTTCCCTTGGTGGCGTAGAAGGCGATCGAGCCGTTCAGCCGCACGCTGGCCAAGGTCGAGGCCAGGTTGCCGCCGAAGTCGACCTCGACCACGTGATGCACGCCCTCGCCGCCGGTCAGCTCGCGCACCCGCGCGGCGACGTCCTCGCGGCGATAGTCGATGACGTGGTGGGCGCCGCCCGCGCGGGCCCACTGCGCCTTCTCCTCCGAGCTGACGGTGGCGATCACGCTCGCCCCGGCCCAGGCGGCCAGCTGCACCGCATAGTGGCCGACCGCGCCCGCCCCGCCGGTGACCAGCACCGTGCGGCCCTGCACGGGACCTGCCAGGAACAGGCTGCGATGGGCGGTCATGCACGGGATGCCCAGGGTCGCCCCTTCCGCGAACGACACCGCGTCCGGCAGTTCGCTCAAGAGGTCGACGTCCAGCTCGATGTACTCGGCCGCCGAGCCGAACGCCCGGCCGTTGCGCTGGCCGTTGTAGAACCACACCCGCTTGCCGACCCAGGCTTCGGAGACGCCTGAGCCCACCGCTTCGACCACGCCGGCCCCGTCGCTGTTGGGGGTGATGCGCGGATAGGCCATCGGCGCAGGCCCCGCCCGCATCCCGGCGTCGGACGGATTGACGCCCGAGGCCCGCACCCGGATCAGCGCCTGGCCGTGCCCGGCCTGCGGCGTCGGGCGCTCGCCCAGTTCCAGCACCTCGCGCGCCGGCCCCGTCCGCTCGTACCAGATCGCCCGCATGGCCCCTCCCGCGTCTCGTTCAGGAGGACAGGTCTAGGGGAGGCGCAGGTGGAAAAGAAGGTGTCATCCCGGTTTCGGCGCCACCGAAACCGGGCCCCATGACCACCAGATGGCGCAGATGCCGTCTCAGTCGGCGCCAAGCGCTCCACGCATCGCGCGAATGGGTCCAGGACAAGCGCTTCGCGCTTTCCGGGATGACACTCGAGGTCGCCCCTACTCCGACACCCAGTTCCCGTGGAACCCGAACGGCACCCGCCGCGGCAGCTGCGCGGTCCCGATCGGGCCCTTGGCGATGTCCTGGGCGTCGAACACCAGGAAGTCGCTGCGGTTCTCCGCCGCCCGCCAGACCACGGCCGTCACCCAGCCGTCGCCTTCGTCGGCGCTGTCCGAGCGCGGGGTGAACACCGGCTCCGAGGTCATGTCGCCGCCGCTCAGCTCGTAGACCTGGCGCTTGCCGGTCTTCAGGTCCAGGTGCGCGATCGCCGTCTGCTTGATGGTCTTGGCCCCCGACGGATCGGCCGCGTACCAGCCGTGGCGATAGGCCAGGCCCGCATGACGCTCGTCGAAGCGCGGGAACTCGCCGTCCAGGTCGTCGATCGCCTCTTCCTTGATGGCGTCCGAGTTCCCCGTCAGGTCGAAGGTCCAGCGCACCAGCCGCGCCGCCGACTTGGCGCCCGGCGAGCCGTCGGCGTTCGGGAACAGCGGGGCGCTGTCGTAGCGGAACACGTCGGCGATGATCTTGCCGTCCTCTTCCCAGGCGTTCATCGGGTGGAAGACGTAGGACGGCGGCGCGTTGAACCAGCGGATGGTCGAGACGTCGGCGTCGCGGCGCATCACCGCCACATGGCTGCCCTTGTCGGGCTCCCAGGCGAAGGCCGGCAGGCCGCTCATCGCCCGCTGCAGGCTGCCGGTCAGCGGCAGCACCGGGAATAGCACGTAGTTGTCGGTGACCAGGAAGTCGTGGATCATCGAGGAATAGGGCGCCTCGAAGTCGTCGCGCCGCACCACCTTGCCGGTCGCGTCGGTCACGCCGTAGCTGATCCCCGTGCCGAACGGCATCGGCCCGATCCCATAGCCGAACCAGACCATCTCGCCGGTCTTCGGGTCGATCTTCGGGTGCGCCGTGACCCGTCCCTTGTACGGCTCGACCGGCCCCTTGGACTCCAGCGTCCGCGGCTGCATCTCGAAGGGCAGGTGCCCCTCCTCCAGCGCCAGCAGCTTGCCGGCGTGGAAGACGATATTGGTGTTGGCCACCCCGCCGCTGTCCTTGCCCAGCACGCTGGGATCGGTGGTCGCCGGGTTGCCGAACGCGCCCCATAGCGCCCGGCCGGCGGCGTTCTCCGCCTCCCACTTGGGCGTACGCACATAGCGGTTGCGGTAGCTGACCTTGCCGTCCTCGACATGGAAGGCGTGGATCATCCCGTCGCCGGAGAACCAGTGGTACTCGCCGCGCGGCTCGAACTGCGGATTGGGCCCGGTGCGGTAGAGCGTTCCGCGCAGACCCTTGGGGATCTCGCCGATCACCGTCAGTTCGAAGTCGTCCTCGCTGCGGACCGGCGCGAAGTTACCGGACAGATAGGGGTTGATGCGGGCATCGCCGTCCATGGTCTTCCTCCTCTGACGCCGGCCTCACGCCGGTCGAATGATATGTCCCTCGTCGGGCCGCGCACGGCCTTCCAGCACCTCGCGATAGGCGGCCAGAAGCCCCTCGGGGCCCGTCGATCGCTTGAGCTTCAGCCAGCTGGCGTCGGCCACGAACTCACGCAGCGCCGCGGCGAACCGCCGGTCCAGCTCCTCGGGACCCCACTCGGCCGCCCGCTTGCGGATCTGGTCGGGGGCGAAGAACAGCACCGGCTGCGGGCCGGGCAGCGCGCGCGGCGCGCGATCGCCGCTCCAGTGCGTGCCGCCGACGATGATGCTGCGGGCCAGGCTCTCGCCCAGGGCGCTGTGGATCGTCTCGTTCACCTGCGCGTCGCCGGCGAAGTCGACATAGACCGCCGGCCCTTCGACCTTCAGCGCGCCCGCCTCGCCATAGGGGACGATGCGGTCGTAGAGGCCGAGCGCCCCCAGGGTCTTGGCGTTGCCCGGCGAGGTCAGGCCCACCACCGGCACGCCGCGCCGCCGCGCGAACCAGGCCAGACCCATCGCCGTCTTGCTCGACGCGCTCGACAGCACCAGCGTCTTCACGGACGCGTCCTCGGACAGGAAGTCGTCCAGCAGCCACGAGGTCATGAACAGCGGCCGCAGCAGCGCCCGATGGTCGTCCATCGCCTCTTCGGGCGCCTCGGCATAGGCGTTGTAGGTCGGCGGCAGCTCGGCCCGGTGGGCGGAGGTGTCGACATAGCCGCCGCCCTTGCGCGCCAGCCGCGCCGTGAAGCTGCTCGACATCGGCAGGTAGCCGAACACCCGCAAGCCGACGGGCGTGTCCGCCGCCTGCGATTCCACCACCCGCGCGAAGCCCCAGACCGGAATGCGGCCCAGTCCGCCCTCGGCCGGGAAGAACTTCCAATAGCCGAACGCCTCGCCGATCAGGCCATAGGTGATGTTGTTGGCGGTCAGCGCGAAACGCTCGACCTCCAGCCGGACCTCGCCGTCCGCCAGCGGCGCCCGCGGCGCGGCGTCGCGCACCTCGACATGGCGCAGATCGTCCCGCGCAACGAGCACATCCCAGTCCGACATCGCTTCCTCGCCTTTTACATTGTAAATTTATTGCGTAAGAGCTAACCCAGGACAAGCACTTTCTTTTGGGTCGATTTTACCGATGCCCCGCGTCCTCTCCGAGTCCGATGTCGCCGACTTCCGCGAACGCCTGTGCGACGCGGCTGAGAAGCTGTTCGCCGAAAAGGGACCGGACGCGGTGACCATGCGCCAGCTGGCCGCCGAGCTGGGGGTCAGTCCGATGACCCCCTACCGGTACTTCACCGACAAGGAAGACATCCTGGCGGCGGTGCGCACCAACGGCTTCAACCGCTTCGCCGAGGCGCTGGAGACCGCGCTCGCCCACACCCAGGGCAGCGCCAAGGCCAAGAGCTCGGCGGTGGGCGAGGCCTATCTGAATTTCGCCTTCGAGCACCCGCAGACCTACAAGCTGATGTTCGACCTCAACCAGCCGCACGAGCAGGACTATCCCGAGCTGGTCGCCGCCGCCTCGCGGGCCAACGCCATGCGCTCGGCCTACATCAAGGGCCTGGTCGAGGCCGGCGTCATGGAAGGCGATCCCGAGGAGATCGGCCGCATGTACTGGGCCGCCACCCACGGGGCGGTGACCCTGGAACTGGCCGGCAAGCTGCCCAAGGGCATGGCCCGCATCATCAACCGCCAGCTCGGCCATACCCTCGCCAAGGGCCTGCGGCCGGGGGCGTAGACCTCCCCCTCGCCCTCCCCATTCCCCGCTACGCAGGGGAGGAATTCGTGTTGACGCCCCTTGGGGCAAGTCCCCCATCTTCCGCCCAACGATCAGGGGAGATGGGTCACGTGGTTCAACCGTTCGAGGTCGCCTGGAGCGACGAGGCCGTGCAGGCGGTGTTGGATCAGGTCCGCGCCTATCCGTGGCCGCCGATCCCCGAGGTTCCCGACGGCTGGGCCTATGGCTGCGACGGCGCCTATCTCAAGGAGCTCTGCGCCCACTGGACCGGCGCCTACGATTGGCGCGCGGCGATGGCCGACCTCAACCGCTTCCCCCAGTTCACCGCCAGGGTCGAGGACTACGACCTCCACTTCGTGCACGTGGTCGGCGAGGCCGGCGGCCAGCGGCCGCTGCTGCTGAGCCACGGCTGGCCGGGCTCGCACTACGAGTTCTGGGGCTCCATCGAGAAGCTCGCCTTCCCCAGCCGCTTCGGCGGCGATCCGAAGGACGCCTTCGACCTGGTGATCCCTTCGCTGCCGGGCTTTGGGTTCTCGTCCAAGCCGGTCCGCCCGATCGGCCAGCGCACCACCGCGCGGCTGTTCAACACCCTGATGACGAAGGTGCTGGGCTATGACCGCTATCTCGCCCAGGGCGGCGACTGGGGGGCCATGATCACCTCTTGGCTCGGCCATGAGCACGGCGGCCACGTCCGCGCCATCCACCTCAACATGATGGCCCTGCGCCCGTTCGGCGGCCCCAAGGACGAGGCCGAAGTCGCCTGGCTGACCCGCCAGGGCCAGATGATGGAGCTGATGGGCGCCTACTTCCGGCTCCAGGCCTCCAAGCCGCAGTCCCTGGCCTGGATGGGCGCGGGCAACCCGGTCGGCCAGGCCGCCTGGATCGCCGAGCGGTTCCACGACTGGTCGGACCTGCGCGAAAAGCCCTTCGACCAGGTCCACCCCAAGGACAAGCTGCTGACCAACATCATGCTCTATGTGATGACCGGCAGCTTCACGACCGGCGCCTGGTACTATCGCGGTTTCCTCGAGGAAGGCGGCGTCGCCCTGGCCGAGGGCCAGCGCTGCGAAACCCCGACCGCCTTCGCCAACTTCCCGGGCGAGCCGCTCTACACCGCCCCGCCACGCGGCTGGGCCGAGCGCGCCTACAACATCGTGCGCTGGACCGACCAGCCGCGCGGCGGCCACTTCGCCGCCATGGAGGAACCCGACCTCTTCGTCGCCGACGTGCAGGCCTGGGGCCGGGAGCACTAGCATCGTGTCACCCCGGAAGCCGCGCAGCGGCTGTCCCGGCCCCATGAACACCTGATCGCGCCGGACGGGAGCCAGCATCGCTTGCTTCCCGGTCGCCGAGCGAGTGGGGTTTCCGGGAGAGCTCTACCTCTCCATCACCGCGGCGATCGCGCCGATCAGCCGCTCCAGCTCCACCGGCTTGGGCACCAGCACGTCCATGCCGGCGGCCAGATATTCGGCCTCGTGGTGAGCCATGGCGTTGGCGGTCAGGGCGATGATCGGCGTGCGCGACAGCCCCTGCTCGGCCTCGCGCTCGCGGATCGCCCGCGCGGCGCTCGGCCCGTCCATCACCGGCATCTGCACGTCCATCAGGATCACGTCCCAGCCGCCCTCCTGCGCGGCCGCCACCGCCGCTGCGCCGTCCTCGACACAGCGCAGCTCGACGCCCACCTGGCTGAGCAAGGTCTTCAGCACCAGCCGGTTGATAGGGTTGTCCTCGGCCGCCAGCACCCGCACCTCGCCGGCCGGAGCGACGACCGCCGCCTCGGGCGCCGTCTGCGGCGCGGCCTTGGCCCGCACCAGCGGCAGCGTCACCGTAAACCTCGCCCCCTCGCCGGGCTGCGAGGCCACCGCGATGGTCCCGCCCATCAGCTCGGTCAGCTCGCGGCAGATCGCCAGCCCCAGCCCCGATCCGCCATAGCGCCGGGTGGTCGAGGCGTCCTCCTGCACGAATTTCTGGAACAGCGCCCCCTGACGCTCGGCGGCGATGCCCGGTCCGGTGTCGGCGACCTCGATCACCAGCTTGCCGGCCCGGCGCAGGGCCCGCACCCGCACCCAGCCCGCGGCCGTGAACTTCACCGCGTTGGAGATCAGGTTGTGCACGATCTGGCGAACACGGGTGGGATCGCCGACCCACACGCCCTTCAACGCCGGCTCGACCTCCAGCTCCAGGGCGAGCCCCTTCTCGGCCGCCAGCGGGCCGAAGGTCGACTGCGCCCCCTGCATCAGGGCTGCGACGTCGACCACCCCGTCTTCCAGCTCCAGCCGCCCGGCCTCGATCCGCGACAGGTCCAGCAAGTCGTTCAGCAGCACCAGCAGGGTCTCGCCGGCCTGGCGCACCACCCCCAGCCGTTCGCGCTGGCGGGCCGACAGCTCGTCGCGCTCCATCGCCTGGGCCATGCCCAGCACCCCGTTCAGCGGCGTGCGGATCTCGTGGCTCATGGTCGCCAGAAACGCCGACTTGGCGACGTTGGCCGCGTTGGCCTGGTCGCGGGCCCGCTTGAGCGAAGCGTTGACCACCTTCAGCCGCCGCTCAGAGCGCTTCAGGTCCTCGATCGACTGGGTGACCACCACGCAGCGCACCGGCCCCTCGCCCTGGAACCGCGCGGCGGTCAGCCGGAACCACTCGCCGTCATTCGCCTGGTAGGCGCGCGAGAAGCTGGCCGCCTCCCCGGCGATCACCGAACGCACCCCGCGCACCAGCGCCTTGCCGCCCGACAGGCCGCCGAATACGCCGAACAGGTTGCGCCCCATCGGATAGACGTCGACCCCCAGCAGCTCGGCGCCCAGCGCCTTGAAGGCCGAGTTGGCGGCGATGATCACGCCCTGCTCGTCAATGACCGCAAGATAGGCCGCGACGCTGTCGATCACCCCCCGGCCGAACCGCTCGGACTCGCGCAACTCTGCGGTGGCCTCGCGCTGGGCGGTGACGTCCTGGCTGGCGCCATGCAGCGCCACGCAGCGGCCGTCGACCATCTGCGTCTCGCCCATCACCCGCAGCCAGATCGGAGCGCCGTCGGCCGTCCGCGCCCGGGCCTCGAAGTCGATCGGAATGCCGGTGGCGATCGCCTGCCGCAGGTGCTCCAGCACCGCCTCGTGGTCGTCCTCGGCGTAGACGGCCAGCGACGCCGTTTGGTCGTCGACCATGGGGCGCCCGAACAGCTCGGCCAGCTCCGGGCTCCAGTGCACGACCTGCGCTTCGAGATCGACTTCCCAGCCGCCGAGCCGCGCCAGCCGGCCCGCCGACTTCAGCGCCAGCGAGGTGGACTTCAGCCGCTCGCGGGTGGCGTGCGCGGCCGAGATGTCGGCGGTGATCACGATGAAGCCGTCCAGGACGCCGTCGGCCGAATAGCTCGGTCGCATGTCGACGTCGACATGGATCCGCCGCCCGTCCTTGGTCTGATCGACGACCTCGGCGCGGAAGCCCTCGCCGACCGCCGCAGCGGCGTCGATCATCGCCCAGGTTTCGGGATCGCCCTCGGGGCTGCGCAGCACCTGCGCCAGGGTGCGCCCCTTCACCTCGTCGAACTCATAGCCGGTCATGGCTGTGAAGCCGTCATTGACCCAGTCGATCCGCCCGGCCGGATCGCACAGCACCACTGCATGCGGCGTCAGTCGGGCCACGCTCGCCAACCGCGAGGTCAGGTCGACCGCCTTCGAACCACCCATAAAGCTCCCCCCAGAGCCAGCATGCTCGGTGTCTATGAAAAAACCAGAAAACTCCGGGTTTCGCCGTGACCTGAGGCCGCGCTACGAAGGACGCGCATGGCCCGCTACGATTTCGCCTCCGACAACACCGCTCCCGCCGCGCCCGAAGCGATCGAGGCGCTGGTCGCCGCCAATACCGGGTTCACCTCCGGCTACGGGACCGACGCGGTCAGCGCCCGCGCCGCCGACGCCGTCCGCGCCCTGCTGGACGCCGACGCCGAGGTCCGCTTCGTCGCCTCCGGCACCGCCGCCAACGCCATCGCCCTGGCCGCGCTCTGCCGCCCGTTCGAGGCGGTGCTGGCGCACAAGCACGCCCACATCTGCACCGACGAGACCGGTGCCCCGGGCTTCTTCGGCCAGGGCCTGGGGCTGGTGGGCCTGCCCGGCGCCTCGGGCCGCATCGATCCCGCCGCCCTGGCCGGCCCGCTGGCCCAGCCCGACATGGCCCACCGCCAGTTCCCCGTCGCCCTGTCGCTGACCAACGCCACCGAGTACGGCACGGTCTATTCGGTCGAGCAGGTCGCCGCCCTCACCGCCCCTGCCAAGGCCAAGGGCCTGTCGGTCCATCTCGACGGCGCGCGGCTGGCCAACGCCGCGGCGGCCGGCTTCGACCTCAAGGCCATCGGCTCGCTGGGCGTCGACATCCTGGTGGTCGGCGGGACCAAGGCCGGCATGACCGCCACCGAGGCGGTGGTGATCTTCGACCGCACGCTCGCCCGCCGCTTCGACGCCAGACTCAAGCAGTCGGGCCAGCTGCCCTCCAAGGGCCGCTTCTACGCCGCCCCGTTCATCGGCATGCTGGAGAGCGGGGCCTTCGTCGCCCGCGCCGCCCACGCCAACGCCATGGCCCGGCGGCTGGCCGAGCTGTCGCCCTTCCCGGTGCGCCACCCGGTCGAGGCCAACGCCGTGTTCGTCGAGATGGACGATGCGACGCTTGGCCGCCTCCACGCCGCCGGCTGGTTCGCCTATCGGTTCCTCGACGGCTCGGTGCGCTTCATGTGTTCGTGGGCCGTCACCCCGGACAGCGTCGAGGAGCTCGGCGCCACGCTCAAGGCCATCGCCTGAGTCCGACTTTCTACGCCGCAAGGCCAAGCTCGCACCGCGTCACAAGTGTGTCGCGATCGCCGCACATCTAGCCATCCTGATACATCACGATACGCATTGTTACGTATGCGTGACTTTTTCGTTGCAGGCGAAACACCGGCGTGGAAGCAGTCAACTCGCCGTTTTCGGGACGCAGAATCGTCACAATCGCAACAGCGTGCGTAACAATCTGACGTTGAGATACGGCCGAGTAACCGCGGCTCCGGCGACCCACCGGGGCCCTCTTCCTCATTCAGGCCGGGGGGCCAGATTGAAAGTTCCCATGAAGAACGCGCTTCGAGCCGTACTGCTCGGCTCCGTCGCGGCGACCAGTTTCGCCGTGCCCGCTATTGCTTCCGCGCAGGAGCAAGTCGCCGTTGACGAGATCGTCGTCACCGGTTCGCGCATCCGCCGCGACACCTTCAACGCTCCGGTGCCGCTGGCCACCATCGATTCCGAACAGATCGTCGCCTCCGGGTCCGTGTCGCTGGGCGACATGCTGATGGACCTGCCGATGATCAACGCGGCCAGCAACTCGCAGAACACCTCCTCGACCCTGTTCCTGGCCGGTCAGGCCCGCGCCGACATCCGCGGCCTTGGCCCGACGCGCACCCTGGTGCTGCAGGACGGGCGCCGCATCGTGTTCTCCGACGCCTCCTCGCCGGCCGTCGACATGAACCTGCTGCCGGCCATGATGGTCGACCGCGTGGAAACCGTCGCCGGCGGCGCCTCGGCGGTCTACGGCTCGGAAGCCATCGCCGGCGTCGTCAACCTGATCATGAAGAAGGAATTCGACGGCCTTCAGATCGAGGGCCAGGTCGGCGCCTCGCAGGAAGGCGACGGCGAGACCTTCCGCATCTCGGGCATGTACGGCACGAAGCTGCTGGACGACCGCCTGAATATCCTGGTCGGCGGCGAAGTCTCGCGCGAAGAGCCGATCTTCCAGCGCGACCGTGACTGGGGCTATCCGGGCATCCGCCGCAACACCCTGGCCAACCCGCAAACGGTGATCCCGGCCAGCAAGTCGAACACCGCCCCGACCGCGACCTTCCAACTGCTGCCGGGCGCGCTCGGCGTGGCCCGCGCGGTCACCCTCGACTACCGCAATCCCTCGCAGGTCGTGCGCCTCAGCGCCCCCTGCTCGACCCCGGCCGTGCAGCCGACCTGCCAGGACGACGCCCTGTTCTACTCGGCCTCGCTCAACGCCCTGCAGGCCAAGTCGCAGCGCGGCACCATCCGCGGCTACGCCGACTACCGCGTCACCGACAACGTCAAGGCGTTCCTGGACGTCACCTACTCCAAGGTCGACGGCTACGGCTTCTTCCAGCCGGCGTTCTCCAACGCCCAGGGCGGCGGCACCATGCCGGTGGCCCTGAAGGGCGACAACGCCTTCCTGAACGGGGCCGGCGCCACCGCCGAGGCCCTGCGCGCCGAATGGCTCGCAGCCGGCAAAACCCTGACCACCGGCTCCACCGCCCAGGTCGGCAAGTTCTGGACCGAGTTCGGCGGCCGTGACGTCAAGTCCGAGCGCGAGACCCTCCGCGTCGTCGCCGGCATGGAAGGCGAATTCGCGGCGCTCGAGCGCAAGTTCAACTGGGATTGGTACGCTCAGTTCGGCAAGACCACCGGCTCGACCTCCTCGTACAACCTCCCGAACGTCAAGCGGGTCCAACAGGCCACCGACGCGATCCTGGTCAACGGCCAGGTCGTCTGCCGCGACGTCGCCGCCCGCGCCGCCGGCTGCGTGCCGTGGGATCTGGTCAACGGCGCCAACCAGGCCGCCGTCGCCTGGACCAACGCCAGCTCCGTCACCGACCAGGAGGTTAAGCAAACCGTCGTCGCCGCCAACATCGGCGCGGACCTGTTCGAACTGCCGGCCGGCCCGGTTGGTTTCGCCATGGGCGCGGAGTACCGCAAGGAAGAGAGCTTCTTCGCCCAGGACGCCCTGGGCGCCTCGGGCGCTCTGTTCTTCAACGCCATCGGCACCCGTGAAGGCGAATACGACACCAAGGAAGCCTACGCCGAACTGCGCGTTCCGCTGCTGAAGGACCTGCCGTTCGCCCAGGAGCTGACCTTCGAGGCCGCCGGCCGCATCGCCGACTACTCGTCGATCGGCAAGACCGACCAGTACCAGGTCCGCCTGGAATGGGCCCCGGTCGAGGACGTCCGCTTCCGCGCCTCGCAGGGCACCGCCGTGCGCGCGCCGAACATCGTCGAACTGTACTCGCCGCAGAGCCGCAACTTCACCACCGCGGCCATCGATCCCTGCGACAAGGACAGCTACGCCGTCGCCAGCGCCGCCAACAAGGCCCTGCGCCTGGCCACCTGCTCGGCCGCGATCGCGGGCTACAACCCGGCGACCTTCGTCTCGAACTTCGGCACCGGCCGCCCGTCGCTGCCGCTGCTGCAAGGCGGCAATCCGGACCTCGGCCCGGAAACGGCGAACACCTACAACCTCGGCGTCGTCGTCCAGCCGCGTTGGATTCCGCGCCTGCAGTTCTCGCTCGACTTCTTCAAGTACAACATCGCCGACCAGGTCGGGACCATCCCGATCAACACCCTGCTGCAGGACCTCTGCTACCAGTCGACCGAGGCCTACGCCTCCAACCCGTTCTGCTCGCTGATCATTCGTGACCCGACCGGCACGAACGGCGGCGCGGTCGCGGGCGGCGTGATCGAGGTCATCCAGACCAACCAGAACGTCGCCAAGGTGAAGGTCGAGGGCTACGACGCCTCGGTCCAGTACGGCCTCGACTTCGAGGAGATGTTCCAGAAGTCGTGGGGTCAGCTGCTGTTCCGCGCCGACGCCACCTGGATGTACCGCTGGGCCCAGCAGGGCCTGCCGGGCCAGGCCTACACCCAGTTCGCGAACACCATCACGAACGCGACTCCGGAGTGGAAGGCGCAAGCCAGCGTCCAGTGGAACTACAACGACATGTCGTTGACCTGGACCACCCACTACATCGGCTCGATGGCCTCGACGACGGCCTTCACCCCGACCCAGCTGGAGCCGTACTACACCGGCGACTACTACAGCCACGACCTGCGCGCCTCGTACAAGGTCAACGAGCAGGTCGCCGTGCGCGGCGGCATCGTCAACCTCACCGACGAGAACCCGCCCTACCTGCCGGAAACCTACACCGGCACCGGCACCGGTTCGTCGAACTTCGACAACCGCGGGCGCTTCTTCTACGTGGGTGCGACCCTGCGCTACTAGGAACCGCAGGCCGCCCGTCCACCCCACTGGGCGGGCGGCCGATGGTCCCAACAGAAAACCCGCCGGAGCTCACGCTCCGGCGGGTTCTTCTTTTTCGGCGCTGGGGCCCTGCTCCTAGGCCGGAACAGACGGCCGAGCGGTGCTGAGGCGGGCCAGGCGCCCGTGGATGATCTCCTCGGCCTCGCGAACGATGCGGCTGATCAGCTCCTCGCAGGACGGGATGTCGTGGATCAGCCCCTGGACCATGCCGGCCGACCAGATGCCGTGCTCGGGATCGCCGGCCTCGTAGACCACCTTGCCGCGGGCGCCGGCGACCAGGTCCTTGACGTCCTCGAACTTGGCGCCGCCGCGCCGCTCGATCGCCACCACCTCGTCGGAGACCGCGTTCTTCGCCACCCGCGCGGTGTTGTGCATGGTGCGGAAGATCAGGTTGGTGGCGCGCTCGTCGTTGGCGACGATCTGCTCCTTCACCTTCTGGTGGATCGGGCTTTCCTTGGTGCACATGAAGCGGGTGCCCATGTTGACGCCGTCGGCGCCCAGGGCCAGCGCCGCGACCAGGCCGCGCGCGTCGCCGAAGCCGCCCGAGGCGATCATCGGGATCTTCACCTTGTCGGCCGCGGCCGGGATCAGGATCAGGCCGGGGATGTCGTCCTCGCCCGGATGGCCGGCACATTCGAAGCCGTCGATCGAGATCGCGTCCACGCCCATCCGCTCGGCCGACAGCGCGTGGCGGACCGCCGTGCACTTGTGGATCACCTTGATGCCGTGCGCCTTGAAGTGGTCGACGTGCTCCTGCGGCTTGTAGCCGGCGGTCTCCACCACCGTCACGCCCGCGTCGATGATCGCCTGGCGGTACTCCGCATAGGGCGGCGGCGTGATCGCCGGCAGGATGGTCAGGTTCACGCCGAACGGCTTGTCCGTCAGCTTGCGGCAGCGGTCGATCTCACGCCGCAGGTCGTCCGGCGTCGGCTGGGTCAGGGCGGTGATGAAGCCCAGCCCCCCGGCGTTCGCCACCGCGGCGACCAGCTCGGCGCGGCCGACCCACTGCATGCCGCCCTGGACGATCGGGTGCTCGACGCCCACGAGCTCGGTGAAACGGGTCTTCAAGGCCATCGCGCCCTCCAAACATCTGTTTGGACGACCAAAAACCTACGACGCCGCGTCAGGCAAGCCCTAGGTGACGGCGCACAGCCCTCGATGAGGGCGCCGCGAGCGCACGCCTACTGCAGGCCTGAGCGGCCGATGGCGTAGAAGCGGTCGGCGCGCTGCTTCTTCAGCTGCTCGGCGCTCATGTCGGCGATCTTGGCCAGTTCGTCGGCGATCACCTCGCCGACCGCCGCGACCATCGCCTCCTTGTCGGAATGCGCGCCGCCCGGCGGCTCCGGGATGATCCGGTCGACGATCTTCATGCCGATCAGGTCCTGGGCGGTGATCTTCATCGCCTTGGCCGCTTCCTCGGCGGTGCGCGCGCCGCGCCACAGGATCGAGTTGGCGCCCTCAGGCGGGATCACCGAATAGATCGCGTGCTCCAGGATCAGCACCCGGTTGCCGCAGGCGATGCCCAGCGCCCCGCCCGAGCCGCCCTCGCCGGTGACGATGGCGATCATCGGCACCTCCAGCATCAGGCTCTTCTCGGTCGAGCGGGCGATGGCCTCGGCCACGCCGCGTTCCTCCGAGCCGACGCCCGGATAGGCGGCCGGGGTGTCGACGAAGCTGATGACCGGCAGGTTGAACCGCTCGGCCAGCTCCATCAGGCGAATGGCCTTGCGATAGCCCTCAGGCCGCGCATAGCCGAAATTGTGCTTCACCCGGCTGACGGTGTCGCGGCCCTTCTCATGGCCCATCACCACCACCGGCTGGCCGCGGAACCGGCCGAGGCCGCCGATCAGCGCCTGGTCGTCGGCGAACTTGCGGTCGCCGCGCAGCTCGACGAACTCGTCGATCAGCCCGCCGACATAGTCGATGAAGTGCGGCCGGTCCGGATGGCGCGCGACCTGGGTCTTCTGCCAGGCGTCCAGCTTCGAATAGGCTTGGCGGCGGACTTCCTGGGCGCGGGCGCGCAGCGCCTCGATCTCTGCGTCCAGGGTTCCCGAGCCGGTCGTCTCCGACAGCTTGGACAGTTCCTCGATCTTCGCTTCGAGGTCGGCGATGGGGCGCTCGAACTCGAGATAGTGTGCGGCCATTCGAGGAATCTTCTCTTTCCGTTTGCGGAAGCGGCGGAAACTAGGCTCGAAGCGCCCGCCTCACAACCCCGAGGAACAGCCATCAGGCGCCCTGCGTCAAGCCGCCAGCGCCCCGCGCCCGCGACGGGCCGGCCCACCTCACGTTTTGTTGCGGACCAGGGAGTCCGCCGAGGGGCCTCGCCAGGACCGCCCTCGCCGCCGCGCGAACGGGTCCCAGGCGGCCGCTTCATGGCTTCCGGGACGACACTGTTTGGAGTTCGGCCCTACTTCTTCGCCAGCGGATGCTTGCTCGCCACCACCTCGCGCAGCCGCTCGCCGGCGACGTGGGTGTAGATCTGGGTGGTGGCGATGTCGGCGTGGCCGAGCAGCTTCTGCACCACCCGCAGGTCGGCCCCGCCCTCCAGCAGATGGGTCGCGAAGGCGTGGCGCAGCACGTGCGGGCTGACCCGGGCCGGATCGATTCCGGCGTCGGCCGCCGCCTCGTCCAACAGCTGGGCGAACCGCCGCGGCGTCAGCCGCCCGGCCTTGCTGCGCGACGGGAACAGCCACGGGTTCGCCGCGTCGCCCTTCGGCAGGAACCCCTTGCGGACTTCCAGATAGGCCTTCACCGCCGCCCGCGCGGCGTCGTTCAGCGGCGCCAGCCGCTCCTTGCCGCCCTTGCCCTTGACGATCAGATAGGCCGGGTCGCGCGCCAGCACCGCCAGCGGCAGCGCCGTCAGCTCCGAAATCCGCAAGCCGGAGGCGTAGGCCAGCTCGACCATGCAGGCCAGCCGCAGCCCCTGCGCCCCGTCCCGCGCCCCGGCCGCAGCGATGATCGCGTCGACCTCGGCCCGGCTCAGCACCTTGGGCAGCGGCCGGCCCTTCTTGGGGGCGTCGACCCTCCGCGAGGGATCGTCCGCCCGCCAGCCCTCGCCCAGCACGAAGCGGTAGAACTGCCGCACCGCCGAACGCCGCCGCGCCGCCGTCGCCGGCGACATGCCGCGGTCGCTGAGCGCGGCGAAATAGGCCTCGATCTGTTCAGGCCCAGCGTTGCTCAGGTCCACGCCGCGCCCTTTCAGGAACGCCTGGGCGTCGGCCAGGTCCTTGCCGTAGGCGGTCAGGGTGTTCCTGGCGCTGGCCCGCTCGCCGGCCATCATCTCCAGGAAGGCCTCGATCCAGTCTGCGCCGCTCATCGTTGCGCCAGCAGCCCTTCGACCGCGAAGGCTCGCGCCTCGGCGTCCAGCCCGGCCAGCCGCAGCGCCCGCACGATTCGCGCCCGGTCGCCGGTCGCAGGTCCCGCAGGCCCCGCCTCGACGCTGATCCACAGCGCCAGCAACGCGGTTTCTCCCATCAGGCGCGCCTCGCCGGCCAGGTCCAGCGCCAGGCCGCGCGCCACGCTTGCCTTGCCGGCCTCGGCGCCGACGAACTTGGCGAACTCGCCGCGGGCCTGCGGGGTCATCGGCGCGCCCAGCGCCGCCAGCAGGATCGCCGCGTTCTGCATCTTGCCGCGGCTCTTGGCGCCTTCGACCGCGCCGCGCTCGACCAGCCGGTCCAGGGTCGGCCCGTCCGGCTTGCCGCTCGCCGCGGCGATCAGCGCGTCGAGCAGCGCCAGTTCGTTGACCGGCGTGGCGTCCGCTGTCAGCCCGGCCCGCAGGCTCTGCGCCCCGGCCAGGTCGCCCGCAGCCACCGCCGCCATCGCCGCTTTCAGCGGTCCCGGCCCGGCCTCGATGCTCCAGCTCGCCGGTCCCGGCTCACCGGCCGCCAGCGCCGCGGCCACCGCCGGCGCCGGCGTCGCGGCCGCCAGGTCCAGCCCCAGGCTGCGCGACAGCGCATAGTCCAATCCGCTGCGCAGCGAGGCCGCCCCCGGATCGCCGGCCCCGGCCAGCTTGGCGCCCATCAGCCGTCCGAAGGTCGCATCCCGCGCCACGCCTTGGGCCAGGTCGAAGGTCAGCCGCGCCGCCCCCGTCTGTCCGTCGCGCGCCTGGCAATAGGCCCGCAGCCGCAGCCAGTAGACGTCCTCGCGGCCGCTCGCCAGGCGCTCGGCGATGCCGCAGGCCCGTTCGTCCTGCCCCGCCAGCAGCGCCGCCTCGGCGCCGGCCTGCGCCATCACCGGATTGCTCTCCAGGCCTGAGGTCCGCGACAGGATCGCGCCGGCGTCCTTGATCCCGCCCTGGGCGATCAGCGCGGCGATCCGCGCGCCGGCCAACTCGCGGTCCTGCCCTGCGCCCTCCGGGCCGTTCGCCCCCGTCGCCAGCACCCTTCGGGCCAGCGCCGCGGCGGCCGGCGACAGCGGCCTGGCCGCCAGCAGCGGCAACACCGTGCGCGCCGTCTCCACCGAGGCTCCGCGCCACAGGTCGGGCGGCAGGCCGGTGTCGCGCGCCCCGTTGGAGAACGCGTCGGGCGCGGCCAGGGGCGTGACTTCGACCGCGGGCTGGGAGAGGGCGGGAGCGGCGCCGATCAGCAGGGCGCCGAGCGTCATGACGGTAAGCGTGCGGCTCATCCTCACCTTCATGGCAGTACGGTCAACTTGGCGTCGAGGCACATGCTCGTGTAAGACCCTCCCCGTTCATGGACCGTTACTCACCGCTGCGCGCCCGCACCATCACCCTCGTGGGCCTGATGGGGGTCGGCAAATCAAGCGTCGGCCGCCGCCTCGCCAACGCGCTCGACCTGCCGTTCAAGGACGCCGACGTCGAGATTGAGGCCGCCGCCGGCCGCTCGATTCCCGACATCTTCGCCGAGATGGGCGAGCCGGCCTTCCGCGAGGGCGAGCGCCGGGTGATCGCCCGGCTGCTCGAGAACCCGCCCCACGTGCTGGCCACCGGCGGCGGCGCCTTCATGAACGACGAGACCCGCGCTCTGATCAAGGAACGCTCGATCTCGGTCTGGCTGAAGGCCGACCTCGACGTGCTGGTCCGCCGCGTCTCGCGCAAGGACAGCCGCCCGCTGCTCTCCGGCAAGGACCCGCTGGCCGTCCTCACCGAGCTCGCCGAGAAGCGCTATCCCGTCTACGCCCAGGCCGACATCATGGTGGAGACCGGCGACACCGCCCACCACGTCACCGTCGACCAGGTGATCCGCGCCCTGACCGCATTCCTCGAGGAAAGAGCTTCATGAGCCGCACCGTCCGCGTTGGCCTGGGCGAGCGCGCCTACGACGTCGTGGTCGGCGGGGGGTTGCTGGACAAGGCTGGCGTCCTCCTCGCCCCGCTGCTCAAGCAGGGCCGCACTGCAATCGTCAGCGACGAGACGGTCTGGAAGCTGCACGGCGAGCGTCTCACCAAAGCCCTCGCCGCCGCCGGGATCTCGTCCCAGGCCATCGTCGTCCCGCCGGGCGAGCCGTCCAAGAGCTGGGAGGGCCTGGCCGAGGTCAGCGACCGCCTGCTGGAGCTGGAGCTGGACCGCGGCGACCTGATCGTCGCCTTCGGCGGCGGCGTGGTCGGCGATCTCGCCGGCTTTGCGGCCGCGATCTACAAGCGCGGCATCGACTTCGTTCAGATCCCCACCACCCTGCTGGCTCAGGTGGATTCGTCCGTCGGCGGAAAGACCGCGATCGACACCCCGCGCGGCAAGAACCTGATCGGCGCCTTCCACCAGCCGCGGCTGGTCCTCGCCGACCTCGACCTCCTGGCCACCCTGCCCGGGCGTGAAGTGCGCGCCGGCTATGCCGAGGTCATCAAGTACGGCCTGCTCGGCGACGTCGCCTTCTTCGAGTGGCTGGAGGCCAACGGCCCGGCCGTGCTGGCCGGCGATCCCGACGCCCTGGCCTACGCCGTCGCCCGCTCGGTGGAGATGAAGGCCGAAATCGTCGAGGCCGACGAAAAGGAAGCCGGCCGCCGCGCCCTGCTCAACCTTGGCCACACCTTCGGCCACGCGCTGGAGGCCGAGACCGGCTACGGCGAGGCCCTGCTGCACGGCGAGGCCGTGGCCGCCGGCAGCGCCATCGCCTTCCGCTTCTCCGCCGCCCA
Organism: Phenylobacterium sp. 58.2.17; assembly: GCF_026411515.1. Taxonomy (NCBI): domain Bacteria; kingdom Pseudomonadati; phylum Pseudomonadota; class Alphaproteobacteria; order Caulobacterales; family Caulobacteraceae; genus Phenylobacterium; species Phenylobacterium sp. 58.2.17. The sequence continues at coordinate 37,524 of NZ_JAPMTQ010000022.1, read as the reverse complement.
GGGCCTGTGCTCGCCCCAGGACGCCCAGCGCGCCGAGCGCGCCATCGCCGCCGCCGGCCTGCCGACCCGCCTCGATCAGGTCGGCTCGGGCGCCTTCGACGCGGCCAAGCTCGTGCGCCACATGGGCCAGGACAAGAAGGCCGAGGGCGGCCGCCTGACCTTCATTCTCGCCCGCGCCCTGGGCGAGGCCTTCGTCGCCAAAAACGTCGACGGCCAGGCCGTGAGCGACTTCCTGGTCGCCGAAGGCGCGCTCCCGTGACGATCGTCGCCGTCCTCGCGGGCCTGGCGCCCGTGCTGGTCGTCCTGCTCTCGCTCTCGGGGCTGATCTCCGCGGCCGAAACCTCGATGACCGCCGCCAGCCGCGCGCGGATGCATCAGCTTGAGCGCGACGGCGACCGGGCCGCGGCCCGCATCAACCGCATGATGGCCGATCAGGAGAAGATGATCGGGGCGATCCTGCTCTCGAACAACGTCATCAACATCGGCGCCTCGGCCCTGACCACGGTGGCGCTGTCCACCGCCTTCCCCGGCCCGGTCGGCGCGCTGATCGCCACCGCGGTGATGACCGTGCTGATCGTGGTGTTCAGCGAGATCCTGCCCAAGACCCTGGCCATCGCCCGCGCCGACGACGTCGCGCGCTTCCTGTCCATCCCGACCTGGTGGGTGGTGCGGATCTTCGGCCCGCTGGCCAACGGCGCCCAGTGGATCGTGCGTCAGACCCTGCGCCCGTTCGGCATCAAGCTGTCGATGGAGACCGACGTCCTCGCCGCCCACGAGGAGATCCGCGGCGCGGTCGAGTATCACCACTCCGAGGGCCTGGTGGAGGCCAGCGACCGCCACATGCTGGGCGGCGTGCTCGACCTGTCGGAGATGGACGTCACCCAGGTCATGGTCCATCGCCGCTCGATCGCGATGATCGACGCGGCCCTGACGCCCAAGGAGCTCCTGGCCGAGCTGCTGGAAACCGGCCACAGCCGCGTGCCGCTCTACCGCGACGATCCGGAGAACATCGTCGGCGTGCTGCACGCCAAGGACGTGCTGACCGCCCTGGCCGGCGCGCCGCTCGAGGCGATCGACCTGCCGGCCCTGGCCCGCGAGCCGTGGTTCATCCCCGAGACCACCTCGCTCAAGGAGCAGCTCGCCGCCTTCCTCAAGCGCCAGAGCCACTTCGCCCTGGTGGTCGACGAGTACGGAGCCCTGCAGGGCCTGATCACCCTGGAAGACATCCTTGAGGAGATCGTCGGCGAGATCGAGGACGAGCACGACAGCGCCCTGGAAGGCGTCCGCCGCCAGGCCGACGGCGCGGTGGTCGTCGATGGCTGGGTGGCGATCCGCGACCTCAACCGCGCCCTCGACTGGGACCTGCCCGACGACGACGCCGTCACCGTCGCCGGCCTGGTCATTCATGCGGCCCAGACCATCCCCAAGGTCGGACAGACCTGGACCTTCTACGGTCATCGTTTCCAGATCGTCCGGCGCGAGCGCAACCAGATCACCGTGATCAAGATTTCGCCGCCCCAGGCGCGCGCTCAAGACTAGATCTTTGGGCTTAGCCTCTTGACCTAGAAGAGAAAAGAACTTTGGTTTGCGGTCCAAGTCAGCACAGTTCTGGGACGCCGCGCGAAACCGTGAGCATGACTGAGACGACGTCCGCCAGGATGCAAGCGCTCGAGGCGAGCCTGGCGAGCGCCCGCGCCGCCCTCGCCGAGGAAACCGTCCGCGCCGACGCCCTCAACCGCATCGCCGCGGCCATCGGGGCCGGCGGCGATCTCGACCAGGTCGTGCAGACCGTCGTCGACGGCGGGGTGGAGCTGACCGGCGCCGCCTTCGGCGCCTTTTTCTACACGGCCTTCGACGACAACGGCGACACCCTCACCCTCTATTCGCTGTCGGGCGCGCCGCGCACGGCCTTCGACCACTTCCCGATGGTCCGCAAGACCGCGGTCTTCGCCCCCACCTTCGACGGCGAAGGCATCCTGCGCAGCGACGACATCACGATCGACCCGCGCTACGGCCGCAACGCGCCGTTCCACGGCATGCCCAAGGGGCACTTGCCGGTGCGAAGCTATATGGGCGTGCCGGTGATCTCGCGTTCGGGCGAGGTGCTGGGCGCGCTGCTGTTCGGCCACCCCGACCCGGGGCGCTTCTCCGAGCGGCTGGAGCACCTGATGGCCGGGGTCGGCGCCCAGGCGGCGGTCGCCATCGACAACGTCCGCCTCCACCAGGCCGCCCGCGCCGAGGTCCGCGAACGCGCCCTGGCCGAGGAACGCCAGCGGCTGCTGCTCAACGAGCTGAACCATCGGGTCAAAAACACCCTGGCCTCGGTGCAATCCCTGGCCCGCCAGAGCCTCGTTAACGCCAAGGATATCGACACCTACTACAAGGCTTTCGAATCCCGGCTGATGGCGCTCTCGCAGACCCACAACCTGCTCACTGCCCAGAACTGGGAAGGCGCCAGCCTGTTCGACATCCTGGCCGCAGAACTGCGCCCCTACGGCGGCGGGCGAGAGGACGGCGGCGCGCGCTTCAGCCTCAAGGGCGACCAGGACGTGCGCCTGCGCCCCAAGGCGGCGGTCGCCCTCGGCATGGCGTTCCACGAGCTGGCCACCAACGCGCTCAAATACGGCGCGCTGTCGACGCCCGGCGGCCACGTGGCGCTGCGCCTGCGCCTGGAAGACCGGCAGTCCGACCGCCGGCTGATGATCGAATGGACCGAATCTGGCGGGCCGGCGGTGGTCCGCCCCGAGCGCCGGGGCTTCGGCAGCCGGCTTCTCGAACGCGGCCTTGCGGGAGAACTCGCTGGGCGGGTCAGACTGGACTATCATCCGGCGGGGTTGTCCTGCCGGATGGATCTTCCCCTTCACGTCCTGGAGCCCTCCGAATGACCGGACTTAGCGACCTGGCCGGCCTGCGGGTCCTCGTGGTCGAAGACGAGATGATGGTCTCGATGCTGATCGAGGACATGCTCGAAGACCTGGGCTGCAAGGTGGTCGGGCCCGCCTCCCGGCTCGAGGAGGCCATCGAGCTGGCCAACAGCGTCGAGCTCGACTGCGCGGTGCTGGACGTCAACCTCGGCGGCCAGCCGATCTTCCCGCTCGCCGACCTGCTGCGCGAAAAAGGCGCCCCCTTCGCCTTCGCCACCGGCTATGGCGACGCCGGCCTGCGCGACGCCGACAAGGGCTCCCCGGTCCTGCAGAAACCCTTCCGCGAAGGCGACCTCGCCCGCATCCTCGGCGAACTGCTGCCGCGGGTGGGGTAGCGCGCTGGCTGTCATCCCGGTTTGCGAAGCAAGACCGGGGCCCATGAACGCCTGATCTCGCAAGCTGCGGCACGGCCGAACCAATTTCCGCAGCTATGGAGATATTGATCCCGGACAGCCGCTCCGCGACGTCCGAGGGGACGCCGCGTTCCTACAGCCCCTTCGCCATCAGCCCGGCCAGCACCTTGTCCGGGGTCATCGGATAGTCGCGCAGCCGCACGCCCGTGGCGTTGTAGATGGCGTTGGCGATCGCCGCCCCGGCCCCGGCGATGCCGAGCTCGCCGACCCCCTTGATCCCCATCGGATTGGCCTTGTCGTCGGCCTCCTCCAGGAACATCGAGTCCAGGTCGACGATGTCGGCGTGCACCGGCGCCAGGTATTCGGCCATGTCCTGGGCGACGAACGAGCCGAAGCGCGGATCGACGGCGTTGACCTCGGTCAGCGCCGTGCCGACGCCCCAGATCATCCCGCCTGTGATCTGGCTCTTGGCGGTCTTGGCGTTGAGGATCCGCCCGGCGGCGAACACCCCGAACATCCTGCGCAGCCGCACCTCGCCGGTGACCTGGTTCACCCCCACCTCGGCGAAGTGGGCGCCGTAGGTGTGCTGGGAATAGTCGCGCGCGTCGGCGGCCGGCGAGATCGAGCCTTCGACATAGACCCCCTCCGGCGCGGCCCGCCCGACCAGCGCCGCCAGCGTCTCGCTGCGGTTCTCGATGGCGATGTTCCCGTTCTCGAAGGTCACGTACTCGGCCGGCCCGCCATAGAGCGGCGAATTCGGATCGCCCACCGCCAGCTCGGTCAGCGCCCGGCGCAGGTTCATCCCGGCCTCGAACGCGGCCGAGCCGGCCGTCGCCGCCCCGAATTGGCCGCCCGATCCGGGGGCCGGCGGGAAGTCGGAGTCGCCGATCTCGACCCGCACATGGCCCAGCGGCACGCCCAGGGTCTCGGCGGTGATCTGCGCCAGGATCGTATAGGTGCCGGTGCCGATGTCGGTCATGCCCTGGCGCAGGGTGATGATCCCGCCGGCGTCGATCCGCACCCCCGCCTTGGCCGGCAGCAGGAAGTTGCCGCGGATCGCTGCGGCCATGCCCATGCCGACCAGCCAGCGGCCGTCGCGGATCTGGCCGGGCACCGGATTGCGCCGCTCCCAGCCGAACCGCTGCGCGCCCTCGGTCATGCAGCGCACCAGCTGGCGGATCGAGAACGGCTTGCCGGTCTCCGGGTCGATCTCCGGCTCGTTGCGGATGCGCAGCTCGATGGGGTCAAGGCCCAGCTTCTCGGCCAGCTCGTCCATCGCGCATTCCAGGCTCAGCATGCCCGGCGCCTCGCCCGGCGCACGCATGGGGCCGGCGTGCGGCAGGTCCATCCGCACCAGCCGGTGGCCGGTGAGGCGGTTGGGCGCGGCGTAGAGATTGCGCGCGAAATTGGCCGCGTGCTCGGTGAAGGTCGCCGCCCGCGCACAGTGCGTCGTCGCCTCGACGGCGAAGGCGGTCAGCCGCCCGTCCGGCTCGGCCCCCAGCCGCACGCGCATGTTCACCGCCGGGCGGTGGATGGTGCCGTGGAACATCTGCTGGCGGCTGTAGGCGACCTTGACCGGCCGCCCCAGCGCCCGCGCCGCCAGCGCCGACAGCGTCAGGTCGTCATAGGACTGACCCTTCCCGCCGAACCCGCCGCCGATGTAGCGGGTCAGCAGGTGCACGTCGGCGGACGGGATCGCCAGGGTCTCGGCCAGCGCATGCTGGCCGCCCTTCACCATCTGGATCGAGGTGTGGACCGTGACCTTGTCGCCCTCCCACCAGGCGATGGTCGCGCAGGGCTCCATCTGCACGTGGTTCTGGATCGGGCTGAAATAGGTCTCGTCCACCGTCACCGGCGCGGCGGCGAAGGCGCCGGGGAAGTCGCCGATGTGCACGTCCTCCTCGTCCGGCGGCAGGGTCGCCTGGTCGAAGCTGGCCAGGAAGTCGACCACCGCCGGCTCGGCCGCATACTCGACCTTGACCAGATCGGCCGCCGCTCGCGCGTTCTCGAAGGTGTCGGCGACCACGAAGGCGATGGTCTGGCCGTAGTACTCGACCTGATCGCTCGCCAGCGCCGGGTTGGAGGCCCGCTGGCTGCGCGGATTGGCCCGCGTCCCGCGCGGGGCCTGGGCCGGCGCGTTCAGGTGCGTCCAGACCAGCTGCACGCCCGGCGCGGCCTCGGCGGCCGCGGTGTCGACCGCCGTCACCTTCCCGCGGGGGATCGTGGCTGTGACCAGCACCCCGATGGCCGGCGGCGAGGGCGCCAGCGTGTCATAGGCGTAGGGCGCGGTCCCGGTGACCTTCAGGGCGCCTTCGTAGCGGTCGACGCCCTTGCCGATCACGCCGCCGCGGTTCTCGGTGACAGGGTTGGGCGCAGCCCAGTCTTGGACGGAGGTCATCGGGCGCTCCCGGCGTCTTCGATGGTCGCCGCGGCCAGGCGGCGGACCAGGGCGATCTTGTGCGTGCGGCGGTCATCGGCGTCGGCGCGCGCCAGTTCGGCGGTCGCCGCCTCGGCCGCGCTCGCCCCGGCCGCCAGGGCCTCCTCGGCCCGTTCCGCGCGCCAGGGTTTGTGGGCCACGGCGCCGAACGCGACCCGACCGCCGGCCACCGCCACCATGGCCAGGCCGTGAGCGTAGGACGCGCGGTCGCGGACCTTGGCGTAGGCCTGACCGCCGGCCGGCGGCGGCGGCAGCACCACCGCGGTGATCAGCTCGCCCGCCGCCAGGTCGGTTTCCACCTGCGGCGTCGCGCCGGGCAGCCGGTGCAGCGCCTCGACCTTGATCGACCGCGTTCCGCCGTCCGGGGTCATGGTCTCGACGCTGGCGTCCAGCGCCGTCAGCGCCACCGCCATGTCCGAAGTGTGGGTGGCGATGCAGGCCTCGCTGGCCCCGAAGATCGCCCCATAGCCGCCCGGTCCGCCCAGCGCGCTGCAACCCGAGCCCGGCTGGCGCTTGTTGCAGGGCTTGGCGGTGTCGTAGAAGTAGTCGCAGCGCGTCCGCTGCAGCAGGTTGCCGGCCGTCGTCGCCTTGTTGCGCAGCTGGCCCGAGGCGCCGGCCAGGATCGCCCGCGCCAGCACCGGATAGAGCTCGCGCACCTTCGGATGGGCCGCCAGCTTGGCGTTGGTCATCGCCCCGCCGATCCGCAGGCCGCCCTCCTCCGTCGCCTCGATCCCGGCGAACGGCAGCCGCCCGACGTCGACCAGGTGGGTCGGCGCCTCGATCTCCAGCTTCATCAGGTCCAGCAGGTTGGTGCCGCCGGCCAGGAACTTGGCGCCCGGATTTTCGGCCACCGCCTTGACCGCGGACTTGGCGTCGGCGGCCCGCTCGTAGGTGAACGGCTTCATGCGGCCTCTCCGGCCAGGTCGCGGATCGCCGCCAGGATCTGCGGATAGGCCGAACAGCGGCAGATGTTGCCGCTCATCCGCTCGCGGATCTCGGCGTCGGTCAGCGCGGTCGGCGCGGTCAGGTCGGCGGTCTCCCTGCTGGCCCAGCCGTCGGCCGCCTCCTGCAGCATGCCCACCGTCGAGCAGATCTGCCCCGGCGTGCAGTAGCCGCACTGCAGGGCGTCGTGCTCCAGGAACGCCTGCTGCACCGGATGCAGCGCGCCCGGCTGGCCCAGCCCTTCGATGGTCGTCACCTGGTCGCCGTCGTGCATGGCCAGGATCGACAGGCAGGAGTTGATTCGCACCCCGTTCACCAGCACCGTGCAGGCGCCGCACTGGCCGTGGTCGCAGCCCTTCTTCGAGCCGGTCAGCCCCAGGTGCTCGCGCAGCGCATCCAGCAGGGTGGTCCGCGGGTCAAGGTCCAGCGTTCGCGCCGTCCCGTTCACCGTGATCGTCGTCTGCATCCCCACCTCCCCTGATGTGAGCGCTCACATACGCCGTCATTATGGCGGTCCAGCTACGAACGTTCAAACGCTCGTTCCGGTCCGCCGTGTTGTTTTTACGCGCCTTCTCCCGGCGCCAGCGCCTTGAGCGACAGCGCGTGCACCGGCCCGGCCAGCTCGTCGGCCAGGGCCTTGTAGACCAGCCGCTGGCGCACCACCTTGGACACTCCGGCGAAGGCCGCGGCCTCGATCAGCACATTGAAGTGACTTTCCCCGCCGGGCGTGGCGCCTGCATGACCGGCATGGCGGTCGGAATCGTCGACGACTTCCAGGCGGGTGGGCGAAAACGCCGCGTTCAGCTTGTGGTGGATGGCCTCAAATATGGCGCCCATCGTATCGATGTTCAATTCTTGAAAGGGACTCAGGGAGCTTCATACTTGGGCCATGGCCGGCGCGTTTCAATACAAGCCTAAGTTCGTCGATATCCGTGTGCGTCCCCCCGGTTCGGAGGAGGAGGCAAAGCGGAACGACGATGTCTATGCGCTGAAGCCCGGCGAACGGGCTTGCGACCATCCGGGCTGCCGGACGGCGGCGACGGCGCGCGCGCCCAAGTCGCGCGACATGCTCAACGAGCACTACTGGTTCTGCCAGCCGCACGCGGCCGAGTACAACAAGCAGTGGGACTTCTTCGCCGGCATGAGCGAGGGCGAGATCCGCAACCGCCAGGCCCAGAGCGCCGTCGGCGACCGCCCGACCTGGCAGTTCAAGGCCAGCAAGTTCTCTCGCGAAGCCGCCGGCGCCGCCCACAACTTCGGCAAGGGCGAGGGCTACGCCGACCCGTTCAGCCTGTTCGGGGCCGGCGCACGGCCCAAGCCCAAGGCCGAACCGGTCAACGCCCGCCGGCTCGGCAAGCTCGAGCGCAACGCCCTGGCCGACCTCGACCTCGACGAGGACGCCGACGGCCCGACCATCCGCGCCCGCTACATCGAACTGGTCAAGCGCACCCACCCCGATTCCAACGGCGGCGACCGCTCGGCCGAGCACAAGCTCCAGCGCGTGATCAAGGCCTACCAGGTCCTCAAGAAGGCCAAGATGGCCTGAGGGGCCTAGGCCTCCAGGCTGTCGATCCACACCAGGAACAGGAAGCTGGCGCCCTCGGCCTCGCAGTCTTCTTCGATTTCGACGAGCCGCAGCATCGAACGTCCCACCCGCTCGTCCGCCGCGAGCTCGCTCTCCTCGACCGAACCCTGATAGAGGCCAAGGTCGATCCGAGGGACCTCCAGGCCGCCGCGCAGCTCATAGGCCTCGACGTTGCAGATCAGGTGTCCGCGCGACGCGGCGTATCGTGCGAACTGCGCCAGCTCGCCGGCGCCGTGGACCGCATGTCCCTTGCCGGTCAGTGCGGCCTCGAAGCCGACGCTCAGCTGGCTCTCGTCCATATTCGGAGCCTCGCAGCGCGCGGCGGCGCGCGCAACGCCCTACCCAGGATTTTCCGGAAACCGCTTGGCCTCGTCGCAGATCTCGCACCAGGCCGGCTTGACCGACACCCACTCGTGGAAACCGTTGCGCACCTCCGGGTCGTCGTCCAGGCAGTGGGCGGCGATCGGGAAGGTCTCGGCGTCCGAGGCGATCTCCCCCAGGCCCGTCCCGCAATGGCGGCAGAAGCAGCGCGCGTACTTGAACGGCGGCTCGGGGGCGTAGCTCGCGACCGCCTCGCGCCCGGCGAGCCAGCTCAGGCTGTTACGCGCCACCAGCACGAACGTCCCGGCCCCGGCCTTGCGGCAGCGCGAACAGTGGCACGTGCCCATCATCCTCGGCGGCGCAGTCAGCTCGAACCTGACCGCCCCGCAGTTGCAGCTTCCCCGGATCATCCTCGCCTCCATGTCTGGCGGCCAGGCGGCGGCCTCTACGCGTTGAGCAAACCGTCCAGCTTGCGCAGCTGGCTCTCGTGGCCGGCGCGGGCGCGTTCGGTCCAGACGTCGTCATGCATGGCGTCGAACGTCACGGTGAGCTTCACCCCGTCCGCCGCAGCTCGAAGTTCGACCACGGTGGCCACCTCGTAGGGCGCCACGCCCGGCACGAAGTCGGCCAGCGTCACATAGGCCAGCCGGCCGGGCGGCGAGACCTCGGTGTAGGTCACCCTCGCCTCAGTCGAGATCGGCATGCCCGCGCCCTTCATGAACGCCACCTGTTCCGCCGCCGTGGCGGTCATCAGATAGAGCAGTTCCCCGCCGGGCCTCAGGTCCAGAGAGGTTACGGTGACCTCGAACCCTTCCGGCCCCCACCAGGACTCGATGCCGACCTTGGTGGTCCAGAGAGCCCAGGCCTCGTCGATGGAGGCGGCGTAGGTGCGTTCGATCGAGAACCGGGCCCGCGCGGGCGTCGATGCGTCGCTCATCATGATCTCTCCTGGGAATTCTTGTCGGTCGCCGCTTGGCGTCGCTCGAGAGCGGCGCCGAACCGGTCGAGGCGCGCCTCCCAGTGGCGGCGATAGTCGGCCACCCAGGCGTCGAGCTGATCGAACGCCTCCTTGCGAAGCGAATAGAGGCGCTTCTGTCCGTCCGGGCGCATCTGCACGATCCCGGCGTCCGCCAGGATGCGCAGGTGTCGCGAAACGCCTGACTGGTGGATGTCCATGCGCTCGACGATGTCGCCGACCGCGCACTCGCCCGACTTCATCGCCTCGACGATGCGCAGACGCGCCGGATCGGCCAGGGCATGAAACAGGTTTATATGCTCAATCATAAATATACACATATGCGCATATTTATCGGAAGACAAGCGCCTCGCCGTCAGTCACGCGCTCGCAGCTTGTCCACCAGCGGCGGCCACCGTGTCGAAGGCGACGATGTCAGGCCAGCGGCCGACCCGAAGGGGCGCAACTGGGGTTTAAGCCCACCGCTGCGGCGGCGCCTTGGCCTTGAGCTCCTCCAGCCGCCCGCGCAGTTCGTCCAGGAACGCCTGGCGGTCGCCCTGCCAGTGCAGCGGGTCGCCGACCAGCACCGTGCAGTTCATCGGCACCGGCAGCGCCTCGCCCTTGGGCAGCACCCGGCCCGCGCCCTGCAGCCAGATCGGATAGACCGGCGCCTCGGGCACGTCGGCCGCCAGCCGCGCCACTCCGCTCTTCAGCTGGGCCATCTCCTCGCCGTCGCCGCGCGTGCCCTCCGGGAAGATCAGCACGATGTCGCCGGCCTTCAGCGCCGCACGCACGGGCTCCAGCACGTCGACCCCGGTGCCGGCCTTGTCGCGCGCCACCGGCACGATGCCGATGATGGTGTTCGACAGCCAGCTGATCAGCCCGCCGCGCAGGAAGTAGTCGGCCGCCGCCGCCGGCCGCACCCGGTCCAGCCCCTTCGACGGGTAGAGCGTCAGCATCAGGATGGTGTCCACGTGGCTGGCGTGATTGGCCGCCAGGATCGCCGGCCCCTTCAACGGCAGCTTTTCGCGCCCGACGATGTCGGCCCCGGTGAACACCCGTGCGATCGGGCGGCCGATCAGCACCAGGACGAGGCGGCGGAACCAGCGCATCAGAAGTGATCCAGGGCGAAGTAGGCGAGGATGTGGAAGTAGAGCGGCGCGGTGAAGGTCAGGCTGTCGGCCCGGTCCAGCAGCCCGCCGTGGCCGGGGATCAGCGCGCTGGTGTCCTTGACCCCGATGTCGCGCTTGATGGCGCTCATCGTCACGTCGCCGGCGAAGCCCGCCAGCGGCAGGAAGAGGGCCAGGCAGGCCAGCCCGATCCCGCTCAGCGGCGTGAACACCGGGCCCAGGAACCAGATCAGCGCGCTGGTCGTGATCCAGCCGCCGAGGAAGCCTTCCCAGGTCTTGTTGGGGCTGACCTTGGGCACGATTTTCCGCTTCCCGAACAGCTTGCCCCAGACGTACTGCGCCACGTCGTTGGCCTCGGTGACCACCAGCAGGAAGAACACCAGCCCCACCGCCCCGGCCGGCTGCGCCTCGGCGGCCGGCGTGCGCATCAGGAAGGCGATGTAGCCGAGGTTGTAGACGCAGGCGACGATGGCCCAGTGGAACGTCGCCGTGGTCGCCAGGAACGCCCGCGTCTGGCCGATGCAGGCCATCAGGAACGGGATGATCAGGAACACGTAGGTCGGGATGAACACCCGATAGAGGCCGTAGTCGTCGACGATGATGAAGAGGTAGTTGATCCCCATCGCCACGAACGCCGCCAGCACGATCAGCCGGTCCTCGCGCCGCACCGGGGCCAGCGACAGGAACTCACGCAGGGCGATGAACGAGATCACGATCATCAGCGCCGTGAACGCCTGCCAGCCCAGCAGCAGCGCCCCGGCCAGCAGCGCGATCATCACCCACCACGAGGCGATCCGCTGGCGCAGGTTGGTGAAGTCGCCGGCGGGCTTCAACACCGCCAGCAGGGCGGTGATCGCGACCGCCAGGGTCAGCACGGCCAGCACGCCGCCAAGCCCCCACAGCACCACCGGCGACTGCTGGGCGAAGAACCCCGTGACTGCGTCCATGCGCTGGCCTCTCCCGCCCGCCGAGCATCGAGCCCCGGCGCAGCTTGACCGTACAGCGGATGGCGGCGCAGTTTCCATCCCAATGCAGAACGCCTTGCGGACTTTCGCCGGCTCGACCTTCGCCCACGTCGGCTTCGCCTTCCTGGCCATGGGCGGCTGGGCGCTCTACGCCAACGCCGGCCACGGCCTGGCCGCCGCCGCCCTGCCGGCGGCGGCGCAAGGCGCGCTCTCGGGCCTGATCACCCTGGTGCTCAAGCGGGCCCTGGAGGCGATGAGCCCGCGGTTTCCCGGCGCACTGGCCTATGTCGTTCCCCCGGCGATCACCGCCGCAGCGATCCTTGCCCTGCTGGTCGCCGTCCACACGCTGATCGGCACGCCCGAGATCGCCCGCACCATCGCCGTACCGTGGTCGGTCTCCACCTTCTACGCCATCGTCTACGCCGCGACCCTGGCGCGCGGCCAAGCCAAGGCTCCCTGATGACCGAAACGCCTGAGAACCGCCGCCCCCTGAAGTCGCGCGGGACCGGCTGGGCCCAGGGCCTGGCCGCGGGCCTGGCCAGGGCCGGCGCCAGCCCGGACATGATCTCGGCCGGCAGCATCATCTTCGCCCTGCTCGGCCTGCTGGCCTTCCTCACCGCGGCGGCCGGCGACCAGACCCCGTTCCATCGCGGCGCGCTGCTGATCGGGGCCGGGGTCTGCATCCAGCTGCGCCTGCTCTGCAACCTGCTCGACGGCATGGTGGCGGTCGAGCACGGCAAGGGAGGTCCGTCGGGGCCGATCTGGAACGAGCTGCCCGACCGCATCGCCGACGCCCTGTTCCTGGTCGGGGCCGGCTATTTCGCGGGTCTCGCCGGCTTCAGCCTCGGCGCCCCGCTCGGCTGGGCCGCCGCGGTGCTGGCCGTGCTCACCGCCTATGTCCGCGAGCTCGGCCGCGGCCTCGGCTTCCCGGCCGACTTCTCAGGGCCCATGGCCAAGCCGCACCGCATGGCCGCCCTCACCGCCACCTGCGCGCTGGCCGCCTTCGAGCCGCTGTGGGGCTGGAACGGCCAGAGCGTCGTCCTCGGCCTGCTGGTCATCGTCGCCGGCGCCGCCTGGACCGCCGCCCGCCGCACCCGCACCCTGGCGGGCCGCCTGGCGGCGCGGGACGCCTAGTGCCCGCACGACGAGATGCGATCGCCGCGCGCAACAACGCCGAATGGTGCGCGGCCGTGTGGAAGGCCCACGGCCTTACCGTCGGTCAACGCCATGCACGGGCGGCCGATCTCGGTGACCTCGTTCTACACGGCGGTGAACTGCGACGAAGGCGTCGTGCGGATCATGGGCGGAACCGTCTTCGGGCAAGACGCAACGATCGTCTCCCGGTTCAAGTCGGATTACCCCCCCCTCAAGCCGCAGTCTGGATCGCCAGGCTGGCGCCATCTGCGGCTGGTCTGCGCGGACACGGACCAGGAGCGCGCGCAGTTCGGAACCTTCGTCGGCGAAGCCAGCCTAGGCGAGGCCGTACAACGCTTTCGGCCGCAAGCTCCGACGACGGACTAGGAGAGCGCCCCGCTATGCGAATTCTGATGGTCTTCGAAGACCAATATGGCGGCCTGGTAAATCCAGACCTCGGAGACGCCGCCTGGCTGGTGGATTCGCCAGTCAACCGCTCCCTGGCGACCCGCGTCTGGACTGGCGCGGATGCTGGCTCGCAGGTCACCCTGTTTGACGCGACGATGGGTGAGCCAGGGGATGCGGACGCAATCGCCAGATTTGAGGACATCGATCTCCACCACCCTTCGTGGACAGAGATCGATGTGGTTGGGGTTCGACTGACACCGGCGCTGGAACAGGAGTTTCGCACACTCGGCATCAGGATTGCGGCCTGCGAGGCTGGCTTTGTCGCTAGGCGGTAAGCCCGCGCAAAGCCCGCCGCTCGACCAGCTCGTGCACGACGCCGCCCGGCGCGCGGAACGCGGCGTAGGCGAGACCCGCGTCGGCGTTCCAAGCCGGCTGCGCATGCAGGAACTCAACGCCCCTGGCGGCCAGCGCCGCCATCGCATCCTCGATCGCCTCGACCTCGAAGCTGATCACGCTGGCCGCGTCCGCCCCATGCTCGGCCTCCGGCGCCGGCCGCGCGCAGGCGAACACGTGCAGCGCCCGCCCGCTGAGATCGAACACCAGCTGGCTCTCGAACCGCTCGCGGAGGGCGAGGCCCAGCAGGTCGCGATAGAACGCCAGCGCGGCCTCCAGGTCAGGCGTCATTACCAGCGCCGGGCCGAGTTTCATCGTCGAGGCTCCACACAGATGCTCCCCCGCTGGGGGAGCTCCGGGCCGCATGGCCCGGTGAGGGGGACCATGACTCCGAAACGGCTCAAGCTGCGCAAGCCCCCTGAGCCGGCCTACGGCCGCCAGCTCCCCCAACGGGGGAGCATCTAGGCCGGCGTCTCATCTGGCCGCGGCGGCCGGGCATAGCTGATCCATTGAGGATCGCTGACGCCGAGCTTACGGTAGTTCCGCCTCGCCTCGGACAGCGACACGTCATTCGCGCCGCCGCGAAAATCCGGATCCCGCGATTGCACCTGATCGTCGGTCCAGCAGCAGACCGGACAGCCCTCATGTCCGTCCTCCCACGGGGAGAACTTCAAGGTCACGCACCCGCAGCAAGCGCAGGGCCACGACGGCGTCCTCTCGGTCTCGGCGGTCATTGTCCGAGACTACCGCGGGCCCCCGTCAACCCAAACCGTCATCCCGGTTTCGGCCGCCAGCCCCCTAGACCGGAACGTCCCCCGCCACCGTCGTGCGGTGCATGACCCGCAGGTGGCCGTCATAGCCGCCCTCGGCGAAGTGCACGGTGCAGCGGTTGTCCCACATCAGCAGCATCCCCTGCGTCCACTTGTGGCGATAGATGAACTGCTCCTGGGTCATGTGCTGGTAGAGGAAGCCGAGGATCGCGTGGCTTTCCTGGTAGGTCAGGCCCTCGATGCCGACGGTGTAGGTCGGGCTGACGAACAGCGCCTTGCGGCCGGTGACCGGATGGGTGCGGACCAGCGGGTGGGTCAGGGTCTTCTCGGCCTCGGTCGAAACGATGATCTGCATCGTCCGCGCCTCCGTCTCCTTGGCGTAGGCGCCCTGGGTGCCATAGGCGCGGGTCGCCGAGTGCACCGCCTGCAGCGGCGCCAGCAGCGCCTTCATGCCGTCCGAGAGCGCGTCATAGGCCCGTGCGCAGTCGGCGAACAGCGTGTCGCCGCCGACCGGCGGGGTGACTTCCGAGCGCAGCAGCGTCGCGGCGGGCGGCGCCTTCTGGAAGCTCCAGTCCGAGTGCCAGCCAGCCCCGAAGTTCTTGGACGTCTCGTCCGGCTCGCGGCGCAGCTCCAGCACGTTGGGATGGCCGGCCATCGGCTTGATGAACGGATCGACCCCGAACGGCCCGATCTGCAGGGTGAAGGCCTCCAGCGCCTCCAGGCTCAGCGGTTGGTCTGGAAAGGCCAGCAGCGCGTGCCGGGCCCAGGCGTCCTTGACCTGGCCCAGGGTCGCCGCGTCCAGCGGGCGCGACAGGTCCAGCCCGGTGACCTGCGCGCCGAAGCCGCTCGGCTGCGGGGTGACGGTGATCGGCTCGGCGAGCGTGGCGGCCATGGTCGTTTCCTCCTGATTGGCGAGCAGCCTACCCCCGGGAACTTGACCTCACACGCCGAAGTTTTGACATCGCGCGCCACGCCGCCTGCTTCCGGCGGTCTGCCCTGGCTCGCCCAATCGGTCTGCCCTGCGCCGCGGAATCCGGCTAAAGACGTCTGCCCTCCCCGGTCGACGCTACGTCATCCACAAACAGCCGTTTGCATCGCCCCCGTAACCTTGTAATCGAACCGCGCCATGACCTCTTTCGCCAATACGCAAGAAGACAAGCTCATCGCCCTGGTGCCGGACAAGAAGGTCTCGGTCCGCGAGACTTTCGGCGTCGACGTCGACATGACCGTCCCGGCGTTCTCCGAACGCGACGCTCACGTCCCGGACATCGACCCGGCCTACAAGTTCGACGCCGAGACGACCAAGGCCATCTGCGCCGGGTTCGCCTTTGACCGCCGCGTGATGGTCCAGGGCTATCACGGCACCGGCAAGTCGACCCACATCGAGCAGGTCGCCGCGCGCCTCAACTGGCCGCTGATCCGCGTCAACCTCGACAGCCACGTCTCGCGGATCGATCTGGTCGGCAAGGACGCCATCGTCCTGAAGGACGGCAAGCAGGTCACCGAATTCCGCGAGGGCATCCTGCCCTGGGCGATCCAGCGCCCGGTCGCGCTGGTGTTCGACGAATACGACGCCGGCCGTCCGGACGTGATGTTCGTCATCCAGCGCATCCTGGAGGCGCAGGGCAAGCTGACCCTGCTCGACCAGAACCGCGTCATCCGCCCGAACCCGTTCTTCCGGCTGTTCTCGACGACCAACACCATCGGTCTGGGCGACACCACCGGCCTCTATCACGGCACCCAGCAGATCAACCAAGGTCAGATGGACCGCTGGTCGATCGTCACCACGCTGAACTATCTGCCGCACGACGTCGAAGCCGAGATCGTGCTGGCCAAGTCGCCGCACTACGACACCGCCGAGGGCAAGCGCACCATCGCCGCGATGGTCCGCGTCGCCGACATGACCCGCAACGCCTTCATGAACGGCGACATCTCGACCGTCATGAGCCCGCGGACCGTGATCACCTGGGCCCAGAACGCCGAGATCTTCGGCGGCGACCTGGCCTTCGCCTTCCGCCTGACCTTCCTGAACAAGTGCGACGAGCTCGAGCGCGGCACCGTGGCCGAGTTCTTCCAGCGCGCGTTCGGCCAGGACCTGCCGGAAAGCACCGCCCGCGTCCGCGTGGCCTGACGACCGCTCCGACTGGGGCGGGATGTCGCAGACCTCCCGCCCGGTCGGCGCGATTCACCATTTGCTAGCGCGGCGCGGGCGACACCTTGGGGGAACCAGGTGTCGTGTGTCGTGTGATCAGATCGAGTCTCGCCCGTAACCGGCGCGCCATCAGCCGGATTGTCGCCTTCTCCTCGGCGGTGCTGCTGATCGTGGCGGCCGGTTGCCTGGGCCTGATCTTCTACACCGCCAGCGTCGTCGACCGCGCCCACATGGACGAGGAACGGGCGCTGATCTCGAACTACCTGCGCGAGCGCGAGCACGAGATGGTCGGCCAGGTGATCTCGGCCTCGATCTGGGACGACGCCTACCAGAAGCTCAGCCGCGACGTCGACGCCGAGTGGGCCGACCTCTACGTCGGCAGCTACTTCGAAACCTACATGCGCCATGCCGCCTCCTTCGTGCTCGATGAGGCGGACCAGCCGGTCTACGCCTGGCGCGACGGCGCCCGCGCCGGCGAGCGCCAGGCCGCCGCCTTCCTGCGCGAGACCGCGCCGCTGGTCGCCAAGGTGCGCGAGGTGGAGACCCTGCGCGGCGCGGCCCGCAACCGCGGCATCGGCGGCTCGATCACCCGCACCGGGGTCATCAGCGTCGGCGGCGAGCTCTACTTGGCCGCGGTGACCAACATCGTGCCCGAGACCCCGGCGATCAATTCGCGCGGCGCGCCCGACCGGCTGCTGATCTCGGCCCGCCGCATTGACGCGGCCCTGCTGCAGGACATCGCCCAGGCCATGCGGGTCTCGGACGTGCGGCTGTTGGCCTGGAACCGCGCCATCCCGGCCAGCGTGCAGCTGCACGGCCCCGACGGGACGCCGATCGCGGCGGTGGCCTGGACCAGCAGCCATCCCGGCGACGCCGTGCTGCGCCAGATCGCGCCGCTGTTCGCCCTCGGCATGGTCGCGCTGCTGATCTCGGCCCTGCTGCTCGCCGCCCGCGTCCATCGGGTGTTCGGCGAGATCGACCGCAACGACCTGGTCCTGCGCCAGACCATGGAAGACCTGGTCCGCGCCCGCGACGAGGCCGCCGCCGCCAGCATCGCCAAGTCGCAGTTCGTCGCCAATATGAGCCACGAGATCCGCACCCCGCTGAACGGCATCCTCGGCATGACCCAGATCCTGTCGCGCGAGGACCTGACGCCCGACCAGCGCCGCCAGCTCGACGTGGTCCGCGAGAGCGGCCAGACCCTGCTGGTGCTGCTGAACGACATCCTCGACATGTCGAAGATCGAGGCCGGCCGCCTGCAGCTCGACGCCCACGAGTTCGACCTCGGCCAGGCCGTGCACATCGCCTGCGCCCCCTTCGCGGCCCTGGCCGGCCAGAAGGCGGTCGACTTCCGGTTCGAACTCGATCCCGCCGCCGACGGCGTCTGGTGCGGCGACGGCGTGCGCCTGCGCCAGGTCGTCGCCAACCTGGTCTCCAACGCCGTGAAGTTCACCACCGCCGGCGAGGTCGCCGTCCACGTCCGGCGCGAGCCGGCGGGCGTGCGCATCACCGTCGCCGACACCGGCATCGGCATTCCCGCCGACCGCATGCACGACCTCTTCGACAAGTTCATCCAGGTCGACGCCTCCACCACCCGGCGCTACGGCGGCACGGGCCTCGGCCTGGCGATCAGCCACGAGCTGGCCGCGCTGATGGGCGGCGAACTCACCGTCGAGAGCGTCCTGGGCGAGGGCTCGGTCTTCACCCTGGCGGTGCCGCTGCAATGGCGCGCCGCGGCCCTGGCCCCGGTCGCGCCGCTGCCGCCGGCCCAGGTCCGCATCGCCCGCCCCGACGCCCGCGCCCGCATCCTGGCGGCCGAGGACAACCTGACCAACCAGCTGATCCTGCGCGCCATGCTGGAGCCGTTCCCCATCGACCTGACCATCGTCGGCGACGGCGCCCAGGCGGTGGAGGCGTTCTTCGAGGGCGACTTCCAGCTGATCCTGATGGACGGCCAGATGCCGGTGATGAACGGCGTCGAGGCCACCGCCGCCATCCGCCGCCTGGAAAGCGAACGCGACCTGCCGCCGATCCCGATCCTGGCGCTGTCGGCCAACGTCATGCACCACCAGGTGGCCGAATACCTCGCCGCGGGCATGAACGGCTTCGTGCCCAAGCCGATCGAGATCGCCCACCTGCTCGACGCCATCGACCGGGCCCTCGACACCCGCCTGGCCGCCGAACAGCGCGTCGCCTAGGAAGCCTGGACCCCGACCGGCGTTATGCGCATTCTCCCCCGCATTACGAAGACCAGATTTTCAGGTGGGGAAACATGTCCAGGATCACGCTCGCGGCCGCAGCCGCCGGCCTGCTTTTCAGCGCCTTCGCCGTCCCGGCCGCCGCCCAGGCGCCGGCCGCAGCGGAGCATAACGACTATTCGAAGTCCCAGAACTGGCTGTGCTGGCCCGGCCGCGCCGACGCCTGCGCGATCGACAACACCGCCACCGTGATCCAGGCCGACGGCTCCATGGCCAAAGAGGTCTGGAAGCCCGATCCCGCCGCCCCGATCGACTGCTTCTACGTCTATCCGACCGTCTCCAACGATCCGGGCGTGTTCTCCGACATGACCCCCAACGCCGAGGAGCGCCGCGTCGTCGAGCAGCAGCTCGCCCGCTTCGGCTCCAAGTGCCGGATCTACGCGCCGATGTACCG
The DNA here is from genome assembly GCF_026411515.1 of Phenylobacterium sp. 58.2.17. NCBI lineage: Bacteria > Pseudomonadati > Pseudomonadota > Alphaproteobacteria > Caulobacterales > Caulobacteraceae > Phenylobacterium > Phenylobacterium sp. 58.2.17. The sequence continues at coordinate 18,403 of NZ_JAPMTQ010000022.1, read as the reverse complement.
GCAGGTGACTCTGACCACCCTGCGCGCGCGCATGGCGCCCGGCGCCAAGCCGCCGGCCGGCCCGATCCCGACCACCAACTACGACGACGTCGCCGACGCCTGGAACTACTACCTGACGCACGAGAACAAGGGCCGCGGCGTCGTGCTGATCGGCCACTCGCAGGGCGCGGGCCTGCTGACCGAGCTGATCGCCAAGCAGATCGACGGCAAGCCCGTCCAGCAGCAGCTGGTCTCGGCCCTGCTGCTCGGAACCAACCTGCCGATCCTCAAGGGCCAGGACGTCGGGACCTTCAAATCGATCCCGCTCTGCAGGAGCCCGAGCCAGACCGGCTGCGCCGTGGCCTATGTCAGCTTCCGCGAGACCTCGCCGCCGCCCAAGGGCAGCCGCTTCGGCGTCCCGCGCGAGCCGAACCCGGCCATGCAGGCGGCCTGCGTCAACCCGGCCGCGCTGGGCGGCGGCGCGGGCGAGCTGCACGCCTACCTGTCCTCGGGCGCGATGATCGCCGCGGAGTCGGCCGCCCCGCCGGCCTGGACCAAGGACGCCGCCAAGGTCACGACGCCGTTCGTCTCGGTCCCTGGCCTGCTGACCGGCCAGTGCGTTTCCAAGGACGGCTTCGACTACCTCTCGGTCCGTATCAACGCCGACCCCAACGATCCGCGCACCGACGACATCGCCGGCGACGTCAAGGTCGGCCCCATCGTGCTCAAGGACTGGGGGCTGCACCTGATCGACGTCAACCTCGCCATGGGCGACCTGGTCGATCTCGTCGGCGCCCAGTCCCAGGCCTATCTGGCCAGGAAGTAGAGCGCCTTGTCTCCTCCCCCATCATGATGGGGGAGGAAATTGGCCCCCCGGTCAGACTATCCGCCGGTGATCTTCCGCCCGGCCATGAAGCCGAGCACCAGGAACAGCACGAAGCCGACCAGGAACACGAAGAACAGGATCTTGGCGATGCCGGCCGCTGCGCCGGCGATCCCGCCAAAGCCCAGGGCGCCGGCGATCAGCGCCACCACCGCAAAAATCAAAGCCCACTTAAGCATCAGAGCGCCTCCTTGACTGTGGAGGGCAACGCCCATGCCCGGCGCCCGTTCCGGTCGCGTCGGTAGACCAGGTTCGCCTCCGGAGAGAACGCCGATTTGCCGCTTGCGCGCGTGTAATCGCCAGGAGTAATCCACCTCTAATTGAAACTTAGCTGTTTCTCTCCGGGGATTCTCAATGAAGAAAATGATGCTGGCGCTTGCCGCCAGCGCGGCGCTGATCGCGCCCGTGTCGGCTCAGGCCGCCGCCGTAATCAGCGGCTCGGTGGCCGGGCCCGATAGTACCTTCACCATCGACATGCTGTTCCAGAACGACCTGTCCTCGACGCTGAACATCACCTCCATGAGCATCGACGGCGGTTCGGCGACGCCTGTCGCGCTGCTCTGGGACAGCCTGAGCTACATCGGTCCCGCGGGGGCCACGGTGGGCCTGAGCGGCGTCGACACCTCGGTGCTGACCTTCACCTTCGGCGGCGACGGCTGGAATCCGGGCGAGAGCTTCAGGGTGCACGGGGTCGACCCTGACGCCGTCGATGACCCGTTCTATGGGGCGACCGTGCTGAGTCTGCTGGGAACCAAGGTCACGTTTGGGTTCAGCGACTCCAGCAGCAAGGTCTTCAGCTTCGTCGACGACGCCGCGGAAGGCGCGGGCCTGAAGCTGAACGTGTCGTCGGCCGTGCCCGAACCTGCGACCTGGGCGATGATGATCGCCGGCTTCGGCATGGTCGGCTCGCTGATCCGACGTCGCCGGACGGCTGTCCTCGCGGCCTGATCGGACCGCAAGACCGTCCCCCAAAAGGGCCTCGCCTCCGGCGGGGCCCTTTTTTTCGCGCCGCTAGTTCGACTCCAGCTTGTCGCGGACCCGGTCGTGGATCTCGGCCGCCGCCGGGGTCAGCGCCTCGCCGAAATCTTCCATCTCGTAGAACGGCCGAATCTCGATCTCGCTCGGGCCCGGCATCGGGTTGGGGCAGCGCTTCACCCAGGCCACCGCCTCGTCCATGTCCTTGACCTCCCACAGCCAGTAGCCGGCGACGATCTCCTTGGTCTCGGTGAACGGCCCGTCGATCACCGCCCGCTTGTCGCCGTCGAACGCCACCCGCTTGCCCTTGGACGAGGGCTGCAGCCCGTCGCCGCCCTTCATGATCCCGGCCTCGACCAGCAGTTCGTTGTACCGGCCCATCGCCTCCAACAGCTCGCTGGACGGCATCGCTCCGGCTTCGCTGTCGACCGTCGCCTTCACCAGAACCATCACGCGCATCGTCTTTCCTCCTCGGCTGGGCCCCCGCGGCCCGATCGACCCTAGGACGAACCACGACGCCGCAAACCGACAACCGACATCCACGCGCAGCAATTTCCGCTGCTGCGCTGTAGTCTGTGTCCGCCCGGCCCTCCGACGGCGGGCGCTGGGAGACGCGCCATAGAACCGATCCTTAACCTCGCCGTGGCCCTGGGCGTCGGGCTGCTGATCGGCGCCGAGCGCGAGCGCCGCAAGCAGGAACGTCCCTCGCCGTCGGCGGCCGGCATCCGCACCTTCACCGTCGCGACCCTGGCCGGCGCCGTCGCCTTGCTGGTCGGCGGCGTCGTGTTGCTGGCGGTCGTCGCCGCCGCTACGGCGGCCTTCGCCGCGCTCGCCTACTGGCGGGCCCAGGGCGAGGACGATCCTGGCGTCACCACCGAAATCGCCCTGGTGCTGGCGGTGCTGGTCGGCGCCCTGGCCGTGCCCCAGCCGATGATCGCCGCAGGGGTCGGGGTGGTCGTGGCGATCCTGCTCGCCGCCCGCACGCCGCTGCACCATTTCGTCGGCTCGGTGCTGACCGGGGACGAGGTGCGCAGCGGCCTGCTGCTGGCCGGCGCCACCCTGGTCGTGCTGCCGCTGCTGCCCGACGAGGGCATGGGCCCCTACCAGGCGCTGAACCCACGCTCGATCTGGCTGGTGGTGATCCTGCTGCTGGCGATCAGCGCCGCGGGCCATGTCGCCATCCGCATGCTCGGCGTGCGCTTCGGCCTGCCGCTGGCCGGCCTCGCCGGCGGCTTTGTGTCCAGCACCGCGACCATCGGGGCGATGTCGGCGCGCGCGGGCAAGGCGCCCGGCCTGCTGGCCGGCGCGGTGGCCGGGGCCGTGCTCTCGACCGTCGCCACCATCGTGCAGTTGGCCGTGCTGCTCGCCGCCCTCAGCCCGCCGACCCTGCGCGCCATGGCTGCGCCGCTCGCCTGCGCCGGCCTGGCCGCCGGGGCCTACGGTGCGCTGTTCACCCTCAAGGCGTTCCGCCAGCCCCCCGACGAGGAGCATGCCGACCCAGGCCAGGCCTTCAGCCTGACCAGCGCCCTGACCTTCGCCGGCATGCTGGCGGTCATTCTGGTGGTCTCGGCCGCGCTCAGCGACCGGTTCGGCGGGGCCGGCGCGGCGGTGGGCGCCGCGGCCGCCGGCCTGGTCGACGCCCACGCGGCGGCGATCTCCATGGCCTCGCTGGTCGCTTCCGGCCACCTGGACCCGCGCGCTTCGGTGCTGCCCATCCTGCTCGGCCTGACCAGCAACACCCTGACCAAGGTGGTGTTCGCCATGTCCGGCGGCCAGCGCGCCTTCGTCTGGCGGGTCGTACCAGGCCTGCTGCTGGTCGCCGCCGCCGCCTGGCTCGGGTCCCTGGGCCAGGCCGCGCTCGGATGGTGAGGCCGCCCGCGGCCCGCCTTCCCAAACGTCACCGTCTCTTTCCCCTTGGGCGACGCGGACCGTCGTTCTAAATGACATGCCATGGCCAAGAACCCGGAAAGCCCCGTCGAGCCCTTCAAGCGCGCCCTGGCCCACGCCGCGCGTTCGCTGGCTGAGAAGCCGGACCTGGAAATCGTCTATTCGGGCGAGGGCCCGCAGCTGTCCGGCAACCGCGCCGTGCTGCCGCACCCGCCCCGCGACCTGACGCCGGCAGACGCCGCGCGCATCCGCGGCCTGGCCGACCAGATGGCCTTGCGCCTGGCGCACCATGACGTCGCCGCCCACGCCAAGGGCCGGCCGGCCTCGGCGCTCGGCGCCCCGGTCTATGACGCCCTGGAGCAGGCCCGCATCGAGGCCATCGGCGCCAACGCCCTGGGCGGGGTGAAGGAGAACCTGCGCGCGGTCCACGAGCACGCCTGGGCCAAGAAGCCGCTCAACCAGCTCGAAGCCCTGGCCAACCCGCCGATGGCCGACGTCGTCGCCCTGCTGGCCCGCGAGCGGATGACCGGCGAGCCGCCGCCCGCCATGGCCAAGCCCCTGGTCGACCTGTTCCGCGCCGAGGTGGAGAGCAAGGCCGGCGCCGACCTCGACCGCCTGGTCGAGGCGGCCGACGACCAGAAGGCCTTCGCCAAGATCGCCCGGACCATCCTGCGCGACCTCTCGATGGGCGACGATCTGACCGACGCCCCCGACCAGGCCGACGACGAGGAAGGCGACAGCGAGGACGGCGAGGCTGAATCGCAGGACGACGGCGACGAGGGCGAAGGCGAAGGCGCTTCGCCCCAGCAGACCTCGATGGACGAAAACGAGGCGACCCATCGCGAGAGCGAGGACGCCGACAGCCAGATGATGCAGGCGGAGGACGATCCCAACGCCGAGGACACCGACGAGCCGCCGGAGATGGGCGAGGGCGAGCAGCCCGCCCGCCCCGACCTCAAGGGCGACGCCAAGGTCGCCACCTACAAGGTGTTCACCACCGCCCACGACGAAGTCGTCGCCGCCGAGGAGCTCTGCGACGCCGAGGAGCTGACCCGCCTGCGGGCCTATCTCGACCAGCAGCTGGCCAGCCTCTCCAGCGTGGTCTCGCGCCTGGCCAACAAGCTGCAGCGCAAGCTGATGGCCCAGCAGAACCGCTCGTGGAGCTTCGACCTCGAGGAGGGCATCCTCGACACCGCGCGCCTGACGCGGGTGATCACCGACCCGACCGCCTCGCTGGCCTTCAAGGAGGAGGAGGACACCGAGTTCCGCGACACGGTGGTCACCATCCTGATCGACAATTCCGGCTCGATGCGCGGGCGGCCGATCATGGTCGCGGCGGTCTGCGCCGACATCCTGGCCCGCACGCTCGAGCGCTGCGGGGTCAAGACCGAGATCCTCGGCTTCACTACCCGCGCCTGGAAGGGCGGCTCCTCGCGCGAGGACTGGCTGAAGGCCGGCAAGCCGGCCCAGCCGGGCCGCCTGAACGACCTGCGCCACATCATCTACAAGGCCGCCGACGCCCCGTGGCGGCGCGCCCGCCGCAACCTCGGCCTGATGATGCGCGAGGGCCTCCTGAAGGAGAACATCGACGGCGAGGCGCTGATGTGGGCGCACCAGCGGCTGATCGGCCGCCCCGAGGCGCGCCGCATCCTGATGGTCATCTCCGACGGCGCCCCGGTCGACGACTCGACCCTGTCGGTGAACTCCGGCCACTACCTCGAACGCCACCTGCGCGACGTGATCGCCGAGATCGAGAACAAGAGCCCGGTGCAACTGATCGCCATCGGCATCGGCCACGACGTCACCCGCTACTATCGCCGGGCCGTCACCATCGTCGACGTCGAGCAACTGGCAGGGGTCATCGTCGACCAGCTGGCCGAGCTGTTCGACGAGGAGATCCGCAAGGTCACCCGCAAGACCGCCGGCCTCCTGGCCCCGCCGCCGAGCACGCAGGGGCCCCAAGGCGGCCCCGCCCGCCGCTCGACCTTCAAGGAAGTCCGCAGGGCCGTGGCATAGACGTCGAACGCTCCCTCGCCCCCTTGGGGGAGAGGGTTGGGGTGAGGGGGTCTACGGCGCCCGCCGCAAAGCGCCGCTCCGCGCCGCCGCCCCTCACCCTGCCCCCTCCCCGCAAACGGGGAGAGGAAGCCTTGGGCGCAGGAAAGCACGCCGCCACCGCTTGACCTCTATCGTACTTCCCTCCTCATTGTGCACACGCCGCGATCGAGGGGGATGGTGACCATGCGACGTTGGATTCCGACGGCCCTCGCCGCCCTGACCCTCGCCGCCTGCGCCCAGCAGGCCCCGGCCCTGCCGAGCGCGCCGCGGCCCGCCGGCCCGGCCATCGCCGTCGCCGCCGCGCCGGTCCCGCTGAACCCGGCCGATCCGGCGCAGGACCGCATCGGCGACTTCCGCTACGCCGGAGGCCTGGTGCTGTCCTCGGCCGACACCGCCCGCTTCCACGGCCTCTCGGACATGGCGATCCGCAATGGCGTCGACCTGACCGCGGTCAGCGACGAGGGCGATCTCCTCAAGGCGCGCCTGGTGCTCGACAAGGGCCGGCTGGTCGGCCTGGAGGGCGCCCGGATCAGCGCCCTGCCCGGCCTCGACGGCAAGCCTCTGCAGGGCAAGCTTGAATCCGATTCCGAGGGCATGGCTCTGCTCGCCAGTGGCGACATGCTGATCAGCTTCGAGCAGCGCCATCGCATCTGGCTCTACCCCGCCGACGGCTCCCCGCCGCGCGAGGCGCCGGCCCCCGACGCCAGCTTCCCGGCCAATGGCGGCATGGAGGCCCTCGGCCCTGCCCCCGACCTCGGTCCCGACGTCTACCTCGCCGGCGGCGAGACAAGCGGCCAGACCTGGACCTGCCGCCTGTCGGCCGGCTGCACGGCCGGACCGGTCATCGCCAAGCCGCTGGAGTTCGGCCTCGTCGCGCTCACCCGCCTGCCGCAGGGCCGCACCGCCTGGCTGCTGCGCGCCTGGGACCCGGTGCGCGGCAACCGCGTCATCCTGACCATCCAGGACGCCCAGGGCGCCGAGGTCGGCCGCCTCGACCTGGCCCGGCCCCTCACCATCGACAATTTCGAGGCCCTCGCCGCGGTCCCGGCCAAGGACGGCGCGGTGCGCTTCTACCTCCTGTCGGACGACAACTTCCAAAGCAGCCAGCGCACCCTGCTGCTGGCCTTCGACTGGACGCCCGCGCGGTCCTGATCGTCAGCTTCCTGCAGGCCCGCGACGAAAACCTGCCGATCGCGGCCTATCGGCAGGTTCATCGGCGTCCTATCGGCGAAATCCGGCCCTACCGGCAGGTTCGCCGATCGCCGTGCCGATAGCGCTACGGCTGCTCGGGAACCCAAACGAAGCCGTCGCCCTGCGCCTTCACCCGGCCCAGGCCCGGATAGGGAAAGTGCACCGCATAGAGCCGCAGGTTCTGGTCGGCCGCCTTCTGCAGCAGGGCCCGGCGGCTGGCCTGGGCGGCCGGCGCCTCGCCGTCATAGGCGATGGTCCAGTCCGGCTTGGCGACCGAGATCACGAAGTGATGCGCCGTATCGCCGATATAGAGCAGCCGCTCCTGGCCCGAGGCGATCTCGTAGGCGCTGTGGCCCGGCGTGTGTCCCTTGACCTCGACCGCGCTCACCAGCCCCGGCAGCAGCACCGCCCCGGGTTGGAAGGCCGCGACCTTGGGGGTCATGGCCTTGACCAGCGCCGCGCGGCGCGGCTCGGCCTGCATCGCCGCCCATTCCGGGGCCGAGATGTGGATCGTCGCGTTCGGGAACGCCAAGGCCCCGTCCGCCGTGGTCAGGCCGCCCATGTGGTCGTCGTGACTGTGGGAAATGAAGATATCGGTGACCTGGGCCGGCTCGACGCCGGCGGCCCGCAGCGAGTCGTTCAGCTTGCCGCCCTCGGCGAAATCGACCCGCGCGGCGCCGGTGTCGAACAGCAGGACCTTGCCCTCGCCGCGGACCAGCAGCGGCTGGAGGCTGAGATCGAGCGAGTCGTCGGGCCGGCCGGCGGCCTTCAGCACGGCCGCGACCTCGCTCGGCGGACGACCGATACCAAAGGTCTTGCCGTCGTTGGCGACCTTGATGTTCCCGTCGAACAACGCCGCGGCGTCGAGAGCGCCGATCTTGAAGGCGACCGGCGCTGCGGCGGCCGCGGTCGGCGCCGGCTTCGGCGGCGCGGCCGGTTCGCTTTTCGGGGAGCAGGCGGCGAGCGTAGCGAGCGCTGCGATTGCGACGAGGGACTTGGCGACGGCCATGGCGAACTCCGATGTGGAGCCCGACCCTAGCGCGGGTTGCGCCGAAACGAAAAAGGCCGCCCCGGAGGGCGGCCCTTCGAACCCTGGAGAGAGCTCGTAGACTTAGGCGGCGGCCTGGCTGGCCAGCTTGGCCTTGACCTGACGCTTGATCTTCAGAGCGCGCGGCGACAGCTGCTCGTCACGGGCGCCCGTGAGGAACACGTCCAGGCCGCCCTTGAAGTCCAGGGTGCGCAGCGCAGCGTTGCTGACGCGCAGCTTGAAGGACTGGCCAAGCGCGTCCGACTGGAGCGTGGCGGGCGACAGGGCCGGCAGGAAGCGGCGCTTCGTCTTGATGTTCGAGTGGCTGACGTTGTGGCCGACCATGGGACCGACACCGGTAAGTTCGCAACGACGCGACATGGCTGTATGACCTACGCGAGAAAGGGATGGGCGGCGGGCGGACCCGCGCCAAGGAGCGGGCGATATAGTCGAAGGGGCCCGGCGGCGTCAAGGCGGAGCCGGCATTTGACTGCTCCAGGCCGTCAGAAAAGTGACTCCCGGCTCCAGCGGCGGCCAAGCCGCGTTGTGGCTCAATGACCAGGCGATACAATAGCTTGTAGGGAACAAAGATGGAATCGCGCGGAGTCGCCGATTCGGTCACCCTTCGTTTCGCCGGCGTTCCCACGGCGGGTTAACCTTAGAACGCCGTTCGCTGAACAAACAAAAGCCCCGCACGCGGACGCGCGGGGCTTTCGAGTCTGCGGCTCGGTCCGTCCGTTAGGACAGGACCACCAGCACGACGCGGCGGTTGGCCATGCGGCCTTCGCGCGTGTCGTTGGGCGCGACCGGCTCGTCTTCGCCATAGGCGATGGTGGCGATCCGGTTCAGGGCCACGCCCTGCTTGTTCAGGTAGCGACGAACAGTCTCGGCGCGATCCTGGGCCAGGCGCATGTTGCCTTCCGGCGAACCGGTGGCGTCGGTGTGGCCTTGCACTTCGACGTAGACGTTCTTGTTCTCGCTCTTCAGCTGCTCGGCGAAGGCCGACAGCCGCGACTCGGCTTCCGGCGACAGCGTCGACTTGCCGAGCGGGAACTTCAGCGCGTCGTCCGACATCACCACCGAGTACATGAACTTGCCCTCGGCCAGCTTGCCGGCCGCGGTGGCGCGGTCCAGGGCTTCGCGCGAGGTGCGGTCCAGTTCGCCCAGGCGGGTCTCATGGTTGGCGACCTTGCCGTCGACCACCGCGACCTGCTCGTTGACGAACTTCTTGGTGGCGCAGCCGCCGAGGCCGAGCGTGCCAATGGCGAGCGCGCTCAACACCACGGCGCGAGTTTTTGTAGCGATCATCTTCTTACGACCTCTCCCGTCGTTTCTGTTTCTAAGTCTGGACGCTTTCGAACACGCCCTGGTGTGCCAAGGGTTTCCCCGCATGAAACGGGCAGACTTCGGCGTCCGTAACGGCCGTAGCGGCGCATGGTTGCCAAGCGTTATGGCGACGTTCCGTCGCACCCTGGCCGATCGGCCAGGGTACAGGCGGATCAGGTCGATCCCTGACCCGCGGCGCCCAAGCCAGCGGCGGCCGCGCCGGAATTGGGAACTACGGCCGCGGTCGCGGCCTTAACGGCAAGGCCGCTGGCGAACAGAGCAGGTTGCGGACCGTCGCGCGACAATCTACTAACTGACCAGTCAGTTATTTAAGGCGAGACCGATGCTCCCCGCCGGACGGCCGAAATTCAAGCGTCGCAAGGCCGAACGCCCCGAAGAGATCGTCGCTGCGGCGATGGAGGTTTTCGCCGAGAAGGGCTTCGCCGCCGCGCGACTGGACGACATCGCCGCCCGCGCCGGAGTCTCCAAGGGCGCGCTCTATCTCTACTTCGAGACCAAGGAAGACCTCTTCCGGGCGGTGATCGAACAGGGCCTCGCCCCCAATCTCGGCCGCATGCAGGCCGCGCTGGTCGAACACCGTGGCGCGTTCCCTGAGTTGCTACGCGCCTTCGCCGCAATCGCTGTGGGCATAGCGACGGACACGCCGGTCGGCGGCATCGCCAAGATGGTGATCGGCGAGTCGCGGAACTTCCCCGAACTGGCCCGCGCCTGGCGCGAACGCATGGTCGAACCCGCCCTCGGCGCGATGAGCGGAGCCATCGCCGCGGCCCAGGCGCGCGGCGAGCTGCGCGCCGGCGACCCGCGCCACGCCGCGATCTCGCTGGTCTCGCCGATGTTGCTGGGCGTCATCTGGCGCGAGACCTTCGTCCCGGTCGGCGCCGAGCCGCTCGACATCCCGACCCTGGCCCAGCAGCACGTGGAGCTTTGGCTCCGCGGCATGCGCCCTGACGCAGGAGCCGCCGCATGAGGCAACGCCTTCTGGTCATCGGCCTGCTGGTCGCCGCGGCCGTGCTGATCGCGGTGTTGTGGGCCTCCCCCAAGCTGCATCGCTCGCCCGTGCTGTCGGGCTATGTCGAGGGCGAAGCGCTGTACATGGCCTCGCCCGTCGCCGGCCGGGTCGACCAGATGCTGGTCCAACGGGGCGACCGGGTCGCCGCGGGCCAAAAGCTGTTCGTAGTCGACCCCTCGCAGCTGCAGGGCGCACGCGACCAGGCCAGCGCCGAGGTCGCCGCCGCCCAGGCCCAGGCCGCCGACGCCCGCAAGGGCCAGCGGCCTGTCGAGCTGGCGGTCTTCGACGCCAATGTCGCCGCCGCCGAGGCCAATGCCCGGGACGCGGCCTCGGCCCTGCGCCGCATCCGCCCGCTGGTGGAGAAAGGCATCTACGCCAAGGCCCGGCTTGACGACGCCCAGGCCGCCTATGACGCCGCCGCCGCCCAGGTCGCCGCCGCGCGCAAGCAGCGGCAGGCCGCCGCCCTCGGCGCGCGGGAGGATCAGGTCCGCGCCGCCGACAGCCGGGTGGCCCAGGCCGGCGCTGCGCTGAGCGCCGCCCAAGCCCGGCTCTCCGACGTCGCGCCCCTGGCCCCCGGCGCGGCGCAGGTCGAGGACGTCTTCTTCCAGACCGGCGAGTGGGCCGCCGCCAACCAGCCGGTCCTGGCCCTGCTGCCGGACGAGCGCATCAAGGTCCGCTTCTTCGTGCCCCAGGCCGACATCTCGACCTACAGGGTCGGCTCGGTGGTCAAATTCTCCTGCGACGGCTGCCCGGCCGGGCTGAGCGCCAAGGTCAGCTACATCAGCCCGCGGCCGGAGTTCACGCCGCCGGTGATCTACAGCCGCGAGGCCCGCGACCGCATGGTGTTCCTGGTCGAGGCGGTCCCCTCGGCCCGGCTCAATCCCGGTCAGCCGGTCGACGTCCAGCCGCTGGAGCCCGCGAAGTGACCCTGGCCATCGACGTCCGCGGGCTGAACAAGAGCTTCGGCGACAAGCACGTCGTCCAGGACGTCTCGCTGCAGGTCGAGGAAGGCAAGATCTGCGGCTTCCTCGGCCCCAACGGCTCGGGCAAGACCACCACCCTGCGGATGCTCTGCGGCCTGCTCACCCCCGACAGCGGCGAGGGCACGGCGCTCGGCCTCGACATCATCACCCAGGCCAACCTGATCAAGCGCCGCGCCGGCTACATGACCCAGAAGTTCTCGCTCTACGAGGACCTGACCATCGAGGAGAACCTGCAGTTCTCCGCCCGCATCCACAGCCTCGACCACCGCAAGCAGCGCGTCGACCAGGCGCTGGAGCGGCTGGGCCTGATCGAGCGCCGCGGCCAGCTGGCCGGCTCACTGTCGGGCGGCTGGAAACAGCGCCTGGCGCTCGCCACCGCCACCCTGCACGAGCCCAAGCTGCTGCTGCTGGACGAGCCGACCGCCGGCGTCGACCCCAAGGCCCGGCGCACCTTCTGGGACGAGATCCATGCCCTGTCGGCCGAGGGCCTGACCGTGCTGGTCTCCACCCACTACATGGACGAGGCCGAACGCTGTCACGAGATCGCCTACATCAGCTACGGCCGGCTGATCGCCCGCGGCACGGCCGAGGAGGTGATCGCGAGCACCCACCTGATCACCTTCAACGGCGAGGGGCCGGGTATCGACCGGCTGTCGGTGGAGATCGGCAATCTGCCCGGCGTCGACATGGCCGCGCCCTTCGGCCAGTCGCTGCACGTTTCGGGAACCGACCGCGCCGCGCTGGAGTCCGCCCTCGCCCCCTATCGCCGCGCACCGTTCAGGTGGAGCGAGGTCGAGCCCAGCCTGGAGGACGTCTTCATCCGCCTGATGGAGACCTCGGAGGACAACTTCCGATGAGGACGCCCGACGGCATTTCCTCGCCCCGTTCACGGGGGAGGAAATGGTCATGAATGACTTCTCGGTGGGCCGCGTGCTGGCGGTGATGATCAAGGAGTTCAAGCAGCTCACCCGCGACAAGCTCACCTACGCCATGATGCTGGCCCTTCCGGTCGTCCAGCTGCTGCTGTTCGGCTACGCGATCAATTCCGAGCCGCGCCACCTGCCGACCGCCCTGCTCGTGCAGGAAGACAGCGTCTTCGCCCGCTCGATCACCGCGGCCCTGAAGAACAGCGCCTATTTCGACCTGGTGGCCCAGGCGCGCACGCCGACTGAACTCGACGAGATGGTCCGCCGCGGCGAGGTGCAATTCGCGCTCACCATTCCCGGCGACTTCACCCGCCGCGTCGCCCGCGGCGACCAGGCCCAGATTCTGGTCGACGTCGACGCCACCGACCCGTCGGCGACCGGCGCGGCGGTCGCCGCCCTCGCCGCCCTGCCCCAGCAGGCGCTGGCCCACGACCTGAAGGGCGCGCTCGCCGCCCGCGGCCAGGTCGCGCCGCCGTTCGAGGTGATCGTCCACCGGCGCTACAACCCCGAGGCCATCACCGCCTACAACATCGTTCCCGGCCTGCTGGGGATCATCCTGTCGATGACCCTGGTGATGATGACCGCGCTGTCGGTCACCCGCGAGGCCGAGCGCGGAACGATGGAAAGCCTGCTGGCCACGCCGGTCGAACCGATCGAGGTGATGGCCGGCAAGCTCGCCCCCTATGTCTTTGTCGGCCTGGTCCAGACCGCGATCATCCTGCTGCTGGCTCGGTTCCTGTTCGACGTGCCGATGATGGGCGGGTGGCTCGGCCTGTCGCTGGGCGTGGCCCTCTTCATCGTCGGCTCGCTGGCCCTGGGCTTCCTGATGTCGACGGTCGCCCGCACTCAGCTGCAGGCCATGCAGATGAGCGTGTTCTACATCCTGCCCTCGATCCTGCTCTCGGGCTTCATGTTCCCGTTCCGCGGCATGCCGCCCTGGGCCCAGGCGATCGGCGAGATCGTGCCCGTCACCCACTTCCTGCGGGTGGTGCGCGGGGCGCTGCTGAAGGGCCAGGGCATCGAGGACATGTGGCGCGAACTCTTGGCCCTGACCGCCTTCGTCTGCGTGGTCACCGCCCTGGCCATGGCCCGCTATCGCCGCACCCTGGATTGATCGAGCGGGCGCGGCGCCAGATTAGCGCGATTTAACGGGAACCCTTGCCTGCGGCGGTGTAACTGGTGCTGCAAAGTTACAGTTACGGGGGATCCCATGCATAACCGTCGCCAGCTCCTGGCGAGCGCCGCCGCGTTCGGCGTCGCCGCCGCCGCGCCCAAGCTCGCCCTCGCCGCCGCGCCGACCGGCGAAGCGGCCAAGATGTACGCCTTCTTCGACAAGGCTATGGCCCAGACCTTCCGGCGCTCGCCGGAACTGCCGACCGCGCTCGGCATCGACAAGGGCGACCTGGCCTGGACCAAGTCCGAACTGTCGGACTTCTCGCTGACCGCGCTCGCCGAGAACAAGGCCAACACCACCCGCGACCTCAAGGACCTGCGCAGCCTCGACCGCAAGCAGCTGAAGGGCATGGACGCGGTCAACTACGACACCGTCGAGTTCGTGCTGGCGGTGCAGGACGAGGCCAACCGTCGCTTCCAGTACGGCGGCCAGGGCGTCAACTCGCCCTACGTGATCTCGCAGCTGACCGGCGCCTACCAGCAGATGCCGGACTTCCTCGACACCCAGCACCGGATCGAGGCCAAGGACGACGCCGACGCCTATCTTTCCCGGATGGAAGCCTTCGGCCGCCTTCTCGACCAGGAGGCCGACGTGGTCCGCCATGACGTCGGCCTCGGCGTCACCCCGCCCGACTTCGTGCTCGACAAATCCATCACCCAGCTCAAGGCGTTCCTGGCCTACGAGCCCGAGAAGGCGCCGCTGGTCGCCAGCCTCGTGCGCCGGACGAAGGACAAGAACATCGAGGGCGACTGGGCCGGTCAGGCGCAGGGCCTCTATGCCGAGAAGGTCCGTCCTGCCCTGGCCCGCCAGCTGGCCCTGCTGGAAGGCCTGCGCCCGAAGGCCGTGCACGACGCCGGCTGCTGGCGCCTGCCCGACGGCGATGAGTACTACCGCCTGGGCCTGCGCAACTACACGACCTCGAACATCACACCGGACGAGGTGCACAAGACCGGCCTCGAGCTGGTCGCCAGCCTGGGCGCCGAGGCTGACGCCCTCATGAAGAAGGCCGGCTACACCAAGGGCACGGTCGGCGAGCGCTACCGCGCCATGGCCGAGGATCCCAAGCAGGTCTACCCGAACACCGACGCCGGCAAGGAAGAGCTGCTGGCCAAGCTCAACGAGCAGGTGAAGATCATCGAGGGCAAGTTGCCGCAGTGGTTCGGCCAACTGCCCAAGGCGCCGCTGGAAATCCGCCGCGTGCCCCCGGCCACCGAGGCCGGCGCCCCGGGCGGCTACTACTTCTCGCCGAGCCTCGATGGCACGCGGCCCGGCATCTACTGGATCAATCTGCGCGACACCGCCGAGGTGCCGGCCTGGACCCTGCCGACCCTGACCTATCACGAGGGTCTGCCGGGCCACCATCTGCAGCTCGCGCTCAACAACGAGGCCGGCGACCTGCCGCTGATCCGCAAGGTGATCGGCTTCTCCGGCTACAGCGAGGGCTGGGCGCTCTACGCCGAGCAGCTGGCGGTCGAGATGGGCATGTACGACAACGACGTCCTCGGCCACATCGGCATGATCCACGACGCCATGTTCCGCGCCGTCCGCCTGGTGGTCGATAGCGGCATGCACCACAAGCGCTGGAGCCGCGAGCAGGCGGTGAAGTATTTCGTCGACAACATCGGCGACGCCGAGGCCAGCGCCATCACCGAGGTCGAGCGCTACTGCGTCTGGCCGGGCCAGGCCTGCAGCTACATGGTCGGCAAGATCACCTGGATGGACGCGCGCGCGCGGGCCAAGAAGGCGCTGGGCCGCAAGTTCGACATCCGCAAGTTCCACGACGCGGGCCTGCTCTCGGGCGGCACCCCGCTGACGGTCCTCGACCAGGTTATCGACAACTACATCGCCTCGGCGAAGTAAGGGTCCAAGCTCCGGCGGCGGCTCACGTCGCCGCCGGGCTAGCGCCCAATACCAATCTTTGGTAACATTGAGCCATGGGCAAGAACACCTCCATCAGCCTCGGCGAGCACTTCTCGGCATTCATCGAGATGGAAGTCGCCAAGGGGCGCTACGCTTCGGCCAGCGAAGTCGTGCGCGCGAGCCTGCGCCTTCTGGAGGAGCGCGAGGCCCAGGTTGAAGCCCTCCGCCTCGCCCTGATCGAGGGCGAAGCGAGCGGCCCTTCCACGCCCTTCGATTTCGACGCATTCATCGCCGCCAAGCGCGCCTAGACCATCCATGGCCCCGTACATCCTTTCGCCCAAGGCGAAGGCCGACCTTAGCGCGATCTGGGACTACGGCGCCGAGCGCTGGTGCGCCGAGCGCGCCACGGACTACATTCGCGACATCCAACGAGCGATCGAGCACGCAGCAGCCCATCCGCTCCGGGGCCGTGCATGCGACGAGGTTCGAGCCGGCTACTTCAAGGTCTCGGTCGGCTCCCATCTCCTGTTCTATCGGCTCGTCGACGACGTACTCGATGTGGTCCGGGTGCTTCACCAGCGGATGGACGTCGGTCGGCATCTTTAGCCCCGCTTGCCGCGCAGCGATTCCCGCCCCACCTTCAGTTCATGAGCGCGCGTCTGTCGGACTTTGGCCCGCCCAAGTTGGTGGCGGTGCTCGGGCCGACCAATACCGGCAAGACCCACCTGGCCGTCGAGCGGATGCTCGGCCATGCCAGCGGCATGATCGGCCTGCCGTTGCGGCTGTTGGCGCGTGAAATCTACGACCGCATCGTCAAGCTGCGCGGCCCCTCCTGCGTCGCCCTGATCACCGGCGAGGAGAAGATCGTTCCGGCCCGCGCGCAGTATTTCGTCTGCACGGTCGAAGCCATGCCGCTGAGCCGCCAGGTCGAGTTCCTGGCCGTCGACGAGATTCAGCTCTGCGCCGACCCCGAGCGCGGCCATATCTTCACTCACCGGCTGCTGCACGCCCGCGGCCGGTTCGAGACCATGTTCATGGGCGCCGGGACGATGGCCCCGCTGATCCGCCGGCTGCTGCCCGACGCCGAGATCGTCACCCGTGAGCGGTTCTCGCGCCTGACCTATTCCGGCCCCAAGAAGCTGACCCGCCTGCCGCGCCGCTCGGCCGTGGTCGCGTTCTCGGCCGACCAGGTCTACGCCATCGCCGAGCTGATCCGCCGCCAGCGCGGCGGGGCCGCGGTGGTCATGGGCTCGCTGAGCCCGCGCACCCGCAACGCCCAGGTCGCGCTCTACCAGTCCGGCGAGGTCGATTTCCTGGTCGCCACCGACGCCATCGGCATGGGCCTGAACATGGACGTCGACCATGTGGCCTTCGCCGGCCTGCGCAAGTTCGACGGCAAGCGCACCCGCTTCCTGCATCCGCCCGAGGTCGGTCAGATCGCCGGCCGCGCCGGCCGCTTCACCCGCGACGGCACCTTCGGGGTCACCGGCGAGTGCGAGGACATGGACGCCGACCTGATCGAGGCGGTCGAGCAGCATCACTTCGAAGCCGTCACCGCCGCCGAGTGGCGCAACGCCGCCCTCGACTTCTCATCGCTCAAGGCGCTTTCGCACTCGCTGGCCGCACCGCCGGCCCAGCCAGGCCTGAAGCTCTCGGCCGAGGCGCTGGACGAGAAAACGCTGCGCGCCCTGGCCGACGAGCCGGAGGTGATCGACCGCACCCTGCGCGACCGCTCGGCCCTGACCCGGCTGTGGGACGTCTGCCAGACGCCGGATTTCCGCAAGACCTCGAGCGAGGAGCACATCCGGCTGGTGCGCGAGTTCTTCGGCTGGCTGACCAGCCGTAACCGCAAGGTCCCGGAGGACTGGATCGCCGGGCAGTACAAGCACCTGGACCGCACCGACGGCGAAATCGACACGCTGGCCGCCCGGCTCGCCAGCGTGCGGACCCTGGCCTATGTCGCCAACCGCCCCGACTGGCTGGCCGATCCCGGCGGCTGGCAGGGCAAGACCCGGCTGCTGGAGGATCGGCTCTCCGACACCCTGCACGAGAAGCTGATGGCGAGGTTCGTCGACCGCCGGACCAGCGTTTTGATGCGGGCGCTGCACGTGCGCGGAGACGTGCTGGCCGGCGTCGCCGCCGACGGCGTCGTCACCGTCGAAGGCCAGTATGTCGGCAAGCTCAGCGGGGTGGCCTTCGAGCCCGCCCAAGGATCCTCGGTGATCGAGGAAAAGGCGCTGCGCGCCGCCGCCGTCACCGCCGTCGCCCCCGAGATCGCCAAGCGCCTGGGCCAGTTGTCGGCCGAGCCGGACGAAGCGTTTTCCTTCACCCCCGACGGCGTCGTGCTCTGGCGCGGCGAAGCGGCCGGCGCCTTCTCCGGCGGCACGCCGTTCACGCCGCGCGTGCGGCTCTACGGCGAGCTCGGCCCCGCCCAGGCCCGCGAGCGCGCGGCGCGGCGGCTGGAGGCCTTCCTCGCCGCCGAGGCCGCCCGCAAGCTGGGGGCGCTGCGCAAGCTCGAGGCGGCGGTCACCAGCGGCAAGATCAAGGGCCTGGCGCGCGGGCTCGCCTATCGGCTGATCGAGGCCGGCGGCGTGCTCGACCGCGCCCTGGTCCGCACCGAGGCCAAGGCCCTCAGCCAGGTCGAGCGGCGGATGCTCAAGTCGCTCGGCGTGCGGCTGGGAGCCTTCAGCCTCTATCTGCCGGCGCTGCTGCGGCCCCAGGCCCTGGCCTTCGCCCAGGGTTTCGTGCCGCGTGAGGGACGACCGGTCGCGGGACGCCTCGACGGGCCGGTTCCCGAGCCGCGGGTCCTCTCCGCCTTCGGCCTTCGCGCCGTCGGCCGCCACGCCGTGCCGGTCGAGACTCTGGAGCGCCTCGACGCTCTGCTGCGCGCCGCGCCCAAGGCCGGCCTGCTGTCCGATCAGGCCCGCGAGGAGCTCGGCTGGAGCGAGGCCGACGCCCGCGAGATCATGCGCGCCCTCGGCTTCGCCCCCATCACCAAGCCCAAGGACGGCGAGCCGCTGGTCTGGCGCCGTCGCGGCGAAAAGCCCCGGCCCGAGGCCGCCGCGCCGCCGCCGGCGAACTCGCCGTTCGCCGCCCTGGCCGCGCTG
>NZ_JAPMTQ010000021.1:0-59023 GCF_026411515.1 Phenylobacterium sp. 58.2.17 | reverse complement strand
CTTGGCCGGGCGATTGCGCTGCTTGCGCAGGCCCGGAGGCAGGTCGCTGCGGCCCTGCGGCTTGCCGCCGCCGGCGCGGGTGGCGTTCTTGCGGCCGGCCTCGGCCCGCTCGGCGGCCACTTCCGGCATCGCCTGGGTCATGACGTGCAGGCCGCGGTCGTTGCGGCGGTCGAAGGACGGGATGGTCTGGCGGGTGACCTTCTGGATGTCCTTCAGCAGGTTACGCTCGTCGTCGGCGCAGAACGCCACGGCCGAGCCGTCGGCGCCGGCCCGCGCAGTGCGGCCGATGCGGTGGACATAGGCTTCCGGCACGTTGGGCAGCTCGTACTGGATGACGTGGCTGACCGCGTCGATGTCGATGCCGCGGGCGGCGATGTCGGTGGCGACCAGGGCGCGGACCTCGCCGGCCTTGAAGGCGGCCAGGGCGCGCTCGCGCTGGCCCTGGCTCTTGTCGCCGTGGATGGCGGCCGCTTCGACGCCGGCCGCCTCAAGCGACTTGGCCACGCGGTCGGCGCCGCGCTTGGTGCGGGTGAAGACGATCACACGCTTGAAGTCGCGCTCGGCGAACATCTCGCAGAGCAGGGCGCGCTTGCGGGCGGTCTCAACGAAGATGACCTGCTGCTTGATGCGCTCGACGGTGGTGGCCTGCGGGGTCACCGACACCTTGGTCGGGTTGGGGCGCAGCAGCTCGCCGGCCAGCTTCTCGATCTCGCTGGGCATGGTGGCCGAGAAGAACAGGTTCTGACGCAGGCGCGGCAGGTGCTTCACGATCTGCCGGATCGGCACGATGAAGCCCATGTCGAGCATCTGGTCGGCCTCGTCGAGGACGAACATCTCGACGCCCTGCAGGGTGATGGTCTTCTCCTGCAGGTGGTCGAGCAGGCGGCCGGGGGTAGCGACCAGGACGTCGACGCCGGGCGCCATGGCGCGCATCTGGCCGCCGTACTTCACGCCGCCGAAGATCACGGCGACGCTGAGGTTCATGTGCTTGCCGTAGGCCTTGAAGCTTTCGGCGATCTGGGTCGCCAGCTCGCGGGTCGGCGACAGCACCAGCACGCGGCAGCCGCGGCGCGGCGCGGCCTTCTTGTCGGCGGCCAGGCGATGGATGATGGGCAGGGCGAAGGCGGCGGTCTTGCCGGTGCCCGTCTGGGCGATGCCGAGCAGGTCCTTGCCGGCCATGACGCCGGGGATGGCCTGGGCCTGGATCGGGGTCGGCTTCTCATAGCCCTCGTCGTTGAGGGCCTTGAGCAGCATCTTGTCGAGGCCGAGGTCGGTAAATTTGGTCAAACGAGTGTCTTTCACGGATGCGCCGAGCGCGGCCGCTCGCATGCAGCGAGGGTCGCGAAAACGCGGGTCATTTGTGGAAAGCCCCCGCGTGGCGGGGCGATCTATGCGATCTCTTCAAGCGCTCGACAGCTGGGTCCGAGGTTGCGGAACCATCACGCGGCTGGAGCGCCGATAGCGCCTCGAATGTTGCGGCGCAGCAGGGATATGACTGACGGCGCGCCGAAAGTCAAGTTTTGCAAGGGATTGGCGATGCCGACCATCGAGATGCTGAGCGAACTGCCCGACGACTTGCCTCTGACCGAGCGCCATGCGGTGCGTGTGGTGGTGCGCGATCGTGACGGGCGGATCCTGCTGTTCCGCACCCGCGACGTCACCGAGCCGGAGCAGGGCGAGTGGTGGGAGCTGCCGGGCGGGGGCGTCGATGCGGGCGAGACCTATCTCGAAGCGGCGCTGCGCGAACTGCGCGAGGAGACCGGGATCATCGCCCGACCCGACCAGGTCGGACGCCCCGCGTGGCGGCGCACCGCCACCTTCCGCTATCGCCAGGCCCGGCGCGTGCAGCACGAGGTGGTGGTCGAGGTGGTCCTGGACGGGCGCGGCGCGGCGATCGACGAGACCGGACGCCTGGACTACGAGCTGGAGGACTATACCGACTTCCGCTGGTGGTCGGTCGGCGAGATCGAAGCGCACGACGGCCGCTTCTATCCCGGGCGGCTGCCGTTGCTGCTGGCGCGCTTCCTGGCCGGCGAGGACATCGACGAGCCGTTCGAGCTCTGGTCCTGACCCCTTGCAATCGCGGGCGCATCCCGCGAGGAAGCTGGCATGTCCGACACCAAGCGCATGGTTCTCGTCGCCGCCGCGGCGCTCATCGATTCCGACGGCCGGGTGCTGATCTGTCAGCGGCCGCCCGGCAAGCAACTGGCGGGGCTGTGGGAGTTCCCGGGCGGCAAGGTCGAGCCGGGCGAAACGCCCGAGCAATGCCTGATCCGGGAGCTGGACGAGGAGCTGGGGATCACCGTCTCGCACGCCTGCCTGGCGCCCTTCGTGTTCGCCAGCCACACCTATGAGGACTTCCACCTGCTGATGCCGCTCTATCTGGTGCGGCGCTGGGAGGGCGTGGTCACGGCCAAGGAGCATTCGGGCGTGGCCTGGGTGAAGCCGATGAAGCTTACCGACTATCCGATGCCGCCGGCCGATGCGCCGCTGGTGGCCTGGCTGCGCGACCTGGTCTGAGAACGGAAAAAGGCCCGCGGTGAGCTCGGATCACCGCGGGCCTCTCAGGGTCGAAGCTAGCTAGTCCTCGACCGTGTCGATGCAGGCTGTGCAACGGACGCCTCAAGGTTGAGCCTGAGTCCCGGGAAGACACCAGCGCCATATCGTCGTTATGCTAGGGCGAAAGGTCGCACCTGCGGGTCGCGCTCCGATAAGCGTCGAGGCGCTTGTCCGGCCCGCCAATAAATCTAGCTTATGCAGATGCCGACCTTGCGACAGCTGCGCTACCTGACCGCCCTGGCCGAAGAGCGCCACTTCGGCCGCGCGGCGGCCGCCTGCCATGTCACCCAGCCGGCGCTGTCGATGCAGATCCGCGAGCTGGAGGCCGAACTGGACCTGGTGCTGGTCGAGCGTGGGCGCGGCGCCAGCGTGCTGACCCCGGACGGGACGGCCCTGGCCGAGCGGGCGCGGGCGTTGATCGCCGGGGTCAAGGACCTGGAGGACTTCGCGCGCGAGCGGCGCGGGGTCGGCTCGCGGCGCCTGGCGCTGGGCATGATCCCGTCGGTGGCGCCCTACCTGTTGCCGCGGGCCGCGCCGGTGCTGCAGGCGGCGCTGCCGGGGCTGGAGCTGAAGGTTCGCGAAACCCAGACCGCGACCCTGCTGAGCGAGCTGGCGGCCGGCGAGCTGGACGCGGTGATCGCCGCTGCGCCGCTGGCCGGCGAGGGGATCGAGACGGTGGAGCTGTTCGACGACCCGTTCTTGCTGGCCAGCCCGGCGAGCGCGCCGCTGGCCGCCGACGATCCGCGCAGCCTGCCGGCCGATCGGCTGCTGCTGCTCGAGGAAGGCCACTGCCTGCGCGACCAGGCGCTGGGGGCCTGCGAGCTCAGCGACCTCACCACCTTCGGCGCGACCAGCCTGACCACGCTTTTGCAGCTGGTGGCGCACGGGCAGGGGATCACCCTGCTGCCGCAGATGGCGGCGCGGGACCTGGCCGATCGGCGCATCAGCCTGGCGCGGTTTCCAGAACCCGCCCCGCGGCGGACCATCGTCATGGCCTGGCGCGCCGGTTCGGCGCGTCGGCGGGCGCTGAAGGACATCGCCGCGCGGCTGGCGGCGGAGGCGACGCATGACGCCTGACGCCTGGCTGGCGCAGTTCATGGCGCGCGAGCGGCTGCCGGCCAGCTATGCGAGGGTGGTGGCCGAGGTGGCGGTTCCGCTGGCCGGACGCATCGCCGACGCCGCGCGGCCGGGCGGGATCGTGGTCGGAATCTGCGGCCCGCAGGCGAGCGGCAAGTCGACCCTGACCGCGGTGCTGGCGCGGCTGCTGGAGGCGCGCGGGCTGAGGACTGCGGCGATCTCGCTGGACGACCTCTACCTGACGCGGGCCGAGCGGCAGGACATGGCGCGGCAGGTGCATCCGCTGGCGGCGGTGCGCGGCGTGCCGGGCACGCACGACGTGGCGCTGGGGCTGGAGATGCTGGCGGCGTTGCGGACTCCGGGCGTCCACGAGCGGCCGGTGTTCGAAAAGGCCCGCGACGACCGCCGCGAGCACGGCGCGCCGTTCGAAGGCCCGGCGGACGTGGTGCTGTTCGAAGGCTGGTGCGTGGGCGCGCGACCCCAGCCGGCGGCGGCGCTGGCCGCGCCGGTCAATGGGCTGGAAGCGCAGCAGGACGCGGGCGGCGCCTGGCGCAGCTTCGTCAACGCGGCCCTGGCCGGACCTTATCAGCAGCTGTTCGGGGCGCTGGACATGCTCGTCCTGCTGCAGGCGCCGAGCTTCGAGGTGGTGCTGGGCTGGCGGATCGAACAGGAGCGCAAGCTGCGCGAGCGGCTGGCGCGCGAGGGCGCGGACGCGAGTCGGGCGATGAGCGATGCGGAGGTCGCAGGCTTCATCGCCCACTACGAGCGGCTGACGCGCTGGATCCTCGAGGAGATGCCGGGCCGGGCCGATGTCGTGGTGGCGCTGGACGCTGCGCGCCGACCGACCTTGCGGGCATGAAAGAGGCCGCCCCGGCGAACCCGGAGCGGCCTTCGAAGGCGTGAGCCGAAGCCTTAGGCGGCCGGCTCGGCGTTCAGCACCGTGGTCAGACGGGCGCGCAGGGCGGCGTCCTTCTGCACGGCGGCCGACATGTCGTTGTACTTTTGCGGCGAGAGGCCGCTGGCCTGCACGGCCGCGCCCATCTTGCTGATCATTTCCTTCTGCACCTCGGCCTTGGTCGGGCCGTCGGCGCCGGCCAGCTTCGGCGTGTACTCGCCGTTGATCTTCTGGATCTCGGCCATGGCCGAGCCGAAGGCCTTGAGATCGGCGTCGGAGAAGCCGCCCGCGGCAGGGGCTTCGGCGGCGGGAGCGGCCGGAGCGGTCTGAGCTTGGACGGAAGTCGCGGCGACGGCGGCGCCGAGCAGGCCGGCGGCCAGGATAGCAATACGCATATAGGGGGGTTCCTGTAGTCGTTTGGATCGAGCCGAGACCGACGTTAGATCGGCGACGTGGCCAAAAAGCGACCCGGCTTGGCCGTTTGGGGCGTGAAGGTCTTGTGGCGCCCAGGATTGACGCAGAATTTGGGACGCCCGCAGGCGCCGGAAATCACGTCGACATCCGGTCTCTCTCGCGTATAGATTGCGGCCGCCCTCCGATGCAGCCGAGGGCCGCTGGGGGGCGTCATGAGACTGTTCGCTGTTGTCGCCGCGTGCCTGCTGATGGCCGCGTGCACCACGACCAACACCAAGCTGGCGAGCAATCCGATCAAGCCGCCGGCCGGGGCGCGGATCGTCCTGGTCGAGCCGGACATCGAACTGGCGGTGCTGACCGCCTCGGGGATGCAGGAGCCGCGGGCCGACTGGACCGAGCAGGGGCGCAGCAATGTCGCCGCCGAGGTCGAGCGCCAAATGAAGGCCCGCTCGCACGCCTACCGGATGATCGATCCGGACGAGGCCATGGGCGGGCGGACCGGCCAGCTGCTGCGCCTGCACGAGGCGGTCGGCCAGTCGATCATGATGTTCAACTACGGCTATGTAAGCCTGCCGACCAAGTCCGCGTCCTTCGACTGGACGCTGGGCGAAGGCGCGCAGGCGCTGGGCGCGGCGTACGAGGCCGACTACGCGCTGTTCGTGTTCGGCCGCGGCAACTACGCCAGCGGGGCGCGGGTGGCGACCGCGGTGGGGCTGCGATCCTGGGCGTCGGCGTCCCGGTCGGCGGCCAGCAGTGCTTCGCCTCGCTGGTGGACCTGAAGACGGGCCGCGTCGTGTGGTTCAACGTCGCCAGCACCGGCCCAAACGACGACATGCGCAAGCCGGACGGAGCGGCCCAGCTCGTCCAGGCCGTGCTGAAGGACGCGCCGCTCTAGGCCATGACCTTGCGCACGTCAGCCATCGCCCTGGCGACGGCCCTGGCCGTGACGCCGGCGGCCGCCCAGGAACGCGCCGCGGGTCTGCGGCCGGACGCGGCCTCGGCCGAGGCCGGCTTCTGGTCGGTGATGGACAAGGCCGAGGCCGAGGCCAAGACCCGTGCCGACCTCAACACCGACCCGGCGCTGAACGCCTATGTGCGCGGGGTGATGTGCAAGGTGGCGGGCGCGCACTGCCCGGACTTGCGGGTCTATGTCATGGACCGGCCGTTCATGAACGCCAGCATGGCGCCGAACGGTTACTCGGAAGTCTGGTCGGGTCTGCTGCTGCGGGCGAGCGACGAGGCCGAGCTGGCCTATGTGCTGGGCCATGAGATCAGCCATTTCACCGAGAGCCACACCATCGAGGCGCATCGGGCCCAGAAGACCCGAGCCAACGTGGTGCTGGCCGCGACGGTCGTCGTGGCGGTCGCAGGCGCCGCGTCGGCGGCCAGCGCCGGCACCGCGAGCGAGGCGCAGTCGATCATGGACGCCACCGGCAACACCATCGACCTGATCTACTACGCGCAGATCGCCTCGTTCTTCAGGTTCAGCCGCGAGCAGGAGGCCGAGGCCGACCTGCTGGGCCAGCGCAAGCTGGCGGCGGCGGGCTACGATCCGGCGGCGGCGGCGCAGAGCTGGCGCGGGCTGACCGCCGAGACGAAGGGTTCGGACTTCAAGCGGGTCCGGAACTCGGAGACGCGGATCAGCGTGTTCTCCAGCCACCCGCTCGGCGCCCAGCGGATCGCCGCGCTGGACACGCAGGCCGCGACCTTGAAGCCCGGCGGCGACCGGGGCCGTGAGCGCCATCGCGCGGCGATCCGCCCGCACCTGGGCGCCTGGCTGCGCGACGACCTGCGCAAGCGCGACTTCGGCCAGACGCTGGTGGTGATCGATCGGCTGGCGGCCGACGGCGAGGACCTCGGCGTGCTCAACTACTTCCGCGGCGAGGCCTATCGGATGCGACGCGGCGACGGGGACCTGGCCAAGGCGCGCGACGCCTATCTGACCGCCGCGGTTCACGCCGACGCGCCGGCCGCGGTCTGGCGCGAGCTGGGCGATATCCGGCGGCGCGACGGCGATCTGGCCGGCGCGCGAACCGCCTACGAAAGCTATCTGGCCAAGGCGCCGCAGGCCGAGGACGCCTGGATGGTGCAGGACAGCCTTTCCAGCCTCGACAAGGGGAAATGACCATGTGGACCTTCATCCGAGCTCTTGCGCCGCTCGGCGCCTGCCTGGCGCTGGCCGCCTGCGCCTCCGTCACCTCGGCGCCCGCCGGGACGCTGAAGGTCGGGACGGGCTATGAGGTCGCCCTGGGCCGCGAGTGGTCCGACATCAGCAACATCATGACCGGTCGCACGGCGAAGGTGCGGCTGCTGTCGATCGACGGACCGCTGCTCAATCGGCTCTACGTCACCGACGGCCTGGCGCCGGGCGAGTACCTGATCAAGCCGGCCCGCAAGGAAACCCCGACGCCGGTGATCCGGCCTGACATGAGCGCCAGCGAGCGGCTGGAGTTCATCACCGACAGCGTGGTGGCTCTGGAGTATCAGCGCGTGCAGCTGATGCGGCCGCGGCCGGCCCAGTTCGGCCAGGGCGCCGGCGTGCGTTTCGATCTGACGGCGCAGACCAAGGCCGGGCTGGACGTGAAGGGCGCCGGAGTGATCAGCGAACAGGGCGGCAAGACCTATGTCCTGCTCTACCTGGCGCCGGCCGAGCACTATTTCGACGCCTATCTGGCCGAGGTCGAGGCGATCCTCGGCTCGGCGAAGCTGGGCTAGGTCTCGTCCCGCGGCAGCGGGTTCTCGACCACGCCGAGGGCGTCGGCCAGGCGCATCTTGGCCGAGCCGGGCTTGAGCGGCTTCTGCTGGCTGGGGTCGGGCGCCCAGCCGGTCAGGGTCAGGATCTCGAAGGTGGCGGGCACGCGGCCGTCGGGCTCGGCGAAGCGTTCGACATAGATCTCGAAGGCGCGGGCCAGGACCTGGCGGGTCAGGCGCTTGGGGTGGCGCTCGGCCAGGACGCTGGTCTCGCCCATGGCCCGCAGGTCGGCGAGCAGCTTCAGCGGATGAGCGTAGCGGACGGTGACGCGGTCGACGTCCGCCACCGGCAGGGCGAAGCCCGAGCGTTGCAGCAGGCCGGCGGCGTCGTAGGGATCGGCGAAGGGTGAGACGCGGGGGCCGGCGCCGCCGGTCAGCTCGGCCTCGGCGGCCAGCAGCGATTGGCGCAGCTCGGTCAGGGTGGCGCCGCCCAGCAGCGAGCCGATGAACAGGCCGTCCGGCTTCAGGGCGCGGCGAATCTGGATCAGCGCGCCGACCACGTCGTTGGTCCAGTGCAGGGCCAGGGTCGAGACGACCAGGTCGAGGCTGCCGGGCGCGAAGGGCAGGCGCTCCTCGTCGGCGACCAGGCGCAGGCCGTCGCGGCCGGCCAGCATCTTCGGCGACAGGTCGGTCTCGACCAGGAAGCCGATGCGGGCGGCGGCGTCGCTCTGCGCCAGGCAGCGGGCGAACCAGCCATTGCGCGCGCCCAGATCGACGGCGCGCGGGAAGTCGCGCATGATCGCTTCCAGGCGCACGACGGCGTCCTCTGCGGCGCGGGCCTTGAGGAAGTCGGCGGCGGCGTAGCCGGGGGCGGCGCGGTCCAGGCGGGTGCGGTGCAGGTCGCGGTCGAAGAGACGGGGCGGGGCGGACATGGGCTTTCTAGATGGCGATGCGGACGCCCGGTGGAAACCCGGGCCGCGCGCGACGGCCGCGGTTCGTACCGCGCTGGACCTGCTTTTCCCACCCCAATCGCTCGACGGCGGCGCGCCGGCGATGAGCGGCGGCCTGAGCGCAGCGGCATGGAGCACGATCCCGTTCATCGACGGGCCGCTGTGCGACGGCTGCGGCCTGCCGTTCGAATACGACCTGGGGGCAAGCGTCCGCTGCGCCGCCTGCTCGGCTCGGCCGCGGGCGTTCGCGCGGGCGCGGGCGGCGTGCCTGTACGACGAGACCTCGCGCGGGCCGATCCTGCAGCTGAAGCACGCCGACCGCACCGACCTGGCGCCGTTGTTCGCCCGCTGGATCAGCCGTTCGGCGCGCGAGTTGCTGGACGAAGCCGACGTGCTGGCGCCCGTGCCGCTGCACCGCGCGCGGCTGCTGGGGCGGCGCTACAACCAGGCCGCCGAGATCGCCCGGCCGCTGGGCCGGCTGTCGGGCGTGGCCTATCTGCCCGATGCGCTTGCGCGGGTCCGGGACACCGCGAGCCAGGGCGGCAAATCGGGCGGCGGGCGGCGGCGCAACGTCGCCGCGGCGTTCGCCGTGCCGCCGGCCAAGGCCAGGCTGGTGGCCGGCAAGACCGTCCTGCTGATCGATGACGTGATGACCACCGGCGCCACTTTGGAAGGCTGCGCGCGGGCGCTGCTGGCGGCTGGGGCGCTGCGCGTCCATGCCGCAGTGGTCGCGAGGGTTAAAGAAAGCTCAAGTCGTTCCATATAGAGCAGACCCGTCACCACCCGCATCAGTCGAGCCATGGCCGAAGTCACCATCTATACGAAACCGTACTGCCCCTACTGCATCCGCGCGGTGTCGCTGCTGGAGAAAAAGGGCGTGGCGTTCAATGAGATCGAGGCGGCCTTCGATCCGGAGAAGCGCCAGGAGATGGTCCAGCGCGCCAACGGCCGGGCGACCTTCCCGCAGATCTTCATCGGCGAGCGCCACATCGGCGGCTGCGACGACATGATGGCGCTGGAATACGACGGCAAGCTGGACGCCCTCCTGGCGGCCTGAAGCTTGATCTTTCCGCTCACTCCCGCGAAAGCGGGAGCCTAAGCTGAGCATCGGCTTGGACCCTCGCCTGCGCGGGGATGAGCGGAGTAGCGAATGACCCTGCGCGTCGGCCTGATCCAGACCAGAACCCCCGCCAGCCACGCCGCGGCGCTGGCGCACGTGACGCCGCTGATCCGGCAGGCTGCGGCCGACGGCGCGAGCTTCATCGCCACGCCCGAGGGCGCCAACATCCTGCAGAAGGACAAGGCCGCGCTGCTGCCGCAGCTGGCCCTGCTGGAGGACGACCTTGTCGTGCAAGGCCTGCAGGCCCTGGCCGCCGAGCTTTCCGTGACCATCCTGATCGGCTCGGCGCTGGTGAAGCGGCCGGATGGCAAGGCCGCCAACCGTGCGGCGCTGATCACGCCGCAGGGCCAGATCGCCGCCACCTACGACAAGCTGCACATGTTCGACGTGGACCTGCCGACCGGCGAGACCGCGCGCGAGAGCGAGACCTACGAGCCCGGCGAACAGGCGGTGGCGGTGCGGGCCGGCGAGCTGAAGCTGGGGCTGACCATCTGCTACGACGTGCGCTTCCCGGCGCTGTACCGCGCCCTGGCGCTGGCCGGGGCCGAGGTGATCGTGACGCCGGCCGCCTTCACCCGGCCGACCGGCGAGGCGCACTGGGAGACGCTGCTGCGCGCCCGCGCCATCGAGACCGGCAGCTTCGTGCTGGCGCCGGCCCAGGGCGGTTTCCACGAAGACGGCCGCGGCACCTGGGGCCGGACCCTGGCCATCGGCCCCTGGGGCGAGGTGCTGGGCAAGCTCGACCACGACGAGCCGGGCGTGCTGATCGCCGACCTGGACCTGGCCGCGGTGGCCAAGGCGCGGGCGGCGATCCCGGCCCTGCCCAATGCGCGGAGCTTTACAGCGCCTATATCTATCGCATGATCCGCTACGCGCTCATCTGCGAGCACGCCCACGCGTTCGAGGGCTGGTTCGGCTCGTCCGGCGATTTCGACGACCAGTCGGCGCGCGGCCTGGTCGCGTGTCCGGTCTGCGAGAGCCGGGCGGTCGAGAAGCAGATCATGGCCCCCTCGGTGGCCGGCACCAAGAAATCCCAGGCCGCCGACCTCCCGCCGCAGGTGCGCTCGATGGTCATGGAGGCGATGGGCAAGGTCCGCGCCCACGTCGAGGAGAACTTCGACTATGTCGGCGACGCCTTCGCCGGCGAGGCCCGCGCCATCCACGAGGGCCGCTCGGAAGACCGCGGCATCTATGGCGAGGCCAGTCCGGCCGAGATCAAGGCGCTGAAGGACGACGGCATCCAGATCGCTCCGCTGCCGCCGGCGCCGCCGAAGAAGTCGGACGTGAACTGAACGCCGGGGCGCGCGGATGGAATGTTGCCGCCGCGCCGGACGCCCCATAGGCTCCCCGCCAGTTCATGGGGAGCGTCAATGATCCGTACCTTCACCGCCGCCGCCTTGGCGGCCGCCGCTATCGCCTCGCCGGCGATGGCCCAGAGCCCGCGCGCTGACCAGCTGGCGTTCCGCGACCTCTACAAAGAGCTGATCGAGATCAACACCACCCTGTCGGCGGGCAGCTGCACCGCGGCGTCGCAGGCGATGGCCGCGCGGCTGAAGAGCGCCGGGTTCGCCGACGCGGACCTGCAGATCATCGTCTCGCCGGACCGGCCCAAGGACGGGAACCTAGTCGCGACGCTCAAGGGGACCGACGCCAAGGCCAAGCCGATCCTGCTGCTGGCGCATATCGACGTGGTCGAGGCCAACCGCGCCGACTGGGAGCGCGATCCGTTCAAGCTGGTCGAGGAGAACGGCTTCTTCTACGCCCGCGGCGCGGCCGACGACAAAGCCCAGGCCGCGGTCTGGGTCGACACCCTGGCCCGCTACAAGACCGAGGGTTTCAAGCCGAAGCGGACGATCCGCATGGCGCTGACCTGCGGGGAGGAGACGCCGGACACCTTCAACGGCGTCCAATACCTGATCAAGAACCACCGCGATCTGATGGACGCCGCCTTCGTGCTCAACGAGGGCGCCGGCGGGCGGCTGGACGGCCAGGGGAACCGTGTGTCGTTGGGCGTGCAGGCCGGCGAGAAAGTCTATCAGGACTACACCCTGGAAGTGACCAATCCGGGCGGCCACTCCTCGGCGCCGGTGCGCGACAATGCGATCTACCACCTGTCGCAGGGGCTGGCGCGGCTGGGCGAGTACGACTTCCCGGTGAAGCTGAACGATGCGGTGCGCGGCAACTTCGTCCAGATGGCCAAGATCGAGGGCGGGCCGATGGGCGAGGCGATGGCCGCCGTCGCCAAGGACCCGTCCAACGCCGCGGCGGTGGCGGCTGTGGCGCGCGATCCGGGCCGCAACTCGATGATGCGGACCACCTGCGTGGCGACCATGGTCAACGCCGGCCATGCGCCCAACGCCCTGCCGCAGCGGGCGCGGGCCAACGTCAATTGCCGGATCCTGCCGGGCGAGGGCGTCGAGGCCACCCGCGAGGCGCTGGTCAAGGTGCTGGCCGACCCGGCGATCAAGGTCACGACGGTCGGCGAGCCGAGCCCGGTCACTCCGCCGCCGGTGCTGAACAAGCAGATCATGGGCCCGATCGAGACGGTCTCGGCCAAGCTGTGGCCGGGCGTGCCGATCGTGCCGGTGATGGCGACCGGCGCCACCGACGGCCGATTCCTGAACGCGGTCGGGGTGCCGACCTACGGCCTGACCGGCTTCTTCAGCGAGCCGACCGGCAACGGCGCCCACGGGCTGAACGAGAAGATGCGCGTGCGCTCGCTCTATGAGGGCCGCGACTTCCTCTACGAGGTGGTCAAGCTCTACGCGAACCAGAAGTAGGGGCGAGCAAACAACCGCTCCCCCCGGCGAAGGCCGGGACCCAAGCGGCGCTTCGGCCTGGCTGGAGCGCCGCTTTTCGTTTTCGACTTAGCTTGCTTCCGGACTTTGCGGGACGCGTCAGAACGTCTTCCGCAGGCCCAGCGACAGCACGTAGCCGGCGCCCTCGACCTCGCCGCGCAGGCGGGTCGTGGTGGCCGCGGGCGTGCCCTCGTAGAACACCGTGTCGTGGTGGACGTCGGAATTGGCGAAGTCGATGTAGGCGAACGCCGCATCGACCTTCAGCCCGTTCATCACGTCGGCGGTGGCGCCGACCCCGTAGAGCCAGCGGTCGCCGTCCGGCACCCGCGCGGTGCGGGCCGCGTCGGGGGTCGGGGTCGGGTCGTACTGCACGCCGGCGCGCAGGGTCAGCTTGTCGTTGACCGCATAGTCGAGGCCGACGCCGCCCGAGGTGACGTCCTCATAACCCTGGAACAGGTTTTCGCCGCCGCCGGCGAATTTCACGTCGATCGATTCGAACTCGCTCCAGCCGATGCGCTGGATCTGGGCGTTGAGGGCGAGTTGGTCGGTGGCCTGCCAGCGGGCGCCGAGGGTGGCGATCCAGGGCGTGGTGAAGGCCGCCGAGCCGCCGACCTCGCGGTTGACCGGGGCTAGGGGACCGACCAGGCCCGCGACCAGGACATCGCCGTCGAGGTCGTGCTCGACCTTCGAGCGGTAGCTGGCGCCCAGCGTCACCGGGCCCAGATAGGCCTGGGCGCCGACCGTCCAGCCGAAATCCCAGCCGTCGCCGCTGAGCTGGGAGATGCCGTCGGCGAGCAGCGGCGAGAGGTTCGGATAGGCGGTCTGCAGCTTGGCGTCGGTGTACTGGGCGCTGACCCCGGCCCCGAGGTCGAGCCATTCGGTGACCTTCATCGCCCCGGTCACCTGGATGTCGGCGGTGGTCAGCCGGGAGGTCAGGGCGTCGTACCGCGCCCACGACGACTTGCGGTACTCGGTGGTGAAGTTGAAGGGCGCGGCGACAGACAGGCCGAGCGCGAAGCGGTCGCCGATCGGGGTGGCGATGGCGAAGTTCGGCGCGACGCCGTCCTGGATCGGACTGAAGGCGCGCGGCTCGCCCTGGATCGGGATGGTCAGTCCGTTCGGATAGGTGATGGTCGAGCCTTCGTTCCTGACCGTGGCGTCGACGAACACCGCATGCAGGCCGACATAGGCCTCGCGCCCCGAGCGGGCGATGGCGGCCGGGTTCCACCAAAGCGAGGAGACCCCCTGGTCGGCGACCTCGCCCGAATAGGCGCGGCCCGCGCCCTTCACCGACTGTTCCTGCAGGTAGTAGCCCGCCGCGTGCGCCGTGGTGGACAGGAGGGCGGTTGCGGCCGTGGTCGCCGCCAGGAGGGTCAGCCGGGTCATGGGAGTGCTCATCGTTCCGGGGAGGGATCCGCGCGCGGATCGGCTGCTTCCCAAAACCCGATCAGCACGCGGCGGGTTGCAGAACGGCGATCAACCGCTTGCCAAACCGTGGCCCAGGAGCCACAACTTAATGAATTGGCATGGAGTCTGTCATATGTCTGGATCGCATGGCGCGGCGAAGGTTGGGCGCACCCTGGCGGACTCTGTCCCCTATTGGCCGCCGAAGGTGAAGCCGCCGGCCGGCTCGCCGAACATCCTGGTCGTACTGTTCGACGACGTCGGGTTTTCGGACTTCGGATGCTACGGCTCGCCGATCAGGACGCCGACGATCGACAAGCTGGCGGCCGAGGGCCTCCGCTACACCGGCTTCCACACCACGGCGATGTGCTCGACCACGCGGGCGGCGCTGCTGACCGGTCGCAACCATCACTCGGTGGGCATGGGCTGCCTGGCCAACTTCGACTCAGGCTTTCCCGGCTATCGCGGCAAGATCGCCAGGGAGGCCGGAACCCTGCCGGAGATTTTGCGCGGCCAGGGCTATGGGACCTACATGGTCGGCAAGTGGCACGCGACGCCAGTCAACCAGACGGGCGCGGCCGGGCCCTATGACGGCTGGCCGCTGGGCCGCGGCTTCAACCGCTACTACGGCTTCATGGACGCCGAGACCGACCAGTTCTCGCCCGAGCTGGTGCGCGACAACACCCCTGTCGACCCGCCGGGCGGTTACCGCGACGGCTATCACCTGACCGAAGACCTGGTGGACGAGAGCATCCGCTTCGTCGCCGACCACATCGCCGATGCGCCGGACCAGCCGTGGCTGCTGTGGCTGGCGCTGGGGGCCTGCCATGCGCCGCACCAGGCGCCAATGGACATCATCCGCAGCTATGACGAGGTGTTCGAAGCTGGCTGGGACGTCGAGCGCGAGCGCCGGCTGGAGCGCCAGAAGGCGATGGGGATCGTGCCGCCGGACACCCAGCTGCCGCCGCGCAACGACGGAGTGAAGGCCTGGGCCGATCACTCGCCCGACGAACAGAAGGTGTTCACCCGCCTGCAGAGCGCCTTCGCCGGCATGCTGGACCACGCTGACCGGCACCTGGCGCGGCTGGTGGAGTTCCTAGAGCAGGCCGGCGTGAAGGACGACACTCTGATCCTCGTGCTGTCGGACAACGGCGCCAGCCAGGAAGGCGGGCCGCTCGGCTTCGTCAACGCCATGGGGCCCTACAACATGAAGTTCGAACCGATGCCGGAGAAGCTGGCGCGGCTGGAGGACATCGGCGGGCCCGACAGCCACTCGAATTTCCCGTTCGGCTGGGCCCAGGCCTCGAACACGCCCTTGCGCCGCTACAAGCAGAACACCCACGGCGGCGGCATCCGCGATCCGCTGGTGATCAGCTGGAAGAACGGGATCGCCGCTCGCGGCGAGACGCGAGGCCAGTTCGCCCACGCCTGCGACCTGACCCCGACCTTGCTGGAGCTTTTGGGCATGTCTTCGCCCGACGTCATCGCCGGGGTCGTGCAGACGCCGATGGAGGGCGAGAGCTTCGCTGCTTCGCTGACCGACGCGGCCGCGCCGGCCAAGAGCTCGGCGCAGTATTTCGAGATGTTCGGCCACCGTGGTCTCTGGAAGGACGGGTGGAAGGCGGTGGCGTTCCACCCGCCGGGCGCGCCCTTCGACAAGGACGTCTGGGAGCTCTACCACCTCGACGCCGACTTCGCGGAAACCCGCGACCTGGCGCAGGCCGAGCCTGACCGGCTGGCGGCGCTGGTCGACGAATGGTGGGCCCAGGCCGAGCGTTGCAACGTCCTGCCGCTGGACGACCGCTTCGGACCTCGCTTCGCCGAGAACGCCCTGCGCCACCAGGGCGCGCGCAAACAGTTCGTGTTCCACAAGGGCATGGGGCACGTGCCCAGCGACTGCGCCCCCGATGTGCGTTCGCGCTCGTACTTCATCGAGGCCGACGTGACCCTGGGCGAGGGCGACGAGGGGGTGCTGATCGCCCATGGCGACGCCACCAGCGGCTACTCGCTGTTCGTGCGCGACGGGCGTCTGCACCACACCCTGAACGTCGGGGGCTTGCGCACCACGGTCAGCTCGGAGGCGGCGGTGGCGCCGGGCCGCCGGCGGCTGGGCGTGCAGTGCGTCCAGGGCGACGGGCGGCGCTTCATCCTCAGCATCGACGGCCGCCCGGCGGGCGAGGTCGCCACCCATCTGGGCTTCATGACCCTGATCTCGTGGTCGGGCCTGGACATCGGCCGCGACCGCGGCAGCGCGGTCGGCGACTATGCCGAGCCGTTCAAGTTCAGCGGCGCGCTGCGGACGGTGACGGTGACCATGGACGCCGACCAGGCCCTGGACGGCGACGCGGTCGGAGCCGCGGAACTGGCACGCCAGTAGATTGCACGATCCAACTTCGGGTTGCGGAAGCTGGCCGGCTCGGCCACAGTTTCCGTAATCCGGGGGGAGGAACGACGTGCTCATCAGAGTGCTTGCGCTGGCGGTCACCTGTCTGGCGACCGCGACCATCGCCATGGCCGCGCCGCTTGAGGCCTACGGCAAACTTCCGAGCATCGAGGCGGCGGCGATTTCGCCGGACGGCGCGCGGTTCGCGGTCATCCTGACGACCGGCGAGGACCGGCAGATCGTCGTCAAGGACATCGCCACCGGCAAGGACAGCGTCATCCACGCGGGCGCCGCCAAGGTGCGCGACCTGGATTGGGCGAGCCCCCAGCATTTGCTGATCACCGCCAGCACGACCGCGTCGATCGCCAATGTGATCGCGCCCCGCCAGGAATACACGACCGTCGTCCTGTTCGATGTCGAGACCAACCGGCAGACGCGGCTGATGCGCGACGTCGAGCGGGGGCTCAACATTGTGGTCGGCTCGCCGGTGCGGCGCACCGTCGACGGCAAGCCGGCGGTGTTCGTCACCGGCGTCCGCTTCGACAGCGGCGGCCGAGGGCGCATCGCGCTCTATCAGATCAACCTGAAGTCCGGCGCCTCGAAGATGGTCCACGAAGGCTTTCCCTACAGCGAGGATTGGGTGGTCGGGGCCGACGGCCAGCCGCTGGCGGCCTCGGCCTTCGACTATGTCAGCGGCGTCTGGACGCTGAAGATTAAGCAACAGGTCGGCTGGAAGGTGGTCATGCGCTCGGAAGGCTATCTCGACCGCCCGAGCCTGGCCGGGCTGGGCCGGGACGGCCGTTCGATCCTGCTGTTCGACGAGGAGGACGACCAGCGGGTGCTGCGGGAGTTGAACGTCGACGGTACGAGCGGCGAGCCGATCAGGACGATCGGCGGCTCCCAGTTGATCTTTGACCCTGGCGGCCATCACCTGGTCGGATCGCGGGCGCTGGTCGGCGATGAGTTCCGCTATGACTTCTTCAGCCCGCAAGACCAGAAGATCTGGCGCTCGATCGAGGCGGCCTACCGCGGCCAGCATGTGCAGTTGCTCTCTTGGTCCAACAATCGCGAGCGGATGATCATTCGGGTGGACTCTCCGACCGAGGGACCCGGGATCGCCTATGTCGACTGGAAGACCAAGCGGGCGGACTGGATCGGATCGGTCTATCGCGGACTGACCGAGGCAGACATCGCACAGGTGAAGCCGGTGCGCTTCAAGGCCGCCGACGGCCTTGAGCTGAGCGGCTACCTGACCCTGCCGCGCGGCCGCGAGGCCAAGAAGCTGCCGCTGGTGGTGCTGGCCCACGGCGGGCCGGCGGCGCGCGATACGCCGACCTTTGACTGGTGGTCGCAGGCGCTGGCCTCGCGCGGCTACGCGGTGCTGCAGGTCAATTTCCGCGGCTCCGCCGGATTTGGCGCGCAGCACCTGCAGGCCGGATACGGCCAATGGGGGCGCAAGATGCAGACCGACCTATCCGACGGCGTGCGGCATCTGGCCGGGCAGGGCCTCATCGACCCGGCGCGGGTCTGCATCGTCGGGGCGAGCTACGGAGGTTATGCGGCCCTGGCCGGGGCGACGATGGATCGCGGCGTCTATCGCTGCGCGGCGTCGGTCGCGGGGGTGTCGGACCTGCGCCGGATGGTCGGCTGGTCGAAGACCAACAAGGGGCGCACGGCGCAGAAGTACTGGATCCGCTTCATGGGCGCGGACGATCCCGACGATCCGGTGCTGCGCGAGCTGTCGCCGGCCGAAAAGGCCGACGGGGCAGGCGTTCCGATCCTGCTGGTGCATGGCCGCGACGATACGGTGGTGCCGATGGAGCAGAGCGCCATCATGCAGCGCGCGCTGGAGAAGGCCGGCAATCCGGCCGAGATGGTGGTCATGAACGGCGAGGATCATTGGCTGTCTCGGGGCGAAACCCGATTGCGGATGCTCAATGCGGTGACGATCTTCCTGGAGAAGAACAACCCGCCGAGCTGATTTCGGGGCTGTCCCTGTTGTGTGGCGAAATCGCCACACTACATCCCGTCGAGGCGCGGCCGTGCTTGATGAAGGCGGTCACGCCAATCCGCCTATCGAGGGGAACGCATGAACATCGATCTCTATTCCGACCGCGCCAAGCAGGCGATCCAGTCGGCCCAGAGCCTGGCGCTGGCGCGCCGCCACCAACAACTCGCGCCCGAGCACCTTTTGAAGGTGCTGCTTGAAGAAAAGGACGGCCTAAGCCGCGCGCTGATCCAGAGCGCGGGCGGACGTCCCGACGCGGCCGACAAGGCCGCCGACGACCTGCTGGCCAAGCGGCCGAAGGTCGAGGGCGGTTCGGGCCAGCTCTACATGGCGCCCGAGACCGCGCGCATCTTCGCCGAGGCCGAGGCCGGGGCGAAGGCCGGCGGCGACGCTTTCGTCACCACCGAGCGGCTGCTGATCGCCATCGCCAAGGAAGGCGGCGACGCGGCCAAGGCCCTGAAGGACGCCGGCGCCAACGCCGCGGCGTTGGAAGAGGCCGCCAAGGCCATGCGCAAGGGCAAGACCGCCGACTCAGCCTCGGCCGAGGAAGGCTACGACGCGCTCAAGCGCTATGCCCGCGACCTGACCCAGGCCGCGCGCGACGGCAAGCTCGACCCGGTGATCGGCCGCGACGAGGAGATCCGCCGCACGATCCAGGTGCTGAGCCGCCGGACCAAGAACAATCCCGTGCTGATCGGCGAGCCGGGCGTCGGCAAGACCGCGATCGTCGAGGGCCTGGCCCTGCGCATCGTCAACGGCGACGTGCCCGAAAGCCTGAAGGACAAGCAGCTGCACGCCCTGGACATGGGCGCGCTGATCGCCGGCGCGAAGTACCGTGGCGAGTTCGAGGAGCGGCTGAAGGCCGTGCTCGGCGAGGTGACCGCGGCCGAGGGCTCGATCGTGCTGTTCATCGACGAGATGCACACCCTGGTCGGGGCCGGAAAGACCGACGGGGCGATGGACGCCTCGAACCTGCTCAAGCCGGCCCTGGCGCGCGGCGAGCTGCACTGCGTCGGCGCGACCACGCTGGATGAGTACCGCAAGCACGTCGAGAAGGACGCGGCCCTGGCCCGCCGGTTCCAGCCGGTGTTCGTCTCAGAGCCGACCGTCGAGGACACGGTCTCGATCCTGCGCGGGCTGAAGGAGAAGTACGAGGTGCACCACGGGGTGCGCATCTCCGACAGCGCCATCGTCGCGGCCGCCACCCTGTCTAACCGCTACATCACCGACCGCTTCCTGCCCGACAAGGCCATCGACCTGGTCGACGAGGCGGCCAGCCGTGTGCGCATGGCGGTCGATAGCAAGCCCGAGGAACTGGACGAGATCGACCGGCGCATCGTGCAGCTGAAGATCGAGCGCGAGGCCCTGTCCAAGGAGCCGGACGCCGCCTCGCAGGCGCGGCTGGAGAAGCTGGAAGACGAGCTGGACGATCTGGAAGGCCGCTCGGCCGAAATGACCGCCCGCTGGAAGTCGGAGAAGGACAAGGTCTCGTCCGCCGCCCAGGCCCGCGAGGCGCTGGACCGGCTGCGCGCCGAACTGGTCGCGGCCCAGCGCCGCGGCGACCTGCAGCGCGCCTCGGAGATCGCCTATGGCGAGATCCCGGCCCTGGAGCGCCGGCTGGAGCAGGAGGAGAGCGCCGCGGCCGAAAATCCGATCAGCCCCGAGGTGGTCGACGCCGAGCAGATCGCCGCCGTGGTCAGCCGCTGGACCGGCATCCCGGTCGACAAGATGCTGGAAGGCGAGCGCGAAAAGCTGCTGAAGATGGAGGACGCCCTGCGCGGCCGCGTGGTCGGGCAGGAGGAGGCGCTGGTCGCCGTGTCCGACGCCGTCCGCCGCGCGCGCGCCGGCCTGCAGGACCCCAACCGGCCGATCGGCTCGTTCCTGTTCCTCGGCCCGACCGGGGTCGGCAAGACCGAGCTGACCAAGGCCCTGGCCGAATTCATGTTCGACGACGAGAGCGCGATCACCCGCCTCGATATGTCTGAATACATGGAGAAACATTCGGTCAGCCGCATGATCGGCGCGCCTCCCGGCTATGTCGGCTACGACGAGGGCGGGGCGCTGACCGAAGCCGTGCGGCGCCGGCCCTACCAGGTCGTGCTGTTTGACGAGGTCGAGAAGGCGCACCCGGACGTGTTCAACGTGCTGCTGCAGGTGCTGGACGACGGTCGTCTGACCGACGGCCAGGGCCGGACCGTCGACTTCCGCAACACCATCCTGATCATGACCTCGAACCTGGGGTCCGAGTTCCTGGCCAACCAGGCCGAGGGCGAGGACGTCGAGGATGCACGGCCGATGGTGATGGATGTGGTGCGGCGCCACTTCCGTCCCGAGTTCCTGAACCGGATCGACGAGATCATCCTGTTCAAGCGGCTCGGCCGCGGGGAGATGGACAACATCGTCGGCATCCAGCTGCAGCGGGTCGAGAAGCTGCTGGCCGACCGGCGCATGTCGATCACACTGGATCCGGCGGCCATGCACTGGCTGGCCGACAAGGGCTACGACCCGGTCTATGGCGCGCGGCCGCTGAAGCGGGTGATCCAGAAGGAACTGGTCGACCCGATCGCCCGCAAGCTGCTGGCGGGCGAGCTGGAGGACGGCGCGGTGATCCAGGTCGGGGCCGACGCCGAGGGCCTGGAGATCGGCAAGGCCAAGGTCCACTAACGACAAACGCCCCGGAGAGCGATCTCCGGGGCGTTTTTGTTTGGACCGCGGTCCGGCTTAGAGTTCGACCTTCACCGTGCGACCGCCGCGGACCTCGACCCGGCGCATGACCGCGATGTCGGGGCCCGAGCCGCTGACCGGCTTGGCGACGGTGATCACGTACCAGGCGCCGTTGGCGAGACCTGAGAAGCTGAACGCGCTGTTGGCGTCGCAGACCGCGCGCTTGACGAAGGCCGAGTAGTCGCCGCTGGGCGCCGAGGGCGTGCGGGCGCGGACCTCGTCGGCGGGCAGGGCGGCGCGGTCGGCGGAGGTGTAGAGGATGCTCATCCGCCGACGCGTCCAGGGCGTCTCGGGCGTCAGCACCACGCCGGCGCCGGTGCAGGAATAGCGGGTCTGGCCGGCCTTGTAGGTCAGGCGGCCGTCGACACGGCCAGAGCCGGGCACGGCCGACCACGAGAAGTCCTCGGCGCGGAAGACGCCGGCCGTGGCCGGGCCGCCGCCGGGCGGCGGAGGCGGGGGCGGGCCCAGGGTCGGCGCGCAGGCGGCGACGAGCAGGAGGGCGGCGGAGGCGGAGAGCAGACGAATGCGTGACATGGCGCGCGCACCTTACGCATCCGGAAGCCTCACCGCCAAGGGTTTACCCCTAGTCGTCGCCTCGGACCTTGCCGCGCATGGACTTCACGCCGCCGCGGCGGACCTTGGCTTCCACCCGGCGTTTCTGGGAGGCTTTGGTCGGCTTGGTCTTCTTGCGCGGCGGCGGCGGGGGCTTGGCGGCCTCGCGGATCAGCTCCAGCAGGCGCTCCAGCGCATCGGCGCGGTTGCGCTCCTGGGTGCGGAAGCTCATCGCGGTCAGCACGAGCACGCCGTCCTGGGTCAGCTTGCGCCCGGCCAGCCGCATCAGCCGCACGGCGACGTCGTTGGGCAGCGAGGGAGAGCGGCGGACGTCGAAGCGCAGCTCCACGGCGGTGGAGACCTTGTTGACGTTCTGGCCGCCGGGGCCGGCCGCGCGGATGAACCGCTCGGTGATCTCATCCTCGGAGATGGCGATGGTCGGGGTGACTTCGATCACCGGCTTTCCAAATATCGATGTTGTCGGCTAAGCTTGGCGCATGACCGCTTTCGCGACCCTTATGCACGTGACCTGCCGAACCGCCCAAGCGGGATCGGTGAGGGATGTCGTGCGCTAGGATCGCTTAGCCGCATTTCGCCCCACCAGCCCCGCCGGCGACGGACGGGGCTTTTTCTTTGGTCTCGTTCTCCGCCCCACCGAGAGAAGACGATGAGCCAAGACGAGATATTGATCCGCGCCGCCGAGCCGGAGGACGTGCCCGACCTGACCGAGGCGATGAACCAGCCCCGCGCCGTCTGGGGAACCATGCAGGTCCCGTTCACCAGCGTCGCGACGCGGCGCGAGCGCTTCAAGACGACGTCAGCGACCCAAACGATGCTCGTCGCGGTCATCGGCGGCAAGGTCGTCGGCAGCCTGGGCCTCAGCCGCCTTGAGGGGCGTCGCAGTCAGGTCGGTACGTTCGGAATGGCGGTCCACGACGCGTATGCCGGCCGCGGCGTGGGCACGGCCTTGTTGGCGGCGGCCGTGGAGCAGGCCGACCGCTGGCTGGGCCTGCTGCGCCTGGAACTCACGGTGTGGAGCGACAACGCCCGCGCCATCGCGCTCTACGAACGCTTCGGGTTCGAGCGCGAGGGGGTCATGCGCAGCTATGCCTGGCGCGATGGGGAGCACGTCGACGCCATCTCGATGGCGCGTCTTCGGCCCTAGCCGGCGCGGCAGGCCGAACAACGGCCGCGGGCTTCCAGGGTGATGGTCGCGACCTGATAGCCCGCCGCCTCGGCGGCGGCGAGCTGGGCGGTGAAGTCGGGCTCGAACTCCTGGGCCGCGCCGCAGCAGTCGCAGATCAGGAAGGCGGCGCGGTGCTCGCCGCCGTCGATGCGGCAGGGCACGTAGGCGTTCAGGCTCTCGATGCGGTGGGCGAAGCCCAGCCGTTCGAGAAACTCCAGCGCACGGTAGACGGTCGGCGGCTTGGCCGGTTCGCCGTGTTCGCCGAAGGCGGCGATCAGATCGTAGGCCTTCTGCGGGCCGTCGGCCTCGAGCAGCAGCTCCAGCACCCGGCGGCGCGGAGCGGTCAGGCGCTCCTGGGTCGCCACGCAGCGGGTCTCAGCCGCGCCGAGCGCATGGCTCAGGGCGTGCCCCTTGAGGCCCGGATGCGCGCCGTCCGCGTGATGACACTCGCTTCCCATAAGCCTTGGCTACCTGCCTCTCGCGTTCGCCGCAAGCAATGCCGCTTGACGCGCGGTTATGTTATCTCATAACGGTCAACGTTATTTCGTAACAAGGTGCGGCTGTTTCAAGTCCGCGGCCGTCAGTATGCCCGAGGCGTTCATATGACCAAGACCTACCTGCTCGCCGCCGCCGGCGCCGCTGCGCTGTCCGCGGGCTCGGCCCATGCCGAGGCGGCCAAGGAAGTCTCCGAGCTGGTGGTGACCGCCGCACCCTATGTCGTCTCGATGGACTCGGTGACGACCAGCGTCGAGGTGCTGAAG
Source organism: Phenylobacterium sp. 58.2.17 (assembly GCF_026411515.1). Taxonomy (NCBI): domain Bacteria; kingdom Pseudomonadati; phylum Pseudomonadota; class Alphaproteobacteria; order Caulobacterales; family Caulobacteraceae; genus Phenylobacterium; species Phenylobacterium sp. 58.2.17. The sequence goes on along the minus strand of NZ_JAPMTQ010000021.1, from coordinate 35,501 downwards.
CGCGACGACCTGGACGCCGCGCCCTCCGCCGGCCTCGGGGACGTGCTGTCGGGCCTGCCTGGCGTGCGCTCGACCTTCTTTGGACCGGGCGCGAGCCGGCCGGTGATCCGGGGCCTGGCCGGGCCCCGGGTGCTGGTGCTGAGCAACGGCGTCGGCATGATCGACGCCTCGGCGCTGTCGCCCGATCACCAGGTGGCCAACGATCCGCAGGAGGCCGAGCGGATCGAGGTGCTGCGGGGCCCGTCGGCCCTGGCCTATGGCGGCTCGGCGATCGGCGGCATCGTCAACATCATCGACGACCGGATTTCCAGCACCAAGGTCGAGGGCGTGCATGGCCGCCTGTTGGCCTCGGGAACGACCGTCGACGAGGGTTCGGCGGTGTCGGCCTCGGTGAAGGCAGGCGTCGGCGGCTGGGTGTTCAGCCTGGACGGCCTGCATCGTGAAAGCTCGGACTACGACATCCCCTCGCCGGCGGAATCGCGCCGGTTCATGGCCGCCGAGGGCGAGGAGTACCTGGGCAAGGAGCCCTCGACCGTCGCCAACACCGCGGTGAAGCTGGACGCCTATGGCGGCGGCGTCTCCTATGTCGGCGACAAGGGCTTCCTGGGCGTCGCGGTCAAGCGCACCGACACGACCTATGGCGTCCCAGGCCATGCGCACGAGGCCGGGGAAGACCATGACCACGACCACGACCATGAGCATGAGCACGACGATGAGGCGGGCGGCGTCCAGATCGACCTGAAGCAGACGCGCTACGACCTGCGCGGGGGGCTGAACCTCGACCTCGGCCCGTTCGACCAGCTCAAGGTTTCGGCCGGCTACGCCGACTACGAGCACGCCGAGCTGGAAGGCGGCCTCATCGGCACGCAGTTCTTGTCTGAAGGCTGGGAGGCGAGGGCCGAACTGGTCCAGAAGGCCCGCGGCGGCTGGCAGGGGGCGGTCGGGCTACAGGCGCTGTCGCGCACGCTCGACGCCAATGGCGAGGAGGCCTACGTGCCCTCGACCGAAACTCATGAGCTCGGCCTCTTCACCCTGCAGCGGCTGGACAACGACACCTGGGGCGTCGAGGGCGGGCTGCGGCTCGACCGCCGTGAGCTTGAGACCGACGCGCTGTCGCGCGACTTCACCAATGTCTCCGCCAGCCTCGGCGGCTTCCTGCGCCCGGCCGAGGGTTGGTTCCTGGGGCTGTCGGCCTCGCGCACAGCGCGCGCCCCGACCGAGGCGGAGCTGTTCGCCGACGGCGCCCATGCGGCCACCCGCGGGTTCGAGGTCGGGAACGCCGACCTTGATTCCGAAGTCTCGTACTCGCTGGACGCCACGGTGCATTATGGCGCTGGGCCCTGGGAAATGGACCTGCATGCCTTTGCCGTGAAGTACGACGGATTCATCGACCTGCGCGCCAGCGGCCAGATCGATCCTGAGAGCGGCTTTGCGGTCTTCGACTACCTGCAGACCGATGCGACCTTCTATGGCGCGGAGGCCGAGGCGTCGTATCGGTTGTGGCAAGACGGCGAGCGCAGTTTCTCGCTGCAAGGCGCGGCCGACTATGTCCACGGCGACACCGACCTCGGCCCGCCGGCGCGCATTCCGCCGTGGTCGGTGACCGGCCGGGCGGTGTTCGACGGCGGCTGGTGGACCGGCAAGCTGGAACTGCGCCACGTGGGCGAGCAAGACCGCGTGGCCGAGTTCGAGCTGCCGACCGACAGCTATCAGATGATCAACGCCTATCTGTCGGCCACGCCGTTCGCCGACCGCAAGCTGCGGCTGTTCCTGGAAGGGCGGAACCTTAACGACGCCGAGGCCCGCGAGCACGCCTCGTTCCTGAAGGATCTGGCCCCCCTGCCGGGGCGCAGCTTCCGTCTCGGCGTCGGCTACAAGTTCTAGAGGGCAAAGAAAAACCCCTCCCGCGAGGGAGGGGTTGATCGCTTTCAGAGCCTAGGCGCTGGCCTCAGGCTTCTTCAGTCTCGTTCGAAGAAGCTTCGCCGCCCTCGAAGCTGCGCGGGGCGCGGCGACGGCGGGCCTTGGGCTTTTCCTCACCCTCGGCCGCGGCCGGAGCCTCGGCCTTCGGCGCTCGCGGCGCGCGCGGGGCCTTCAGGAAGGCCGGAGCGTGGCTTTCGCCGCCGTCCTCGTCACGCAGCACGGGCGAAGCTTGTTGTTCGGTCGCGACCAGCGGCGCGGCCTTGGGCTCGACGACAGCCAGCGGATCGCGCTCGGGGCGGTCCTGCCGTTCAGCCCGCTCCGGACGTTCGCCACGATCTTCCCGGTCACGACGGCCTTCGAATCGCTCGCTGCGCGGACGGTCGTCGCGATCACGGCGATCCTCGCGCTCGGCGCGGGGCCGATCATCGCGGGGGCGCTCGTCCCGCGGACGGTCGTCACGCTGGCGGTCGTCACGGGGACGGTCGTCGCGATCGCGGTAGCGGTCGTTGCGGTCGCGGTTGCGGCCTTCGAAGCGGTCGTTGCGCTGACGGTCGTCGCGGTCGCGGTTGCGGTCGTCGCGCGGCCGGTCCTGGCGGTCATCGCGATCGCGCCAACGCTCGCCGCGGGCCTGTTGGCCTTCGACTTCGTTGTTTTCGCCCGATTCAGCGGCCTCATTGGCCGCCGCTTCAGCTTCCGCCGCCGCGGCCTGGGCGCCGCTCTCGTCCTCGAAGTCGATGTCGAGGCCGCCGGAGAAGGTGTCGCGTCCGAGGATCTCGGCGGCGGGCTTGGTCGGCTGCATGGCCCGCACGACACGGAAGTAGTGCTCGGCGTGCTGCAGGTAGTTCTCAGCCAGAACGCGGTCGCCGGACGACGAAGCGTCCCGGGCGAGCTGCTGGTACTTTTCGAAGACGTGCTGGGCGTTGCCGCGCACCTTCACGCCATCCGGGCCGTTGGAGTCGAAGGCCCGGTTCGCGTTCTGCTGCTGCGGCTTGCCGCCGCCGCCACCGCGATTGCGGCCGCGCTGGCGCTTCATACCCTTGAAATCTCTCATTCGCTGTGTCCGCCGCCGCGTCGGTCTTTCGCCGGTGTGCGCGCGGTCTATCCTCTCGCCTTGGTCGGGCCGATCGCCCGTAAGTCCGTGTTGAAGACGTAAGTGTTCTCCGTCGTCCGCCCTGACCTTGAGGCGCGAGACACGCTAAGCCTGCGCGCCTGCCGGAGCGGGTGTACGTCCTGTGATCCCAGGACGTCCTGAACCTCTAGCACCGGCGAATTGGGTGGAGACGAGATAAAGACTTAGCGATTCACTTGCGCGTTTCCAAGGGGTTTTTCACGCCCACAACGACGCGGTCGTTGGTCGACAAATCCTTGATCGTCCAGACATCACTGCCGCCGGCTTCATTGAACAGGGCCTCGACCTGCTCCTTCTGGTCGTAGCCGATCTCGACCGCGAAGAGGCCGCCCGGTTTCAGCACGCGCATGATTTCCGGGGCCAGATGGCGATAGGCGTCCAGACCGTCGGGGCCGCCATCCAGGGCCAGGCGCGGGTCGAAATGGCGCACCTCCGGCTCCAGCGTCTCGATCACCTCGCTGGCGATGTAGGGCGGATTGGAGACGATGACGTCGAAGCTGGCGTCCTGCAGGCCGGCGGTCCAGTCGCCGCGAGCGAAGGCGACGCGCCCGGCCAGGCCGAGGTTGGAGGCGTTTTCGCGCGCCACGGCCAGGGCTTCGTCGGAGATGTCGGTGGCCAGGCCCTTGGCGGCCGGGCGTTCGGCCAGAATCGACAGGATGATCGCGCCCGAGCCGACGCCGAGGTCGAGGATGTCGAAGGCCATCTGCTCGGGGAACTGCTTGAGCACGTAGTCGACGATGACCTCGGTCTCCGGCCGCGGGGTCAGGACGTCGGCGTTGACCGCCAGCATGACCTTCCAGAAGCCCTTGCGGCCGAGGATATGGCTGACCGGCTCGCGGCGTTCGCGGCGCGAGACGTAGTTGGTCAGGCGTTCCTCCTGCTCGGGCGTCAGGGCGCGGTGAGGATCGGCGACGATATCGGCCCGGGTGGCGTCGGCGGCGGCCTCGACCAGCAGGCGTGCGTCGATCACCGGCCCCACGAGACCGACGGCCTCCAGGCGCGTCTTGGCCGACTGCCAGGCTTGCAGGAGGGTAAGCGTCATTCAGTGGGCTCCAGGGCGGGCATGGTGGCGGCGTCGCCGACCGTGATCCGTCCAGAATCGGTAACGTGGACATAGATGCCCAGGTTCATGTGGCCATAGTTGTCGAACAACGCCTTGACCACATCCATGTCGCGCTCGGCGGTGTCGGGATTCACGTGGGTAGCGGCGCAGCGGACGATGGGCTTGAACACCTTGGCGCGGGCGAAGCCGACCATCAGTTCGCGGCCCTCCCAGTCGTTCTCGACCCAGGCCGGCCAGCCCTCGACATAGAGGTTGCCGCGGAAGCGCAGCGGGTCGACAGGGCGGCCGATCTTGGCTTCCAGGTCGCGGACGCTGGCCAGGTTGATGATCGAGACGTGGCCCTGCGGGTGGTCCATGAACCGGTAGCCGGGGGCGTCGAGCACCTTGAGCTCCCCGCGCGCCTCCTCGCCGAGCAGGGCGGTCAGCCAGGCGGCGAAGGCCTCGCGGCCTTGCGACTGCTGCAGGGATCCGCTGAAGTCGGGCTGGCCCTGCGCGCTCGCCGTCAGGACGCCGGTGGTTTCGTCGTAGCGGGTGCGAGCCTTGGCCACCTCGGCGATCGACATCAGCACCGTGAACTTCTGCTTGGGAATATAGGCCGGGGCGGCCGGGTCGAAGCCGGAGGGGCCGTTCTCGACCGCATAGAGGCGATCGCAGGGGAAGGGGCCGCCGACGGTCAGCTGGGCTTGGTCGAGCCTCTCGGGCGTGAAGCCCTTGACCGGGTGTCGGTAGAGCGCAGCGATGTGACCGGTCATGTGCCCCTCGTCGTCCTGAACGTTCAGCCGATGGTCGTGTCTTCGCACAGTCGCGCCCGTGCTGGTAGCTGTCTGGCCGGCGGAACGCTGGCAAGATCGAGGTGTTCCAGCCTGTCTGGCGCGGTGAAGAAAGGGCGGCGATGACGGATCCGGAGGAGCGATCGGCGTGGAACCGCGCGATCGGGATCTTCTGGCGCGTCGCGCCCTGGGTCGGGTTCATCGCAATGACCGAGCTTTGGCGGCGCAGTCGCCAGCATGTCCGCGGGCGCTTGAGCGTCGACGCCATCGCCACGCCGCGCGCATTCGAGGAGGCCGAGCCTCGGCGCGGGCGCAGCGCCCACGGTCCCCATGCGATCCCGCCCAAAGGCTGGAAGGACATCGCCTGGCGCACCTATCAGGAGATCGGCCGCGACCGGCTGCCCTCGGTGGCCGGCGGGGTGACGTTCTACACCTTGCTGGCGCTGTTCCCGGCCATGGGGGTGTTCGTCTCGCTCTACGGCCTGATCGCCGACGTCGCCGCCGTGCAGCAGCAGCTGGCGAGCATGGCCAGCGTATTCCCTGCCGAGGTGATCAACATCGTCGGCGAGCAGATGCTGCGGCTCGCCGACCGCCCCTCGGCCACCTTGTCGGTGGCGTTCCTGGTCAGCCTGCTCTTGTCGGTCTGGTCCGCCAACGCTGGGATGAAGGCGCTCTTCGACGGGCTGAACGTGGCCTATGACGAGCAGGAGAAGCGCAACTTCTTCAATCGCACCCTGCTGACCTATGTCTTCACGTTCGGGGCGTTGCTGTTCCTGGTGGTGATGACGGCGGTGCTGATCGCCGCCCCCATCGCCTTCGAACGCCTGGGCCTGAGCGAACTGGCGGTGATCTGGGCGCCGCTGCGCTGGCTGGTCCTGGTGGCCATGGCGGCGGGGGCTTTCTGCGTCATCTATCGCTACGGCCCCTGCCGGGCGCGGGCCAGGTGGCGCTGGGTGAGCGTCGGCGCGTTGCTGGCCGCCGGGTTCTGGCTGATCGGCTCGCTAGGCTTTTCCTGGTACCTGAACAATGTCGCCCATTACGACGTCACCTACGGATCGCTGGGCGCGGTCGTGGCCTTCATGACCTGGATCTGGTTTTCGGTGATGGTTGTGCTGATGGGCGCCGAGATCAACGCCGAGATCGAGCACCAGACCGCGATCGACACCACGGTCGGACCTGAGAAGCCGATGGGCGAGCGCGGCGCGGCCATGGCCGACAGCGTCGGGCTGGCGTTCCATCTGGACATTTCGAAGATCAAGGCGCGCGCGGTCAACGACAGCCTGCGCCAAGCAGACAAGGTGCGCCGCGCGCTGCGGCGCTAGTTGAACTCGTCTTCCAGGGCGGCCAGGCGCGCGGCCTGGTCCTCGGCGATCAGCGGATTGATCACGTCATCCAGCGCCTCGCCCTCCATCACCTTGGCCAGGTTGTAGAGGGTCAGGTTGATGCGGTGGTCGGTCACCCGTCCTTGCGGGAAATTGTAGGTGCGGATTCGCTCGGAGCGGTCGCCGGAGCCGACCTGGCTCTTGCGGGCGTCGGCGCGGGCGCTGTCGAGCGCCTCACGCTGCTGGTCGTAGAGGCGGGCCTGCAGCACCTTCATGGCGCGGGCGCGGTTCTGATGCTGCGACTTCTCGGAGGAGGTGACCACGATGCCGGTCGGCAGGTGGGTGATGCGCACGGCCGAGTCGGTCTTGTTGACGTGCTGGCCGCCGGCGCCCGAGGAGCGATAGGTGTCGACGCGGATGTCCTGGTCGCGGATGTCGATCTCGACGTCCTCGACCTCGGGCAGCACCGCGACGGTGGCCGCCGAGGTGTGGATGCGGCCGCCGGCCTCGGTCTCGGGCACCCGCTGCACGCGGTGCACGCCGCTCTCGAATTTCAGGCGGCCGAACACCCCGTCGCCGGTGATCGAGGCGATGATTTCCTTGTAGCCGCCGACTTCGCCCTCCGAGACGCTGTCGATCTCGACCCGCCAGCCGCGGCTCTGGGCGTAGCGCTGGTACATCCGGAACAGGTCGCCGGCGAACAGCGCCGCTTCGTCGCCGCCGGTGCCGGCCCGCACTTCCAGGATGGCCGAGGCGTTCTCGTCCTTGTCTTTCGGCGCCAGCAGCAGGGCGACATCGCGCTCCAGTCCCGGCAGGCGCTCGTTGAGGGCGGCCAGTTCGTCCTGCGCAAGGGCGGCCATCTCGGCGTCGCCGGCCTTGGCCATTTCCTCGAGCTCGGGCAGCTCCTCGCGGGCGCGGGCCACGGCGGTCACCGCATCGGCCACCGGCTTCAGCTCGGCATGTTCCTTGGACAGGCGCACGATCTCGGCACCGTCGGTGGCCGCGCCCATGCGCGCCTCGATCTCGCGGAAGCGGTCGAGGACCTGATCCAATCTGGCCTGGGGGAGACGCACGGGGTTCCAGTCGCGGCTGAAATGAAGGGAGGCTTCTCTAGCGCCCTCCCGGCGGGTCTCCAACGAAAAAGGCCCTCTCCGCGAGGAGAGGGCCCATCCGTCCGCTGAAGCGGAAAAACGTCTTAGACGCGCACGCCCGAGAGCGGAGCCGAGCCGAAGGCGCCCAGCTTCACGTTGCCGCTCATCGAGTCGCCCGACACGGTGGCCGAGAATTCGAGGGTCATCGGCATCGGTTGGGTGATGGCGGTCGACCAGGTCAGGGTGTCGCCCGAAACCTTGCCTTCGATGGCCTGTTCACCCATGCGGCCTTTGGTCTGGCCGGTGAAGGTGTCGCCGCTCGTGGTGATCGAGGCTTCGACCTCTTGAGCGCCCATCGGCGAGTTGATGGTGATCTTCCAGTTGCCGTCCGCGGACATGGTGTCCCTCCCTGGGTTTAGGCGGGGCACCTAACCAAGGCTGCGACGCGAGCGCAAGAGGTGACGCGGGCGTCATCTTTGACATTGTTCAATTTGAAACGACGTTCGCGGACCGACGGTCAAGCGCGGAGGGGCGGCGGCTCGGGTGCAAGAAGCTCGAATCCCACGGCCCGCAACGCCCGGCCAAGGCCTTGGATGCGCGCGTAGAACTCCTCGGCGGCGTCCATCATCTCCGGCGAGGTGAAGACGGCGGCCGGTGCGATCAGCCCGCCCGGGACGCGCTCGATGACCCCCAGGGAGATAAACGCCTCGACATAGCGGTCAATGACCTCGGCAGGCGCACCGATGGCCTTGCGCAAGGCTGCGTCGGTGATCGGCAGGCTGCCCTTGTCCGGGCCGATGTTGTGCAGGCCGGCATAGCGCGCGTCGCCGAGCAGGTTCTCGCCGTTGGCGCTCCAGATGGTGGTGAACACCAGCAGGGCGAAGACGTCGCCGCCGTGCAGTCTGGCGAAGGATCGAAGGGCGGCGAGAATCTCGAACGTGCCGGTGCGGAGCACGGCGCGCCGATTGTCGGCTGCTGCGTCCATGATCGCCCCCTTCGACTAGCCTAGCCGCACGACCTATTGAACCGGCGCTTTAGTGGTCAATCGTGCGCCTCAGTCGCCAAACGAGAAGCCGGCCGCCCGCAAGGAGGTGACCAGGTGCACCAGGTGGTCATAGAGCTCGTTGGTGCCGTTCAGCATGTCGGGTCGGGTGAACACCGCGGTGGGCACTACCAGCTTGCCGGAGAGTTCTTCGGCCAAGCCCTTATCCAACAGGCGTTTGACGTAAGTCTGAAGAATATCGTCCGGCATCGGCAGGGCGCGCCGAAGCTCATCGAGGCTCGCAGGCTTGCGCAGCGCGTCCGGCGGAATGCTTCTCAGCTGAGCATATCGCGGGTCGCCGATCAGGTGGCTGGAGTTCAACACCCATAGGGTCGTGAACACGAAATACTCGATGACATCGCCGTCGTGGATCTTGGCCATGTCGCCCGCGATCTTGGTCAGCTCGGAGCCGACGATGCGAACGACGGCGCGACGGTTGTCGGCGGGAGCTGGCGAGAACCTAGTCAAATCAATACCCCAGTGCACTCACGACAAGGTCTAGGGTATTTCGCAGGGCGCGAATAGCAGCCCGACAAAGTTCATATAACGTGTGATCTACTCGGCGGCCTGCAGCGCTGCCTGCTCGGCCTTGGCGAGTTCGGCGGCCTTGGCCTCGACCAGCTCGACGATGTGGTCGACCATCTTCTCGTTGTCCATCTTGTGGTCCGGTTTGCCGGCCAGATAGACCATGCCCGCGCCCTTGCCGCCGCCGGTGAAGCCGACATCGGTCATCAGCGCCTCGCCCGGGCCGTTCACGACGCAGCCGATGATCGAGAGGCTCATCGGCGTGGCGATATGAGCCAGGCGTTTCTCCAGCGTCTCGACGGTCTGGATGACGTTGAAGCCCTGACGCGCACAGGACGGGCAGGCGATGATGTTGACCCCGCGGTGACGCAGACCCAGCGATTTCAGGATGTCGAAGCCGACCTTGATCTCCTCGACCGGGTCGGCAGCCAGGCTGACGCGGATGGTGTCGCCGATTCCGGCCCAGAGCAGCGAGCCCATGCCGATCGAGGACTTTACGGTGCCGGTGCGGGTGGCCCCAGCCTCGGTGATACCGACATGCAGCGGGCAGTCGATGGCCTCGGCCAGCTGCTGGTAAGCCGCGACGGTCATGAAGACGTCGGACGCCTTCACGCTGATCTTGAACTCGTGGAAGTCGTTGTCCTGCAGGATGCGGGCGTGATCGAGCGCGCTCTCGACCATCGCGGCCGGGCAGGGCTCGCCGTATTTCTCAAGCAGATGCGGCTCCAGGCTGCCGGCGTTGACGCCGATCCGCATCGAGCAGCCGTGGTCGCGGGCGGCCTGGATGACTTCCTTGACGCGGGCCGGCGAGCCGATGTTGCCCGGATTGATCCGCAGGCAGGCCGCGCCGGCCTGGGCCGCCTCGATGCCGCGCTTGTAGTGGAAGTGGATGTCGGCCACGAGCGGGACCTTGGCCTCGCGGGCGATGGTCTTGAAGGCCGTGGTGGACTCAACGTCTGGGCAGGAGACGCGGACGATGTCGGCGCCGGCCTCCTCGAGCTGGCGGATCTGATTGATGGTCGCGGCGGCGTCGGCCGTCAGCGTGTTGGTCATCGACTGGACCGTGATCGGGGCGTCGCCGCCCACCTCGACCTTGCCGACGCGGATCTTGCGCGAGACCCGGCGGTCGATAGCGCGCCAGGGACGGACGTGGGTGTGATCTTGTACGGTCATGACGGGCGGAAAATAGGGTCTTCCGTCGGAAAACGCGAGGCCGCGCCGCGCCGTGACGCAGCAGCGCGGCCGCGCATGGGGTCAGGTGATGTCTTCGCCGTGCTTGACCCCGCCGGCGACCAGCTGGGTCCAGACCTGCTCGGCGCTCTCAGCGAAGGTGAAGAGGTCGAGATCGGAGGCCTTGATCATGCCTTCGGCGATCATGGTGTCGAAGTTGATCACCGAGCGCCAATAGGCTTCGTCGAACAGCACGACGGGGATCCGCGGCGCCTTGTCGGTCTGGCGCAGGGTGAGGATCTCAAACAGCTCGTCCAGGGTGCCGAACCCGCCCGGGAACACCACCAGGGCGTTTGCGCGCATGGCCAGGTGCATCTTGCGCATGGCGAAGTAGTGGAAGCGGAAGGTCAGGTCCGGGGTCGAATAGGCGTTGGGCTCCTGCTCGAAGGGCAGGGTGATGTTGAACCCGATCGTCGGGGCGCCGGCTTCAAGCGCGCCGCGGTTGGCCGCCTCCATCACGCCGGGCCCGCCGCCGGTGGCGATGACGTTGTCGCGCGGGCCGCCGTTGCTCAGCAGGGCGCCGCCGCGCTGGGAGGCGATTTTGCCGAACTCGCGCGCTGCGGCATACCAGGAGGCATGGCGGCCGGGGCCGGTCTCGGAGATGCGGGCGCTGCCGAACACCACGATGGTCGAGCGCACGCCCTGGGCGCGCAGGGCGTCCTCCGCCTTGGCGTACTCCAGCAGGAAGCGCACCCCGCGCATCGAGTCGCCGAGCAGAAAATCCTCGTCGAGCGCGGCCAGCCGGTAGGAGGGCGAGGCCATCTGCTCGGCGTTGCTGGGGTGTGCTCCGCTGTCCGTAGCGCCTGCGACCATGACTGAACCTCCGTACTGAATCGGAGGGCAACTTCGCCGAGACGCCGCCGCGAGGCTAGCCCGCAAGCTTCTCGGCGGCGATGGTGGGCGCCGGCATCAGGCCCTTGCTCTGGCCGCCGACGAACACCTGGAAGGCGGCCGGGTCGGTGACCTCGAGGGTCAGGCCCTTCAGGTTCGGGACGCGGTAGGCCTGGCCGGCCGACAGTTGGCGGGCAAAGTAGGCCGCGCCGCCGGCGCCCCGGACGATCAGCGAGGCGCCCTTGCGGGCCTGGAGCGTCACCAGCGACGCGGCCGGGTCGGCGCCATAGACGGTCCCGCGCGCCACGAAGGTTGGGGGCAGGGGCTCGGTCGGGGCGGCCGGCTCGGCCTTGGGTGCGGCGGCGGCGGCCTTCTTGGCGGCGACGACGGCGTCGGACGAGCCGCCTGCCGCGGTGGCTTCGGCCAGGCCGGGGGTCTCGTAGGGCGTCGGGGTGGTGGATTCGACCGGGGCCGGCAGCGGCGCGCCGAGCGCGACCGGACCGGCGGGCGCACCGAGCTTGGCCTTGGCGATGGCGGCGGCCGGAGCGGTGTGCGGCGGCGGCGCCTCGGCGGTCATGGCCCGCTGGGCGACGTTCCAGAGGACGATCGCGGCGATCACCAGCATGCCGCCGCCGATGACCAGGGTCAGCCGCGGGTCCTTCGACTCGACGACGCCGACGGGCGCGCGCAGGGCGGTGTCGGTGACCGGTTCGTCGCGGCGGAAGCGTTCGACCGCCGCGTCGCCGTCGAGGCCCAGCGCTGCGGCGTAGGCGCGGATGTAGCCGATGGTGAACGGGCGCGAGGGCAATTCGTCCAGGCGCATTTCTTCAATCGCCGCCAGGTAACTGCGGCGAATTCGCGTGGAGTCGGCCAGTTCCTGCAGGTTGAGACCACGAAGTTCCCGGGCGGCCTTCAGCGCGGCGCCAATATCGGGTCCAACTTCGAGGGATGGGGTCAGGCCGCCGCCGCGGTTGGTCTCGCGATCACCGCCGTTACGCAAATCCAGACTGGTAACCCCGCCAGTATCGAGCGGCATGGCTACTTTGGCGCCTCTTGCTAGCGTTTACGATCTAAAGGCGAAGTCGCGCCCTGCCAGATTTACAGTAAAGGTCTTAATATTAGGTTGTGAGTATCACCCTAGGCATTGAAATTCAATGCGCTAATCGGGCGCGGGGGTGCGACGCAGCGTCCTCTGTGACGCGATCGTCAGATGGCCAAATACAATTTTCGGGCGAGGGTTTCGATCTCGTTCCGGACCGAACCGGCCGAGCCGCGCAACAGGGCGGTGACACCGCGACGAGCCGCCTCGCGGTCGCAGGAGAGCACCATCTGCTTGACCGGGCCGATGCCGGCCGGCGGCATCGAGAGGCGGTCAAACCCAAGCGCCACAAGGGCGAACGCCTCCAGCGGCCGTCCCGCCATCTCGCCGCAGACCGACACCGGCGTGCCGGTCTCCTCGCAGGCCTTCTGGATGGTCTCGAGCGCGCGCAGGGCCGGCGGCGAGAGGAAGTCGTAGCGGTCCGACACCCGCGGGTTCCCGCGGTCAGCGGCGAACAGGTATTGCATCAGGTCATTGGTGCCGACGCTGACGAAATCAGTCATCGGAAGCAGAGCGTCCAGGTGCCAGACCACCGCGGGCGCCTCGATCATCGCCCCGACGTCGAGGCGCGAGGGGGCCGGGCGGCCGCGGCGCTGGGCCCAGGCGACCTCGTGATCGACCAGGGCGCGGGCCGCGCGGAATTCGTCCACGCTGGCGACCAGCGGGAACATGATGCGCAGCGGCCGGCCGCGGGCGGCGGCGATCAGCGCCCGCAGCTGTAGGCGCAGCAGGGCCGGACGGTCCAGGCCCATGCGGATCGCACGCCAGCCGAGGGCGGGGTTCTCCTCACGCTCGGCCTCAAGGTAGGGCAGCACCTTGTCGCCGCCGAGGTCCAGGGTGCGGAAGGTCACCGGCCGGTCGCCGGCGGCGTCCATCACCCGGCCGTAGAGCGCGGTCTGCGCGTTGAAGCGCGGCATCTCCTCGGCGACCATGAACTGGAATTCGGTGCGGAACAGGCCGATGCCCTCCGCGCCGGTCTCGCCGAGGATGTCGAGGTCGACATCCAGCCCGGCGTTCATCAGCAGGGTGACCTTGGCGCCGTCGCGGGTGAAGGCCGGGGTGTCGCGCAGCTTGGCGAACTCGGCGCGCCGTTGCAGGCGCACTTCCAACCGGGCGTGCAGCGCCTTCACGACGTCGACGCGCGGGCGCAGATAGGCCTCGCCGGTTTCGGCGTCGACGATGACCGGGTCGCCCTCCGAGACCTTGTCGCGCAGGCCGGGCAGGCGGCCGACGCAGGGAATGTCGAGCGCGCGGGCGACGATCGCCGCGTGGCTGGCCGAGGAGCCTTCCTCCAGCAGCAGGCCGGCCAGCTTGGTGCGGTCGTATTCGAGCAGGTCGGCCGGGCCGAGGTTCCGCGCGATCAGGATGGCGTTCTCGGGCAGGTCGCGGGCGACGTGCCCGTCGCCCGACAGGTGGCGCAGCAGCCGGTCGGCCAGGTCCTCGAAATCGTGCAGGCGTTCGCGCAGATAGGGATCGCGGGCCTGGCCCAGGCGAGCGCGGTGCTCGGAGCGGACCCGTTCGACCGCGGCCTCGGCGGTGAGGCCGTTGCGGACGGCGTCCTCCAGGCTGCGGTTCCAGCCGCGGTCGTGGGCGAACATCTTGTAGGTTTCGAGCACCTCGTAGGAGGCGTCGACCAGGCCATGCTCGCCGGTCAGCATGTCGTCGATCTGGGCCTGCAGGCCGAGGATCGCCGTCTTCAGGCGAGTCTCTTCGGCCACGACGTCTTCGGCCAGCAGCTGCGAGGGGGCGACCGGCGGCTCGTGCAGGACGGCGACGCCGAGCGCCAGTCCGTCGGCGAAGCGCGAGCCGATCAGCCGTTCGGGCCGGTGGGGCGCGATCTCGACGCCCTTGAGTTCGCCCTCCAGCTCGCTGCCGGCGACCATCTCGGCCAGCACCATGGCGACGATCTGCAGGTCCTCGACCTCGTCGTCGGTATAGACCCGCTCGGTGCGGTTCTGGACGACCAGCACGCCGATCGCGCGACCGCCGCGCAGAAGCGGCACGCCCATGAAGGCGTGGAACGGGTCTTCGCCGGTCTCCGGGCGATAGGAGAAGGCCGGGTGGTTGGGGGCGTCGGAGAGGTTAAGCGGCCGGCCGAGACGCATGATCTCGCCAACCAGGCCCTCGCCGGGCTTCATGCGGGTGACATGGACGGCGCCGGGGTCCAGACCCTCGGTGGCGAACAGTTCCATGTCGCCGCTGGCGCGGCGCATGTAGAGCGAGCAGACCTCGGCGACCATCGAGCGGGCGATGATCCGGACCACGATGTCCAGGCGCGACTGGGCCGGCCCGCCCGAGGCGAGCGCTTCGCGAATCTGCCGCAGCAGACTGCGTTGTCCCCGAACCGCGATCCCCGGCGTGGCCATCAGGCGAGTTTCTCTCCCTTTTCCCTAACCGCCTCCTAGCAGCTTTGCGCGTCGGAACGGAGACGAAAACGGGGCGAGACGACTTTGTGAGCGCGGCTGTACGCGAGGCGTCGGCGAGATCGGCCGCGCCCTGACAAATCTTGCGGTCGCGCGGCGCAGGCGCCCAACAAATAGGCGCCTGCAGGCGATTGCGCGAAGTCGGCGGCCTCGCCCATAGTTTCCGCATAACAACGGTCGGGGCGGGGCGATGGGCAAGGCGTGGCTGGGACTGGTCGGCGGCCTGGCGGTGATCCTGACCGGGGCGCTGCTGGCTTGGCTGGTGCAGACGGCCGGCGGGGTGAGCGTGCGCGACGTGCGGTTCGCCGGCGACCGCGGAACCACGCTGGCGGCGCTGGTCTACATGCCGGCCTCGGCGACGGCGGAGCATCCGGCCCCCGCGGTGCTGCTGAGCCACGGCTACATCAATACGCGCGAGATGCAGTCGGCCTTCGCCATCGAACTGGCGCGGCGCGGCTTCGTGGTGGTGGCGATGGACCAGCCGGGGCACGGCTATTCCGACGCCATCGTCGGGGCCAACGACTTCGGCGGGCCGGCGGCGCTGCGCTACCTCAAGAGCCTGCCGCAGGTCGACAAGGCCAATATCGGCCTGGCCGGGCATAGCCTGGGCGGCGGGCCGGTAGTGGGCGCTGCGGCGTCCGATCCGGACGGCTATCGCGCCGCGGTGCTTGTCGGCTCCACCCCGGCGATCGGGGCGGTGTTCGGCTCCAAGGCCAGGGCCGACTTGCGGAACCTGGCCCTGGTTTTCGGTGGCTATGACGAGTTCGCCGAGCTGATGTGGCAGGTCCCGCGTGGGTTCGAGGTTCCGCGCTCGCCGGCCATGCAGGCGTTGTTCGGGACGCAGGCGCCGATCGTTCCGGGGCGAGTCTATGGCGACGTCGCCGCTGGGACGGCGCGGATGCTGCACGTGCCGCCGGTCACCCACCCCTGGGAGCACTTTTCGGCCGGCGGCGTGGCCCCAACCGTCGACTGGTTTCAGCGCACGCTGGACGGTGAGGCGCGGCCGCGGCCGGCCGGGGACCAGATCTGGTTCTGGAAGGAGGTCGGAACCCTGATCGCCTTCGTCGGGATGGCGGCGGTGCTGCTGGCGGTGTTCGAGATCCTGCTCAGCGTCCGCTGGCTGCACCGGCTTGATCGGCGCCCGCAGGCGTTGGGGCCGGCCGCGCCTCGCCGGGACCGGCGCTGGTGGCTGTTCTTCGCGGTGACCGCGGCGCTGCCGGCGGTGACCTTCTTCCCGCTCATGAAGCTGGGGATGCTGTTCCTTCCGATGCCGCTCTATCCGCAGTGGATCACCAACCAGCTGCTGGTCTGGGCGCTGGGCGGAGCCGCCCTGACCCTGGTCATCGGGCTGGCGACCAAGGCGCCGCGGCTGCTGGCGGGCGCCGACTGGCCGAAATCGGCGGCGATCGCGCTGCTGACTGTTGCGGCGGGCTACCTGACCCTGGCCGTCGTCGCGGGCGTCCTGCACGTCGACTACCGCTTCTGGGTCGTGGGGCTGAAGCCGCTCGACCTGCGCCAATTCGGTTTCGCGCTGGCCTATCTGCCGCTGTGGACGGTGTTCTTCGTGGTCGCCTTGCGCAATCTGCACGGGTGGCTGGCGGTGGCGGGCGAGGGGCGCTGGAGCCACTACTTCGCCGGCATGGCCGCGATGTCGCTCGGGTTCGCGGTGTTGCTGGCGATCCAGTACGGGGCGCTATTCCTGACCGGCCGGCTGGCGATGGCCGAGCCGCTGAACACGATCATCGCCATCCAGTTCGTGCCGCTGATGGCGCTGGTCGGGGTGATCTCGGTGTTCACCTGGCGGCGGACCGGCAGCCATCTGCCCGGCGCGCTGATCTGCGCGCTGCTGCTGGCCTGGTACGTTAGCGCCGGTACGGCGACGCACTGGTCGTCGAACTTCCAGCTGCCGATCCCGAGTTAGGGGCGGGCGACGCGCTTGGCCATCAGCAGGTCCGGGCGGCCGAAGCCGTTGGCGTCCGGCACCACGCCCACCGGCTCGTAGCCGAGCTTGCGGTAGAAGAAGAACGGATGGCCGCTGGTCGGGGCGATCTGCGCCAGCTTGGCCAGGGCGTCCGGGAAGATGTCGGCCCCGAACAGGCTGGTGCCGCCAAATTCGTCGTCGGAGCCGAGATAGACGGTCAGCTTGCCCATAGACGCCGCGCGGGCCTCCAGCGCCGCGGTGAGAGCCGCGCCGATCCCTTTGCGATGATGACTCGGATCGACCGCCAGCGGGTGGAGTTCGGCGGCATGGCTGTAGGTGTCGATGCCGCCGATCAGCCCGACCACCGTCTGTCCGTCGAGCGCGGCCAAGGCGAAGCGCTCCGGGACGGTGAGAAAGGTCTCGATCTCGGCCTCGGCCTCGCCGTCCTCCTGATAGGCCGGGATGTGGGCGAAGGCCTCGCGCAGGATCCGTGCGCAGTCGCCGCGCTGGGCGGCGGTCAGGTGCTCGAAGGCGACGATGTCCATGGCGTGACAAGGTAAGCGCAGCGGCGCGCTCCCGCCAGGATGTGGTCGGTGCGCTCGACGCCGGCCGGGGCGAGCATGGCGCGGAACAGCTCCAGTTCCGAGCGGCAGAATCCCTGACAGGCGCTGGCCGCCGCGCAGATCGGACAGTGATTTTCGATCAGCAGGTAGCCGCCTTCGGCCAACGGGGTCCACTCGGCCATGTACCCCTCGGCGGCGCGCACGGCGGCCAGCCGTTCCAGCTTCTGCTCCAGGGTGTCGGCGGCGCCGAGCGCACGGCGATAGCCGACCTCGATGGCGCGTTCGCGTCGCGCCACCAGGCGGTCCAGGCCCTCATCGCCGAACTCGCTCCGGACGGCGTCGAGCAACTCGACGGTCAGTTGGGCGTGGGTGTTGGGGAACCGTTCGTCGCCCTTGGCGCTGAGCGACCAGGAGCGTCGCGGGCGACCGACCCCCATGCGTTCGGTGACGTGCTCGACCAAGCCCTCGGCGTGCAGCTTCTCCATTTGCAGGCGGGCGGCCTGGCGGGTGACGCCCATGGCCTCGGCGATCGCCTTGGTCTGGGCCGGGCCCTTGCTCTTGAGCAGCAGGAGAATCTGGTCGGATGTGCTGTGCATTTGACAAATAGATGATTGCAAAACCCGCGCGCCGGGTCTAGCGCAAATATGCGTAGTTGGAGGTTGTCAAATGGCTGGGGCGTCGCGTGCGGACGGAAGCTGGGCCGATGTGGTGGGCGAGGGGCGCCTGTCGCGCTTCGTGCTGATCTGCCTGGGCGTCTGGATCAGCGCCGCCGATTCCATGGTGACGGCGACGATCATGCCGAGCGTCGGCGCCGACCTCGGCGGCTACGCCTATTTCGGCTGGGCGACGGCGGGGTTCCTGCTGGGTTCGGTGCTGGCCGGGGCGAGTTCGGGCCTGCTGGGCCTGCGCTTTGGCCTGCGGCGGGCGACCGCGGCGGCGGCGGTGCTCTATGCAGTGGGCTGCGCGCTCAGCGCCGGCGGCCCCGACATAGCCAGCTTCCTGGTCGGCCGGGTGCTGCAGGGCCTGGGCGGCGGCTGGGTGGTCGGGTTCTGTTCGGTCGCCATCGGCCTGATGTTCCCCGACCGGCTGCTGCCGCGGGTCTATGCGACGATCACCGCGATCTGGGGCGTGGCCAGCCTGCTGGGGCCGCTGATCGGCGGGATTTTCGCCGACCTCGGCGCCTGGCGCTGGGTGTTCTGGCTGTTCGCGATCCAGGGCGCGGGCGTGGCCTGGGCCGCCTATGTCATGTTGCCCAGCGACCGAGGGAACGACGACGCCAAGGTCGCCTGGCCGCAGCTGGCCCTGATCGCGGCCGGGGTGATGGCCATCGGCCTGGCCGACATGGCCCGCG
This sequence comes from Phenylobacterium sp. 58.2.17, assembly GCF_026411515.1. NCBI lineage: Bacteria > Pseudomonadati > Pseudomonadota > Alphaproteobacteria > Caulobacterales > Caulobacteraceae > Phenylobacterium > Phenylobacterium sp. 58.2.17. The sequence continues at coordinate 17,221 of NZ_JAPMTQ010000021.1, read as the reverse complement.
ACTTTCTCCGCTCGGGGCTGCTGACCGCGCTGGGCTGCGCGGTGCTGGCCTTCACCGTCTGGTTTGACGGGCGCGCGCGCACGCGGCTGCTGCCGAAGGGCGCGAGCGACCTGACCACCATCCCGGGGGCGGGGTTCGCCGCGATGTTCCTGCTCACCGTCGCCTCGATGGGCTTTGCGATCTACGGTCCGGCGATCCTGCAGAAGCTGGCCGGGCTGTCGGCGCTGGAGGCCGGCTATGTGATCGCCGGCGAGGCGGCGGCCTGGACGGTGATGGGCCTGCTGGTGGCGCATCTGACCGGGGCCTGGCCGCGGCGGATGATCCGGCTCGGCGCGATCGTCGCCACCCTCGGCGTGGCGTTCGCCGCGCTGACCATGCCGGCTGCGTCGGTCACGGGCGTGGTGGTGGCCGGCCTGTTCCTCGGCGGCGGATTTGGCCTGTCGTGGGCGTTCATGAGCCAGCGCATCCTGGCTTCGCTGCCGGAGGGCGACGAGCGCGCCATCGGCGCGGCGGCGATGACCACGGTGCGGCTGACCGGATCGGCGGTCGGCGCGGCGGCGGCCGGGGCGGTCGCCAATCTGGTCGGGTTTTCGGAGGGGCTGAGCGAGGCGAGCGCCCGCTCGGCCGGGCTGTGGGTGTTCGTCGCGGTGCTGCCGCTGGCGGTCGCCGGGGTCTGGGCGGCGTTCGGCCTGACCGCCGCTAGGACGGGCGAAGCGCGCCCAGCATGATGCGCGACAGGGCCGCGATCGCCTCTGCGCGGCTCATCCGCCCAGCCGCGGCGGTCTGGGAAAGAATGTCCGCGGCGCCGATCACGCCCAGCAGCACGGCGCGGCCCTCTGGACCTGGCAGCGGGACGAACTTGGCGAGCGCGGCCAGGTACTGATCGACATAGCCCTCGCGCAGGGCCTGGCGGAAATCGTCCATCTCCTCGCTGGCCGCCAGCGCCGCAGCGATGGCGCCGAACTCGGGCCCGGCCTGCAGCACGCAGTCGACGTAGGCGGCGCTGAGGATCTCGACCACGTCCTCCAGTGTGCGGGCCTGGGCGGCCAGCGCAGTCTCGACGGCCTGGGCCTGGCGGGCGTCGAAGTAGCGGTAGAGCGCGATCAGCAGGCCTGCCCGCGTGCCGAAGTGCTCGTAGGCGATGGGCTTGGTGACGCCGGCCTGCTCGGCCAGTCGGGCCAGGGTGAGCGCGTCGGTGCCTTCGGCGCGGACGATGGCCGCCGCCGTCTCCAGAAGCTGGTTGCGCCGCTGATCGCGCGGCATGCGCCTGCCCGACACCCTTGCTCCTTCCACGTCGCTTGACAGCGATCGCATCCTGCATAACTTACGATTCGTAACTTACAGATCGTAACAACAGAATTAGCGGAGGCGGACGTGACAGCCAACACCCTTCAGCTCGCACCGGTCAGCGAGCACCAGGCCGCGCGGTTCGCGCCGTTGATCCCGGCGCTGGTCCGGGCGACCGGACCGGTCAGCTACGACTATCAATTCGGCGTCGACGGCCTGCTGGAGCAGGTGGTGACCGCCTCCTGGAGCGTGCCCGACACGCTGTTCTGCGCGGCCTGCACGACCGCGGTGGTTCAAGGCGACGAGCTGCTGGGGATCGAGCTCGGTTTCGCCGGGCCGAACTTCTACGCTTTCAAGGCCAATCTCGTGGCGCTTGCGCCGGACCTGATGGCGCAGGGCAAGGCCAGCTACGAGCAGTTCGCGGGCCTGGCTGCGCGGGCCGAGACGGCGAGCTATCTCAACGCGCACGTCCCGGATGACGTCTACTATCTGCACGCGCTCTCGACGCCGCCGCAGCATCGCGGCAAGGGCGTCGGGCGCGAACTGCTGAAGGCAGCCATCGGGCGGGCGGCCAAGGCCGGCTATCGCGAACTGCAGCTGGACGTGCTGGCCGACAATCCAGCGGTCGGGTTCTACCAGGCGATGGGGCTGCGCATCGTCGCCGAGCTGCGCTCGCCGCTGCTCAGCCGCGACCACGGCTTTCCGGCCGAGTATCGCATGGCGGTGACGCTGTGAGCCCGCGGGTCGTTATCGCCGGCGGCTACGGCCTGGTGGGCGGCCTGGTCGCGCGGCATCTGCGCGCCGCGGGCCACGAGTTGGACCTGGTGCTGACTGGGCGCAATCCCGGCCGAGGCGCATCGCTCGCCGCCGAACTGGGCGCACGGACGGCGCGGCTGGACGTCGCCGATCCGGCCGCGGCCATGGCCGAGCTGGGGCCGGTCGACCTCGTCGTCGCGACGCTGCAGGATCCCGGCGACAACCTGCTCGCCGCCGCCCTGACGGCCGGCGCGGCCCACATCGGCATCGTGCGCACCGCCGACAGCATGGGCTCCAGCGCCGTAACGGCGGTGAACCTGGCTCGGGCCCCGGCGCTGATGCTGGGGCATTGGCAGGCCGGGGTGCTGACCCTGGCGGCGCTGGCCGCGGCGCGGAAGCTTGCGAGCGTGCAGCGGGTCGAGATGGCCGCGCTCTACGATTACGCCGATCCTATCGGGCCGATGACGGCCTCCGACTCCGGCGGGTTCGTCGGGCGGGCCCTGGTTCGGCAAAGCGGCGCCTGGATCAATCTCGAGGCGGCCGCCAATCCGCGACGGATCGAACGGGAGGGGCTAGAGCCGTTTGACGCTCTGCCGATGGGCGTGCTCGACACGCCGGCGCTGGCCTCGATGACCGGCGCGGCCGAGGTCCGCTTCGACCTCGGGACCGGAACCTCGATAGGGACCGCCGGGGGCGGGCCGGCCTCGCACGATCTCTATATCGACATCGCCGGGCGCGACGCGAGCGGGCGCGAGCGGGTCCAGCGCACCATGGTCAGCGATCCGAACGGCCAGGCGCACCTGACGGCCCTGGGGGTGATGACCGGCGTCGAACGGCTGTTGGGCCTCGACGGGGCGCCGCCGCCGCCCGCCGGACTGCGGTTCCCGGAGACGACCCTGGACCCGGAGCAGGCGCTGGCGCGGCTGCAGGCGTTCGGCGTGCGGGTCGAGACGCTCTGATGCGGGCCCTCGCCACGGACGTCGCCGCCGCGCGGACGCGGGCGGTCGAGGCGCCGGTTCCTGTTCCTGCGCCTGGCCAGATCCTGGTCGAGGTGCGGGTCTCGGCGGTCAACGAGATGGACGTGCAGGTGCGCGCCGGCGGCTGGGCGCGGCAGGTCTCGGCCTTCCGCAAGGCCGGGCCGGTGCTGACCGGGTTCGAGTTCGCCGGCGTCGCGCGCAGCGACGGCGCGCGGATCGCTGCCGGCCAGCGGGTCATCGGCTACAGCCCGGTGCTGGACGGCCCGCGCACCCATGCGCAGTTCGCGCTCATCGACGAGCGTCACGTCGAGCCGATCCCCGACGACCTGAACGACCAAGACGCCGCGGCCCTGGTGGTGATGGGGCTGACCGCGATCGAGGTGCTGGAGCGCATCCGGCCTCTGCAGCCTGACCAGCGGACGCTGGTGATCGGCGCAGCCGGCGGCGTCGGGATCTACTCAGTACAGCTTGCGGCGAGCCAAGGCGCGGTGGTGAGCGCCGTGGCCAGCGGCGACAATGCCGCGTGGCTGGCCGGGCAGGGCGCAGCCGACGTCCGACCCCGCGAGGCGCCGTATCGCGCTGGCGACCGGTTCGATCTGGTGCTGGATGCGGCGGGAAAGTCGTCGTTCGCCCAGGCTGCGCCGCATCTGGCGCGGGGTGGTGCCTACGTGTCGACCAATCCGACCGGCGACCTCGGCGGCTTCGTGCGCGCGGCGTTGTCGGGCAAGCGGGCGGGTTGGCTGATGATGTTGCGCACCGATCCGGAGCGTTTGCGCCGGCTGATCGCCCTGTGGCGGGCGGGGGCGTTGAAGCCCGCGATCGACAGCGTCTACGCCCTGGAGGACGCCGACGCCGCCTTCGATCGCTTCGCCGCCCGCGGCAAGCGCGGGCGGGTGTTGCTCAAGCTCTAGAGCTGGTCGAGGCCGAAGCCGGCGTGCAGGGCGCGCACGGCCAGTTCGGTGTAGGCCGCGTCGATCAGCACGCTGATCTTGATCTCCGAGGTCGAGATGACCTGGATGTTGACGCCCTTTTCGGCCAGGGCCTGGAACATGGTCTTGGCGACGCCGGTGTGGCTGCGCATGCCGACGCCGATGACCGAGACCTTGGCCACGTCCTCGTTCACCTGGACGTCGTCGAAGCGGATCTTGTCATGATGGGCGCGGACGATCTCGACCGCGCGCTGGGCGTCACGCTTGCCGACCGTGAACTCCATGTTCGCGGTGTCGGCGGTGCGGGCGTGGCTCTGCACGATCATGTCGACATTGACGTTGGCGTCGGCCAGCGCGCCGAAGATCTCGGACGATACGCCCGGATGGTCGGGCAGGCCGAACAGGCTGATCTTGGCCTCGTCACGGCTGTAGGCGACGCCGCTCACGATGCGCTTTTCCATGATCTCTTCCTCGTCGCACACGATGGTGCCTTGGCCGGGCGCTTCGCCGGGCTCGACAAAACTGGACAACACCCGCACCGGCACGTTCTGGGCCATGGCGAGCTCGACGGAACGGGTCTGCAGGACCTTGGCGCCCAGCGAGGCCATCTCGAGCATCTCCTCATAGGAGATCTTGCCGAGCTTGCGGGCCTTCTGCTCGATCCGCGGGTCGGTCGTGTAGACGCCGTCGACGTCGGTATAGATATCGCAGCGGATCGCCTTCACCGCTGCGGCGATGGCGACCGCGCTGGTGTCGGAGCCGCCGCGGCCGAGGGTGGCGATGCGCCCGTCGCGGGTCACGCCCTGGAAGCCGGCGATCACGGCGACCTCGCCGGCGTCGAGCGCGGCGGCCAGCTTCTCGGGCGGGATGTCGTCGATGCGGGCGCGGCCGTGGGCGTCGTCGGCGATGATCGGGATCTGCCAGCCCAGCCACGACTTGGCCGGCAGGCCCATGTTGCGCAGGGTCATGGCCAGCAGGCCGGCGGTCACCTGCTCGCCCGAGGCGACGACGGTGTCGTACTCGTCGTCCGACGGGGGCAGGCCCTGGGCCGCGGCGCCGGCGCCGTCGGTCCAGGCGACCAGTTCGTTGGTTTTGCCGGCCATGGCCGACACCACGACGGCGACCTTGTGTCCGGCCGCGACTTCAGCCGCCACCAGACGGCCGACGCGTCGGATACGCTCGAGGTCGGCGACGGACGTGCCGCCGAATTTCATCACTAGCCGAGACAGCGCAGGAGCTCCGCTTGAGAGGGAAGGCTGCGCCTAATAGCGGGGCCCGCGGCCAGGGGCAATGTCTGCCTTCGCAGGCGCGAAAAGGACGCGCCCCGCGCAAGATGGCGCCCATTCTTGGCCCTCATCGCCGATAGGGGCTGGCGCCGTGCGCCGCTCGGTAGGAAAAGGGTTTCATGTCGCCCGCGTCCGCATCGTCGATCGACCCGAAAGAGGTCGAACAATTCTCGCGCATCGCCGCCGAATGGTGGGATCCGAAGGGCAAGTTCGCCCCGCTGCACAAGTTCAACCCCGTGCGGCTGTCGTTCATCCGCGACCAGGTGCAGGCGCGGTTCGGGCGCGACCCGAAGGCGATCTGTCCGTTCGAGGGGCTGCGGCTGCTGGATATCGGCTGCGGCGGCGGGCTGCTGTGCGAGCCGATGACCCGGCTAGGCTTCCAGGTCACCGGCGTCGACGCCTCGGAGCGGAACATCGGCACCGCCAGCGCCCACGCGGCCGAGCAGGGCCTTGTCATCGACTACCGCGCCACCACCGCGGAAGACCTGCTGGCCGCCGGCGAGCGGCCGTTCGACGTGATCCTGAACATGGAGGTCATCGAGCACGTCGCCGATCCGGGGGCCTACCTGCGCGACTGCGCGCGGCTGCTGGCGCCGGGCGGGCTGATGATCGTGGCGACCCTCAACCGTACGCTGAAGGCCTTGGCTCTGGCCAAGATCGGCGCCGAGTACGTGCTGCGCTGGGTGCCGGCCGGGACGCACGACTGGAACAAGTTCCTCAAGCCCGAAGAGCTGCGCAGCTTCCTCGACGGCGAGCCGGTCGCGGTGCAGGGCCCGTTCGGTGTGGCGTTCAATCCGCTGACCGATCGCTGGGTCCGCTCCTCGGACTGCGACATCAACTACATGGTGACGGTGACGCGGGACGCAGCGTAAAGAGGCCGGCCACGAGGAAGTACCCATGCCTTCGATCAGGGTGCTCGGTCACGCCTATCGCGCCTGGCGCCGCAACAGGGCGTGGGCCAAGCACGAACCCGAGACCCCGTATCTCGCCGACCTGCTCAGCGGTGCGCCGGTCTGCCTGCACGTGGGGGCTAGCGACGGGCGACACTCCTATGTGATGACCCAGGTCGCGCCGATGGCGCAGATCCACGCGTTCGAACCGTCGGCCTTCACCTTCGAGGTGCTGAAGGTGTGCCTGGCTTGGCACCGGATTTCCGGCAACGTGACCCCGGTCAACGCCGCGGTCGCCGACGCGCCGGGCGAACTGCTTCTGGTGACGCCGATCAAGATGTCCGGGCGGATGGCGCGCGGCTACGCCTATCTCGCGGCCGAACGGCCGCAGAGCCCGGTGCGTCCCGACTTCGAGGACATGGGCGCGAAGGTCGAGCCGACTGCCGTGACCACCCTGGACCAGTACTGCGAGGCGCAGGGCCTGAGCCGGGTCGACTTCATCCGCATGGACGTCGAGGGCGCGGAACTGAAGGCGCTGAAGGGCGCCGAGCACATCATCGAGCGCGACCGGCCGCACGTGCTGATCGAGATCCATCCGTTGATGCTGGAAGGTCGGTTCGGCGGCTCGGCGCAGGCCGTGCTCGAGGTCTTCCTGTCCCGGGGCTACCGGATGTTCGCGCTCAATGCAGACCGTCTGGAAGAATGCTCGGACGTCGATGTCGAGGCGCCTTGGAAGGACTACTTCTTCGTTCACCCGGCCCGGGCCGCGGACCTGCCGGACGGGGTCTTCAAGGCGCGGATGGCGGCCTGACCATGGACCTCGCGGACGCCGATGGAATTTGGGTGTTCGACGGCGTCTGCAACTTCTGTTCCCGGTCGGTGCGGCTGGCCCTGAGGCTGGATCGGCACCGGCGTCTACGCTTTGCGCCGATCCAGTCGCCCTATGGCCGGCTGTTGGCGGTTCACGGCGGGATCGATCCCGACAAACCTGACACGTTTCTATTCATCGACCGCGGCCGCGCGCTGACAGGCTCGGATGCGGTGATCGCGCTGACGCGAAGGCTGCCGGCGCCTTGGCGCTGGTTCGCCGCGCTGCGCTTCGTCCCCAAGCGCTGGCGGGACGCCGGCTACGATTGGGTCGCACAAAATCGATATCGACTGATGGGCCGCCGCGACACTTGCATGATCCCTTCGCCGGAAATCCGCGCGCGGTTCGTCCTTGAGCCGCCGGCCTCGTGACACGCCGCGTTGTTCTGGTCGGCGCGACGGGGGCGTTCGGCGAACGCCTGGCGCGGCTGCTGGCGCCGTGGCCTGAAATCGAGCTGATCCTGGCCGCCCGGGGCCTGGAACGGGCGCAGGCGCTGGCGGGCGAATTGGGCTGCGCGGCGGCAGGTTTCGACCGCGACCGTCCAGAAACCCTGCGAGAGCTGCGGCCCTGGGCGGTGATCGATGCGGCCGGACCGTTCCAGCACAGCGCCATGCTTCTGCCGCAGGCCGCGATCGCGCTGGGCGCGCATTACATCGACATCGCCGACGGCCGCGATTTTGTCGCCGGTTTCAGCGCCGCGCTCGACGCCGAGGCGAGGTCGGCGGGTGTGATCGTCGTCACCGGCGCCAGCTCCACCCCAGCGCTTTCGAATGCGGCGCTGGACGCCCTGACCGTCGGCTGGACCCGCCTCGATCGGGTGACCGTCGCCATCTCGCCGGGAGCGCGGGCGCCGCGCGGACTCTCGGTCGTCCGCGCCATCCTGTCGTATGTGGGGCGGCCGGTCAGGGTGTTCTCCGGCGGCCGCTGGGCGCACGAGGCCGGATGGAGCGGCCTGTGGCGCATCACCTTCCCTGGCCTCGGCCGAAGACTGGGCTCGCTGTGCGAGACGCCCGACCTCGACCTGATGGCCGGGCGGGTGGAGCAGGAGGCGCGGTTCCTGGCCGGGCTGGAGCTGGCGCCGCTCCATCTGGGGCTCTGGCTGATGTCCTGGATGGTCCGCTTGCGCGTGGTGCGTTCGCTGGAGCCGGCCGCCCGGCCGTTGCGGGCGATGGCCGACCTGGCTGCCGGGCTGGGCTCGGACCGCGGCGGCATGGTGGTGCTGGCCGAAGGGACCGGCGGCGACGGCGCGGCGCGTCGGGCGCGCTGGTCGCTGGCGGCGCAGGCCAATGCGGGGCCAACGGTTCCGGTGGCGGCCGCCGCGGCGGTGCTGCGCGGCTTGGTCACGGGACGGATCGAAGCACGCGGCGCGCAGGCCTGCGTGGGGCTGGTCACGTTGGACGAGATCGTCGACGAACTCGCCGGACTGCCGATCACGACCAGGGCCGACATCGGCGCGCCTGATGCGCCGACCCTGCTGCAACGCGTGCTCGGCGATGCGATGGGGGGACTGCCGGCGCCGGTGGTCGCGGTGCATGACCGTAGATCGCAGCAGACCTTCCGCGGTCGCGGCGTGGCGCGCGGCGCCCGGGGGCTGCTTGCGCGGCTGTCCCGCGCAGTGATCGGGCTGCCCGAGACTGGACGCTACGGCGACCTCAAGGTGACGATCGCGCCCGATGCCGGAGGCGAGTGGTGGACCCGTGACTTCGGTCCCTGTCGCTTCAGTTCGCGACTGCAGTCATTGGCCGCGCCGGGCGAGTTCGAGGAGCGGGTCGGGCCGTTGAGCTTCCGGTTCCAGCCGGTGCAGCAGGCGAACGGCTTTTCCTGGCGGATGCTGTCCTGGCGGCTGGGGCCGCTGCCGTTGCCGAAGGCGCTCGGACCACAGGTGCGCGCGACCTCGTTCGCCCGGGATGGGGTCTACCGGTTCAGCGTCGTCACCGCGCATCCGTGGCTGGGGGTGATCTTCGCCTATAGCGGTCGTCTCGCCGGCTAGCGGCCCAGGCGAATTTGTCCCGCCGTGGTTGTCACCTCGCCAGAAGACGAAACTGCCGCCGCTTCAAGGCGTTCAGCTCCTATCAGGCATCCGAGTTGGGAGCTGAACCTTGCATAAGAGACCCAAGGGCGTGCTGTCCGTGGGATGGGCGTGCTTCACGTCGGCCGCGAGCGGCCGCACCGAGCATGTGCCGACGTCGGACGACTATCCCGACAGCGTCGTGCGGCGCTTTCGTTTCGAGGCCGGCGGCGGTCTCGGTTGGAAGATTTCGGCGCTGGCGACCCCGCGGGCGCGGCCCGCCCCCTGGAAGATCGTGGTCGTGACCGGAGCGCCGTCCTGGGCCGAATACTGGGCCCCGGTGCTGGCGCAGCTGCCGCCGGACCGCGAGATGGTGGTCGTCGACCGCCCCGGCTACGCCGGTTCCGAGCCGGTCGAGTATGTCGGCGACATCCAGGTCCAGGCGCGGGCCCTGGCGCCGCTGCTGCAGTCGAGGCCGGGGCAGAAGGTGCTGCTGGTCGGCCAGTCCTATGGCGCGGCGATCGCCTCGATCATGGCTGAGCAGAACCCACGCCGAGTCGCCGGCCTGGTGATGCTGTCGGGCTATTTCGGCGAATCCGGGCCGACAGCCCGCTGGCTGGTGCACCTCGGCACCAAGCTGCTGAAGGTCATCCCGCGCGATCTGCGCCATGCGGTGCTCGAGGTGTCGAACCAGCCGGGCCAACTGGAGCACCTGCACGCGGCGCTGGGGCGGCTGCGCATTCCGGTGCACGTGATCCACGGCGACAAGGACGACTTCGCGCCGATCGAGATCGCCGAGCGGCTGGCGGTCCAGACCGCGAGCTGGAAGCCGATCCGGTTCGAGCGGGTGCCCGGCGGCGACCACTTCATCAGCAACGGGCCGGTCGAGCCGCTGTTGGCCTCGTTGGAGGCCTGTATCCCGGTGCGCCGCCGCTGGTTGCCGGATCTGGCGTTGCTGCGGCGCCTGACCTGGCCGCGGCTACGCCTGGGCGGGCGCACGGCGCAGGCCTGATCACGATTGGCGCTGCAGGCGGAACTTCGCGCGAGGGTCCGGGTTGGGTCGCCGCTGGGGGACTTCCGGAGGACCCAAGATGAACGTCAAGCTCTTGCCAGCTCTTGCCGGCGCCGCGCTGGCGGCGCTCGCCGGTTCGGCGGCGGCGCAGCAGCCGGCCCCTTACGATCAAGGACGCGGGCTCTATCCGCCCATCGACACCCCGGCCAACCGGCCGGCCCGTGACTACGAGGCGCCGCCGGTCGCCGAGACCGGACGGGCGGTCAACACCGCGGCCACCACCTCGGACCTGCGCGCAGGCTCGCGGGTCAAGGACGCGGCCGGGGCAGAGGTCGGCCGCGTGGTCAAGGTCGATGGAGGACTGGTGACGCTGTCCTCGCAGGGCAAGACCACCACGGTGCCGATGTCGAGCCTCAGCACGTCCGGCTCGGACATCATTTCGTCGTCCAGCCGCGCCGACGTCTGGGCCCCAAAGTAGCCCCAAGCGAGCTATCCAGCGCCCGATCGGCCGGCGCCGGCCAAAAACGCCTTGGCCACGGCCACCTGAACAGCGATAAGGTTGGCGTGACGAGCGCCGCGGCCATACCGTGGCTTCGATAATCCGCGCCCGATCGGGCGTCGCTTGGGGAGATCGCCGTAGATGAAAGCCGCAGTGCTGCGCGAAGTGGGCAAGCCGCTTCAGATCGAAAACGTCCAGATCAACAAGCCGGGCCCGCACGAAGTGCTGATCCGCACCAAGGCCGCCGGCCTTTGCCACTCCGACCTGCACTTCATGCAAGGCTCCTACCCGACGGCGCTGCCGGCGGTGCTGGGCCATGAGAGCGCCGGCGTCGTCGAGCAGGTCGGTTCGGAAGTGCGCACCGTCAAGCCGGGCGACCACGTCATCACCTGCCTGTCGGCCTACTGCGGCCACTGCGAATTCTGCCTGACCGGCCACCTGTCGCTGTGCGTGTCGCCCGACACCAAGCGCGACGCCGAGGAAGAGCCGCGCCTGAAGGCCACCACCGGCCCGATGCAGCAGTACCTGAACCTGTCGTCCTTCGCCGAGCAGATGCTGATCCACGAGCACGCCTGCGTCGCGATCCGCAAGGACATGCCGCTGGACCGCGCCGCCCTGATCGGCTGCTCGGTGATGACCGGCGTCGGCGCCGCCATACACACTTCGAGCGTCCGGCCGGGCGAGACCGTGGCGGTCATCGGCTGCGGCGGCGTCGGCCTGGCGGCGATCAACGGCGCGGCGATCGCCGGCGCCGGCCGGATCATCGCCATCGACATGGTCGCCTCGAAGGGCAACCTCGCCCACCAGTTCGGCGCCACCGACTTCATCGACGCCTCCAAGACCGACGCGGTCAAGGAAGTGCTCGAAATGACCAAGGGCGGCGTCCATCACGCCTTTGAGGCCATCGGCCTGTCGAAGACCGCCGAGCAGGCCTTCAACATGCTGCGCCGCGGCGGCACCGCCAACATCATCGGCATGATCCCGATCGGCCAGTCGATCACCTTGCCGGGCTTCGCCTTCCTGGGCGAAAAGAAGCTGCAGGGCTCGATGATGGGCTCCAACCGCTTCCCGGTCGACATGCCGCGCCTGGTGGACATGTATATGGCCGGCAAGCTGAAGCTGGACGAGATGATCTCGCAGCGCATCAAGCTGGAGCAGGTCAACGAAGGCTTCGAGGAAATGAAGAAGGGCGAACTGGCCCGCTCGGTCATCGTCTTCGACTGACGAACGCTCCCGCTTCGGGACGATCAGGAGCCCTCCCTTCGGGGAGGGCTTTTTCGTGGGCGTCGTCTGAAACGGCGATCGCTCGCTCAACTATTTGTAAGGCCCGCGCCCGGGGCGCGTCAGGTGATCGGACGAGGCTGATGGACAGGCGGATGTCCCCGCCGTTCGGAGCAAGTCCCATGAAGCCCACTATCCTCGCCGCCGGTTCGCTGGCCGCTTCCCTCGCCCTGGCCGGCGTCGCCATGGCGGCCACGCCGCCCGCCGCGCCGGCGACCCAGTCCGCCCCGGCCAAGCCGGCCGCCCACCACAAGAAGCACAAGCATCACAAGGCCGCGCCCGCCGCCGCGACGGCGAGCACGCCGGCGACCAAGTAGGTCGTTCCATCCTGAGGAGGACTGCCATGTCCCGCAGTCTGTCCCTGGCGACCGCCCTGGCGCTGGTCGCCGGCCTGTCGACGGCCGGCGCGGCCTCGGCCGCCACCCAGTGCCGCGACGCGCAAGGCCATTTCGCCAAGTGCGCGGCCGCCGCCCCGGCCAAGCCGCCCAAGTGCCGCGACGCCAAAGGGCACTACGCCAAGTGCTCGTCGGCCGCGGCGACGACGACCGCGATGGCCAAGACGCCGAACAAGTAGGAGGTTAGGGAGCTCCCGGACCGGATCGCGCCCGCTCCGGGACTCCTATTTCACGAAGTATCCGAGCAGGGCCGGGCGGAGATATTCCTCCATCACCCCGTCGGTGACGACCGGTCGCCGGCGCGGTTCAAGCGGCAGGCACGCGTTGAACGTCACCATCATCGCATGCGCCGCCATCATCGGGTCGACCGGACGGATCGAACCGTCGGCCACTCCGTCGGCGATGATGCCGGCGAAGGAGTTGGTCGTCTGGAGAAAGCGCATCAGCATCTGCCGGCGCATGGCCAGCGGCACCGCAGCCATGCAGTGGTGACGCAGCAGCCGCGCGCCCGCGCACTCGGCCTGCAGCATGCCGAGCGAGGTCACCGCCAGCCATAGCCGCGTCCAGTTGCTCTCCGCCTTGCCGGCCTCGCGCTTGGCCTGGTCGATCAGGTCGAAGGTGGCCCCGAAGCAGGCCACGGCCAGTTCGTCCTTGTCGGTGTTGTGGTGATAGAACGAGCCCTTGGTGACCTTGAGCTCGGCCGAGATCTTGTCGACCGAGGCGCCGCGATAGCCCTCGCGGTTGATCAGCTTGGTGGCGGCCAGCAGGAAGCGGTCGCGGGTGACCTCGTCATTCTCGGCGCTGGGCGTCCCGAGCGCCAGCAGCGCGTCGTTCGGCCAGGGCTGGCCCGCAGCCGGCAGGCCGTTGATCATGATGTCGCTGAGCCGGGCGGCGACGCGCGGGTAGTCCTGCGGCTCGTAGGTCGGCAGCCAGGTGTCGGCCCAGGTCAATTGGTTGACCACCAGCCGGGCCAGGCCTTGGCGGCGCGGCGCGGTGACCCAGGGGGTCTCGTCGGACTTCAGCAGCCGCCCGATGCGGACATAGAGCGCCTCGAAGCTCTGGATCACCGGCTGCTTTTGCTCGCCCTCGATCAGATAGACCTCGCTGAACGGCGCCAGCACGTCCTCCTCGCCGACGGCGATGCGGCGGCGGGTCTCGAAGTAGGCGGCGACGAAGGCGGTGAGCCGTTCGGCCGGAGTCGCGTGGGGCTCAGCCTCGTCGAGCATCCTGGCGAAGCGGGCGATGGTGTCGTGCAGCACCGCCGCGGCAAGGTCTTCCTTGCGCTTGAAGTAGTAGGTCAGGCTGACTGGGTGCAGGTCCATCCGCTTGGCCACGGCGGCCAGGGTGAACCCGCTCATCCCCTGATCGGCGAACACCTGGGTCGCGGCCGCCATGATGGCGTCGCGCTTGGCGGCGTAGCGCGCCCGGGGCTTGGGTTTGACGGCTGCAGTCAAGGCGACTCTCCGCGCGAACAGGGTTCGATCTGCCACATTAGTGCGCAGGAGGGCCGGTTGGAAGCCGCGTAGCGGCTTCCCTTGGGACAACCTAGCGTCGCAGGGCCGGGGCCGCTTCCGTGTCGGCGACCGCCAGGCGGGCGGGCGCTTCGTCGGCGCCCTGGTCGCGGACCAGAGCGTCGATGCGGGCCTTCTGGGCGCGGAAGGCGGCCAGTTCGGCGCCGGCCAGCACCGTGCCCTGGGGCACCTTGGCGCCGATCGGGTTCACGCGCTTGCCGTGCTGCCAGATCTCGTAGTGCAGGTGGGGCCCGGTCGAGGCGCCGGTCGAGCCGACATAGGCGAGGACCTGGCCCTGGCTGATGCGGGCGCCGGCCTTGATGCCCTTGCCGAAGCGCGAGAGGTGCGCGTAGCCGGTTTCGAACCCGCCCGAGTGGCGGACGCGCACCCAGTTGCCATAGCCGCCCCAGCGGCGGGCCTCGACCACCACGCCGTCGCCGGCGGCCAGCACCGGGGTGCCGGTCCCGGCCCCGAAGTCGATGCCCTGGTGCATGCGGTTGTAGCCCAGGATCGGATGGCGGCGCATGCCGAAGCGGCTTGTCATGCGGGCGTTGTCGACCGGGGTGCGCAGCAGGAAGCCTTTGATGTTCTTGCCGGTCTCGTCGAAGTACTGGACGTCGCCGTTGGCGCGCTCGAAACGGTAGAACTGTACGCCCTTGATCTGGGCGTATTCCAGGTCGCCGGTCTCGATGGTTCGGCCGCTTTCGGTGACCTTGCGGTCGAAGACCATGGTGAACTCGTCGCCGGCCTTCAGGTCGCGGTCGAAGTCGACCTTGTGGGAGAACAGCTTGACCATGCCTGCGACGACCGAGGGGCTGGCCCCGATGCGCGAGGCGCTCTCGTAGAGCGAGCCGGTGATCTCGCCGCGCGCGACCATCTCCTCGTCGCGGATCTTCTCCTCCATCTCGCGCAGGCGCAGGGCGCCGTCGAAGGTGCGCGAGAGGGTGATGGACTGGGCCGGACCGGTGCGCAGCGACAGGCCGACCAGACGCGCCGGACCGCGTTCGCCGCGAGGCCTGGCGACGGCGGCGTCGAAGGCCATGCCGGCCTTGATGTGCACGGTGTCCATGGCCTCGGCCAGGGTCTCGACGGCCCGGCGCGCCTCGTCGCGCGGCACGCCGGCGCGCTCGACGGCGGACTCCAGCGTCTCGCCGGGCAGCACCTTGACCGGGACGCTCTGGGGCCGGCCGAAACCGGGCTGGGCCTCGGACTGGGTGAAGGCCGCGTGCTGCAGGGCGGTGATCGCGGCCGGATCGAGCGGGGCCTTGGCCGGGGCCGCAGCCTGGTCGGTGGTGAGCTTCCAGCCCAGCGCCAGGGCGGCGACGCCTGCGGCGCCGATGGCCAGGCGCGGTGTCAGCCGAAAGGTCGGACGTCGTGGATCGAACTCTTGCATCGTGCCCCCGTACTCGCGATGCCACACGGCCTGGCGGCCATGCGAATAGCTGCGTCGTAGCTGGCGAACGGCTTAACCGTTCTCTACCGATATGGTTAATCGCCGGTAACCAATCCGGCGACCCCCACGGCTCCGGTTAGAGCAGACCGAGGACCAGTTCGGCAGGACGGCACAGCGCCGCACCCTTCGGGGTCGAGACGATAGGGCGATTCACCAGGATCGGATCGAGGATCATGGCGGCCACGATGGCCTCGTCGGAGGTGGTCGGGTCGGTCAGGCCGAGCTCGACGGCCTTGGTCCCGCGCTCGCGCAGGAACTCGCGGGGGGAGACGCCCATCCTGGCCGCCAGGGCGATCAGCTGGTCCTTGGTCCAGCCTTCCTTAAGGTACTCGACGATCTTGGGGTCGAAGCCCTTTTCGCGCAGCAGGGCCAGTGTGTTGCGCGAAGTCCCGCAGGCCGGGTTGTGGTAGATGACGATCTCGTCCTGAGCGGTCATGCGACGTTCTCCGGGGCTTGCAAGCGAACTGGCCTTGGCAATAGCGCGTTCGCCGGCCGCAGCGCCAGACCCGTGGCGGACTTGTGAAATCGGCGCGCTGTCCTTGACGGATCGTGGGCGTGGTTCGATCTAGGTCCGATCTGGGCCACATCCACTTCGGAGAACTGCAGACGATGAAGAAGCTTCTCGCGGCCGCGAGCCTGGCGATTGTGATCGCTACCCCGGCCTTCGCCCAGATGCCCGGCGCGGCCGACACCTCGCGGATCGCCGCGGCGACCTACAAGGTCGACGGCCACCACACCCAGGTCGTCTGGTCGCTGAACCACATGGGCTTCTCGGTGCTCTATGGCATGTTCGGCGAAATGACCGGCAGCCTGACCCTCGACCCGGCCAATCCCTCGGCCGCCAAGGTGGTGATCGACATCCCGATGTCGGGTTCGACGACAACCTCGCCGGGCTTTACCAAGCACCTGGCCAGCAAGGACCTGCTCGACGTCGAGAAGTTCCCGACCGCCAAGTTCGTCTCGACCTCGGTCGTCGTCGACGGCCAAACCGCCAAGATCAACGGCGACCTGACCCTGAAGGGCGTGACCAAGCCGGTGACCCTCGACGCCAAGCTGACCGGCGCCGGGACCAACCCGATGAGCAAGGCGGCCACCGTCGGCTTCGAGGCCACCGCCAAGATCAAGCGCAGCGATTTCGGCCTGGGCTACGCCCTGCCGGTGGTCGGCGACGAGGTCGACCTGAAGATCACGGCCGCCTTCGAGAAGTAGGGCGCCCTACCAAGTGAACCTGCGGGCGCCGCCGACGATGGTGGCGCCCGAGGTTCCGGAGGCCATCAGGTCGGCGGGGCGAGCGGGCAAGGGCTTCGCATCCGCCGGCCATTGGTCGATCACGGCGGCATGGCCGATCTCGATCGTCCCTGGGCTGGGGGCGTGGAAGGTCAGGGTGAGGCCCTCGGTCGGCGCCTCCCACATGATCCGCGCCGCGCCGCCGGCGGGCGGCTTGATCGGATGGCCGTTGATGGCTGCACTTTCCAACCTGGCTTTGGTGTCCAGCCGCAGCATCACCGTGCGTGCGCCGGGCGCGGCGATGTGCAGGCGATGGCCGCCGTCTGGCTGGCGGGTGAACTCCACCCCGCCGGGCGGGATCGCGACCGGTGCGGCGCGAGCCGCCCAAACCTCGCTGCGGCGCAGGCCCGGCAGCTTGACGCGTTCGACCGCGCCGCCATCGGCGCCCAGCACGGCGCGAGTCCAGGCCGGCAGGGCGGGGGCGTCGCTGAACCGCAGGGCGCGGCCCTGTTCGCGGTCCAGATAGTAGGCGACGTGGGTCGCCTGGGGATGGCGGGCGGTCCAGGGCGGATCGAGCCGCACCACGGCGACCGCGACGACGCCGAGCAGGACGACCGCCATGGCCGACATCCGCGCGCCCTTCTGGTCCTCGGCCGGCTGGGCCAGCGGCCACAGCACCAGGGCGCAGAGCCAGACGATCACGCCGAGCAGCGCGGGCTGGTCCAGGCCCTGATAGACGCCGTGCCCGAAGGCCAGCAGCCAGGAGACGCCGAGCACGCCTGCCGCGGTCAGGGCGCCCAGCTTGGCCGCCAGGTAGGCGACGATCACCGCCGCGGCATGCA
>NZ_JAPMTQ010000020.1:0-61234 GCF_026411515.1 Phenylobacterium sp. 58.2.17 | reverse complement strand
CCCCCCCCCCCCCCCCCCCCCCCCCCCCCCCCCCCCCCCCCCCCCCCCCCCGCCCGCCCCGCCCCCCCCCCCCCCCCGATCCAGGGTCGGCTGGGCGCCCGCTTCAACCAATATCTCGGCGTCGAGGGCGAACTCGGCTTCGGCGTGAAGAAGGACGACGTCTCGATCGGCGGCGTCAACGGCAAGGCTCAGCTGAAGAACCAGGCCGCCATCTACGGCGTCGGCTTCCTGCCGGTGGCCCCGAACGCCGACCTCTACGCCCGCGTCGGCTACGGCAAGACCGAGGGCAAGGTCTCGGTCCCCGGCGCGATCGCCAAGGCCGACGGCAACAGCTGGAACTACGGCGTCGGCGGCCAGTACTTCCTCGACGACAAGAACGGCGTACGCGCCGACTACACCCGTCACGATTTCGAGGATGACGCTGGCAAGGCCGACGTCTGGTCGGTCGGCTACGTGCGCAAGTTCTAACCTGCGCATCTAGCCCGAATGGAAAGGGCCGCCTCCTTGCGGGGGCGGCCCTTTTTCATGGTCGCTTGCTTTTCGCGCCGCCGTCAGGCGGCCGCGCTATGGAGAAAGCGTCCGGCCAGGTCGCCGTTGCGCAGGAAGATGCTCACCTCGGCGGCGCTTCCCGAGCGCGCATAGCGGTCGGCCAGGGCCCGGGCGGCGGCTTCGGCGCGTCCCCCGGCCTCGAAGATAAGTTCGTTGTCGAAAGCTTCGGAACGAACGGCCCAGCCTTCACCGGCGGGCGCGACAAGAATTTGCAGAGCCATGTGAGCTCCTTTTTTACGCTACTGATTTTTCGGGGTTCGTAACGCCCGTACTAGGCGTCACGATCGAGCATGCAGGCGGCCATTGCATGGCCCCGGCTGGGCGAGGTCAGGCCGGCATTCGGCCCTGTTTAAGATGACATCGACACATGTGCGTCGCTCGCTGGCTCGCTTCCGATGCGAGCAGAGATAGTGCTCCCGTGACGTTTCGCCACCCCAGAAACCCAGAAAACCGCGTGAAGTTTCACTGAAGGGGCGCCTGCGAGCTCGTAACGGGGCGGCGAGGGCAGGGGGCTAGGCGCCCGGACCCGACCAGATCGGCCCGGCCAGGATCGCCCCGCTGGTGAAGTCCTGCAGATAGACCTCAAGGCCGCCCTGCCGGGGCTCGTCCTCCTCGCGATAGGCCTTGGGCGCCAGCCGCGCGGCCCGCCAGCGCAGCACGTCGAACTGCAGCCGCGCGACCTTGACCTCGTCCTCGCGGGCCTCGCGGGCGATGGCCCAGGCCAGGTCCGCCAGCATCTCGGCCTGCATCCGGCGGGCCTGCCGGTACATGGCGGCGAAGTCGTCGTGCGCGCGCAGCCACTCATAGACCGTGCCGGTGACCGGCATGTCGTCCTCGCCGCAGATCTCCAGCAGGCTGCGCCCGCTGGCCAGCCGGCGGCAGATCTCCTCGCCGACCTCGGCCCGATACGCATCCGGCCGCGCCCAGGGGCGGGCGCGCTTCCAGGCGCGGTCGGCCGCCTTGGCGCGATAGGCGTCCCGCCGCCCGGCCTGCGCTTCGGCTTGCGCCTGCCGCAGCGCCGTTCCGAACGCCGGCCGCACCGCGGCCCAGCGGTGCACGGTCGCCGCGCCCGGCATGTCGCGCGGCTTGCAGATCGCCCGCAGGCTTTCGCCGGCCGCGACGCGGCTGCAGATCTGCGCGGCGGTCGCCTCGCAGAACGGCGTCGCCGCGCGGTTGCGCGGGCGCTCGGTCTCGGTGGATTCATGCATCCCGCCAGCATAGCGTGTAGATGAAACAAAGCAAGAACAAATGACGTTCGGCGCCGTCATCTGCGGCATCCGCGCCACAAGCTGAAAAACTTGCCGGCCGCGGCCTTGCGCCCCCTCGCGCGGGGGGGCGAGCAGGCCCATATCGGGCTTCTCCCATGGAAGCGTTCATTCAGAGTCTCGCAGATTTCATCGCCCGGCACGCCGCCTGGGCCGGCCTTGTGCTGGGCGTCGTCACGCTGCTGGAGTCGCTGGTCCTGATCGGCGCCTTCATTCCGGCCACCGCCCTGATGGTGATGGCCGGCGGCCTGATCGCCGCCGGTGTGCTCGATCCGGTCCAGGTGGTGCTCTGGTGCGTCGCCGGCGCGATCGTCGGCGATGCGGTCTCGTTCGAGCTGGGCCGCCGGCTCGGCCCGCGCGCCCTGCGTCACCCGATGTTCCGCGGTCACCGCCGCAAGGTCGCCCGCACGCGGCTGTTCAACCGTCGCTACGGCGCGGCCTCGATCTTCATCGGCCGGTTCTTCGGCCCGCTGCGCGCCTTCGTGCCGCTGGTCGCCGGACTGCTGCAGATGCGCCGCCGGACCTTCCAGTTAGCCAATGCGGTGTCGGCGGCGATCTGGGTGCTGGCCATCCTCGCGCCCGGCTATTTCGCCGCCAAAGGTCTGGCCGAACTCGAAGCCCTGGGCGAGGCGCACCTCACCACCATCGCCGCCATCACCCTGGGCGGCTTGGTGATCGTCGGCCTGGTCGCCCGCGAGGTCTTGCGTCGCCGCGTTGCGGCCGGGGCGCCGCCGCTGCTTGCGAAGCCACGCGCCTAGATAGGCTGTCACTTGACGGTCTCGTTCGGCGGGCGGACCCTGCCGGCGGGGAGGACCGCAAGTGTCGCAAGCATTCTTCGTGCAGTTCGCTGCGTCGGCGGGGGCGATCGCCCTGCTGGTGGGGCTGGCCGCCTGGGCCAAGATCGCCAAGCCGATGACGCCGCTGACCGACGCCAAGGCTCTCGACCTGCTCGCGCAGGAGTTCCCCGGCCGCCCGATCGAGCGCATCTGGGTCGCGGTCGACGGCCGCGGCGCCCTGGCCAAGTCCGGCGCGGCCGCCCTGGTGCTGTGCGAGGTCGGCGACGGCTATGTCGCCCGCCATATCCCCTGGACCCAGGCGGTGGCGTCTTCGTTCCGTGACGGGGTCGTGCGGCTCGACCTGTCCGACGTCGCCGCGCCGCTGGCGCGGCTGGCGCTGCAGAACTGGCCGCCGGCCCCGGGCCCGGACAAGGATCGCCGCGCCGCATGAGCCTCGATCCCGTCACCCTGGCGACGCCGTTCTTCATCCTGGCGATCATCCTGGAGGTGGTGCTGGCGCGCATGGGCCGCACCCGCACCCACTACGAAGCCAAGGACACCGCCGCCTCCCTGGTCATGGGGCTGGGCAGCACGCTCGCCGGAGTCCTGACCGGCGGCTTGGTCGTCGCCGCCACGCTGTTCGTCTACCAGCACCGGCTGTTCGACATCCCGATGACCGCGATCTGGGCCTGGGCGGCGATCTTCCTGCTCGAGGACCTGACCTACTACTGGTTCCACCGGCTCAGCCACGAGCGCCGGTTCTGGTGGGCGGCGCACGTCAACCATCACTCGTCCCAGCACTACAACCTGTCGACGGCCCTGCGGCAGACCTGGACCGGCGGGGTCGCCGGAACCTGGGCGCTATGGCTGCCGCTGGCCTTCCTCGGCTTCCCGCCGGCGATGATCGCGATTCAGAAGGGGATCAGCCTGGTCTACCAGTTCTGGATCCACACCGAGGCGATCGGAAGGATGCCGCGCTGGTTCGAGGCGGTGTTCAACACCCCGTCGCACCACCGCGTCCACCATGCCCGCAACCCGCGCTATCTGGACCGCAACTACGCCGGCGTCCTGATCGTCTGGGACAAGCTGTTCGGCACCTTCCAGCCCGAGCTGGACGAGGAGCCTTGCCGCTATGGCATCGTCAAGAACCTCGGCGATTTCAATATCCTGCGAGTGGCGTTTCACGAGTGGGCGGGGATGCTGGCGGACGTCGCCCGCCATCCGCGCCATGCGCTCGGCTACCTGTTCGGCCCGCCGGGCTGGAGCCACGACGCCAGCCGCCAGACCAGCCACGACCTGCGCGCCGAATGGCAGGAGCAGCAAGCCGAACCGCCGCAGTCCAAGGTGGCGTGACCACCCTGGCAGAACCGTCAGGTTGTTCGACCGTTTAGCCCTTCGCTAGGCTGGGGCCAGGCGGACGCGAGGCGAGATGGCTCACGACACTTCCACACGGGCGGCGCTGGAGGCGCCCGGCGCCGGCTTGGCCGGCGTGCTCGACCGGCGGATCTTCGGGCCCTCGCGGGTCGACTATTCGCAGCCGAAGGGCGACCCGGGCCTCTATGGCCCCGACTCGGTCGCCTGGCGGGTGCACGCCAACCCTATCGCCCTGGCGATCGGCGGGGTGGCGGCGGTGATCCTCGAACTGGCCGAACCGCGGGTCCGCACCGGTGTGTGGGAGCACTCGATCTTCGCCCGCGACCCGCTGACCCGCATGCGCCGCACCGGCGAGGCGACCATGATCACCACCTATGCGCCCCGCGCCGAGGCGCAGGCCCGCATCGCCATGGTCACCCGCATGCACGAAAAGGTCAGCGGCCGCACGCCCGAGGGCCAGGACTACCACGCCCTTGACCCGGACCTGGCCGACTGGGTGCACCTGACCGCCGCCTACGGTTTCCTCAACGCCTATCGGCGCTATGTCGACCCGCAGATCAGCCGCGCCGACCAGGACCGCTACTACGCCGAGGGCGGCGCCGTCGGCCGCGCGTTCGGCGCGCGCCGTCCGGCGGCCTCCGCCGCGGCGGTCGCCGAGGCGATGCAGGCCATGCGGCCCGGCCTCGTGCATCACCCGATCATCGACGAGTTCCTCGGCATCGTGCGCCGCACCTCGCCGATGGGCGCGCTCGGCCGCGCCCTGCAGCCGCTGGTGGTCGAGGCCAGCATCGACCTGCTGCCGCCGGGCCTCGGCGCCCAGCTGGGGCTAACGCCCCATCCGTCGCGCCTGGCCGCGGCCAGGGTCATCCTGTCGGCGCTCGGCCGCGCCGCGCGGCTGGCGCCGGGGCCGATCCCGCGCCAGGCCTATGCGCGCATGGGCCGGCGGCCCTGAAGCTTCAGGGCGCGGCGAGGGCGACGCCCAGCGCCGCGAACGAGGCCATCGCCGCGGCCGCCGATCCGTCCAGGTCGATGGCCCGGCTCGCCTGCGGGATCACCACCGCCTCGAAGCCCTCGGCGATCGCATCCTCGGCCGAGTAGCGGACGCAGAAGTCCAGCGCCAGGCCGACGAAGACGCAACGCTTGAACCCGCGCTGGCGCAGATAACCGGAGAGGCCGGTCGCCGTAACCTTGTCGTTCTCGAAGAACGCCGAATAGCTGTCGACGGCCGGGTGGAACCCTTTGCGCAGGATCAGCTCGGCGTGCGGCGTGTCGAGCGCCGGATGCAGCTGCGCGCCGGGACTGCCCTGCACGCAATGGTCCGGCCACAGGGTCTGGGGCCCATAGGCGACCTCGATGACGCTGAACGGCGCGCCCCCCGGATGGTTGGACGCGAACGAGATCTGGTCGCGCGGATGCCAGTCCTGGGTGATCACCACATGCTCGAACCGCGCCGCGATCTGATTGATCAGCGGCATGATCTCATCGCCGCCGGCCACCGCCAGCGCCCCGCCGGGGCAGAAGTCGACCTGCGGGTCGATGACGACCAGGACGTCGCCTGGCGCAGTTTGCAGTCTCTGGATGCTCATGGGGCCAGCATAGCGTCGGGCGGCCTGTCGGGACACGCCGCCGTCCAGCGTCCTAGGATGGCCCGGCCATGTCGGCGGACGGCGAAACGGCGGAGGCGGCGATGTCGCGAGTGCGCGTAGGGGGCTTTTCAATCTCGCTCGACGGCTTCGGCGCCGGCCCCGGCCAGAGCCTGGACCATCCCCTCGGCCGGCGCGGGGAGGAATTGCACCGATGGCTGTTCGGGACCCGCTTCTTCCAGTCGATGATCGGCCAGCCGGGCGGCTCCGAGGGCGTCGACCAGGCCTATGCCGACCGCGCCATGCGCGGCTTCGGCGCCTTCATCCTGGGACGCAACATGTTCGGTCCGGTCCGCGGGCCTTGGCCGGACGAGGCCTGGACGGGCTGGTGGGGCGATGATCCGCCCTATCACGCCCCGACCTTCGTCCTCACCCACCACAGGCGCGACCCCATCGAGATGGCCGGCGGCACGACCTTCATTTTCGTCACCGACGGGATCGAGGCGGCGCTGGAGCAGGCGAGGGCGGCGGCCGGCGACCTCGACGTCAAGATCGGCGGCGGGGTCGAGACGGTGCGTCAGTACCTTCGCGCCGGCGCAATCGACGAAATGCACCTGGCCCTGTCGCCGGTCGTGCTCGGCCAGGGCGAGGCGCTGCTCGCCGGCATCGACCTGCTGGCCCTCGGCTTCCGCGTCTCCGCGCACCAGCCCGGCGAGCACGCTACCCACGTCGTCCTGGCGCGTTAGACGCTCCCGACCAAGCTTTCGGTTCGGGTCCGGATTGCGCCAGACGTCGGGCTCGCGGTCGCCAATTCTGCGGCCATGACCCAATCAACGATCGATACTCCGCAACAACATCTGGCCGCCGGGACGACGCTGTTCCTGGCGCTCGCGGCCGCCGTGGCGACCTCGACAAGCTACACCGTGCAGCCCGAACTCGGCGTCATCGCCGCGGACCTGGGGGCGTCGCTGGCCTCGACCAGCGCCGCGGCGGGGCTGCCGATCGTCGGTTACCTGCTGGGGCTGGCGCTGCTGGTGCCGCTGGTCGACCGGGTGCGGCCCCACAAGCTGGTTTCCGCCCAGCTCGCGGCCCTGGCCGGCGCGCTGGGCCTGGCCGCCGTGGCGACCTCGGTCTTCGTGTTCGGAGCAGGCCTGCTGCTTTCGGGGATCTGCGCGAGCACCGGCGCGCAGATGAGCACCTTGGCCGCCAAGCACTCGCCGGCCGACCGTCAGGGGCGCGCCCTGGGCGTCGTCACCGCCGGCATCTCGGCGGGGATCCTGCTCGGCCGCATGCTCGGCGGCGGCCTCACCGACCTCGTCGGCTGGCGCGCCATGCTGTTGCTCGTGGCGGCCGCCTGCCTGGCCTGCGCCGGGGTCGGCCGCGCGGTGCTGCCGCGCGGCGTCATCCGCGCGCCTGGATCTTGGTTGTCGGGGTTGCTGTCGACGCCCGGCCTGCTGCGCGCGCGGCCGGATCTCCTGGGCGCGGCCGTGGCCGGCGGGCTCTGGTTCTTCGCCTTCAGCCTGATCTGGGTCGGGGTCTCGCTGGCGCTCTCCCTGCCGCCGCACGGGTTGTCGCCGACGGTGGTCGGCCTCTACTCCCTGGCCGGGATCGCCGGCATGCTCGTAACCCCTGCCGCGGGACGCATGGCTGACCGCTTCGGAAGCCGCCCGATCGTCCTGGCGGGCCTGCTGACGGCGCTGGTCTGCACCGTGGCGATGTGGCCCGCCCTCGGCTCTGCGCCGCTGTTGCTGGCCGCCCTGGCGCTGTTCGACGCCGGCCTCTTCGCCGCCCAGGTCGCCAACCAGCGCCGGGTGCTCAGCATGGACCCGCTGCGGCCGGCGCAGATGAACAGCACATACATGGTCATCTACTTCGTCGGCGGCAGCCTCGGGGCGGCGGCCGGCGGTCCCATCGTCTCGCTGCTCGGCTGGCCGGCCGCGGTGATCGCCGCCGCCCTGGCTATCCTCGCCGCGCTTGCCCTGGCCATTCGTCAGGGCGGCGCGGCGCTCGCCCGTCCGGTGCAGGCAAAGACCTAGTCGGCGGTCTCGCTCAGCCGCGCCGTCAGCCAACGGCGGAACCGCTCGACCATCGGCGAGTCGTGCAGGTCGCGCTTGACCGCGATCCAGTAGGTCAGGCCCGAGCGGATCGGCGGCCCCAGCAGCTCCACGCGGCCCGCCTGCGCCAGTCGCTGGGCGGTGGCGACCGGGGCCAGCGCGACCCCGACCCCGCGTTCGGCCGCCGTGCAGGCCGCTTCGACCGAGTCCAGGGTGATGACCTTCGCCTCGCCGTGAAGCTCCAGCCCCAGGATCGCGGCGATCCTCGGCCAGCTCGTGGTGTCGCCGCCGTAGCTCAGCAGCGGGCCCTTCAGCCGGTTCCCGATGATGAAGCCAGCCGCCGACCCCGGCGCGATCACGGCCCGCATCTCCAGCGGCAGCAACGGCCGCGTCATCCACTCCGGGCCGGGATCGGGCCCGCAGCTGATCACCACGTCGTTCAGCAGCTCGCGGGGCGAGCCCTTGAAGAAGGCGGTGGCGAGGTTGAGCTCGACCTGCGGAAACCGCTGTTGCAGGTCGGCGACGTCGTCCAGCAGGTAGTTGCCGGCGAAGGCGGCCAGGCACGACACCCGCACGCTGGCCTGCGCCGTGTCGGCCGCCAGTTCGCGCCAGGCCCGGTCGACCTCGCCCTTGGCCCGGCCGACGATCGCAGACAGGCGCAGCGCGCCCTCGGTCGGCCGGATGCCCTGGCCCAGCCGCTCGAACAGCCGGTGGCCGAGCAGGGCCTCCAGCTTGCGCACCCGGTGGCTGACGGCCGAGGCGGTGATCAGCAGCTCGTCGGCCGCCAGCTTGAAGCTGCCCAGCCGGGTCACCGCTTCGATGGTCAGGATCAGGTGGAAAGGCGGGGGCATGGATGCCGGGCTTCAGATGAATTTGGCTCATCTGCCCCGCGGCGTTCTCGTTTGTCCACTGCCGACCGACGCCACACAGTCCGCGGCCAGCGAAACAAGCAAATCTGAAAAGAGGCCGGCGTGGGAATTCCCGTTCAGTTCAAGGACAAGCTTCGCCTTCCGGTGGTCGGCGCGCCGATGTTCATCGCCTCCAGCCGCGACCTGGTGGTGGCCCAGTGCAAGGCCGGCGTCATCGGGTCGTTTCCCGCGCTCAACGCCCGTCCGCAGTCCGAACTGGCCGACTGGATCGCCGAAATCCGCGAGCGGCTCGCCGCGGCCGAGGCCGACGGCGGCGACGCGCCGGTCGCGCCCTTCGCGGTCAACCAGGTCATGAGCCCGCTCAACGACCGCTGGCAGGCCGACCTCGCCACCATCGTGCGCGAACAGGTCCCGCTGATCACTACCAGCCTGCGCGCGCCGCCGGCCGAGATCATCCAGGAGGTCCACGGTTACCAGGGGCTGGTGTTCCACGACGTGACCAACCTGCGCCATGCGCGCAAGGCCGCGCAGGCCGGGGTCGACGGACTGATCCTGGTGGCGGCCGGGGCCGGCGGGCAGGGCGGCGACCGCAGTCCCTTCGCCCTGGTCAATCAGGTGCGCGAATTCTTCGATGGGACCATTCTGCTGTCGGGCGCGATGAGCACCGGTTCGGACGTCCTGGCCGCCCAGGCGATGGGCGCGGACATGGCCTATCTGGGCACCCGGTTCCTGGCCGCGACGGAGTCGGCCACCTCGCCGGAGCACAAGGCCGAAATCCTGCAGAGCGACGCCGACGACATCATCTACACGAACATTTTCACCGGCATCTACGGCAACTACCTGAAGGTCACCCTGACCAACGCCGGCCTGGACGTGAACAACCTGCCGACCCCCAGCGAGGCCACCGCCAAGTACAAGCGCGGCGCCGACGGCGAGGTGAAGGTCTGGCGCGACATCCGCGGAGCCGGCCATGGCTGCGGCTCGATCAAGCAGGTCTCCAGCGTCGCCGAGATCGTCGACAGGCTCGAGGCCGAGTACCGCGCCGCCCTGGCCGGGCTGAACACGCGGGCGTTTGCATGAAGACGGGGCCCGTGCGGCGGGGCAGGGAGGGCGCCACGTGTCGCATTTGAGCAAGGTCGCGCGGGCCAGGCCCGACGCCGTCGCGGCGATCTTTCCTGGCTCGGGCCAGGCGCTGAGCTTCGCCGAACTGGACGCGGCCGCCAATCGCGCGGCGCATGCGATGCGCGCGATCGGTCTACAGCGCGGCGACTGCATCGCGCTTTCGATCACCAACCGTCCGGAATGGCTGGCCGCCGTCCTCGGCGCCCAACGCATCGGCGTCTACTATGTGTTGTTGTCGACCAAGCTGTCGGCGGACGACCTGACCTACATCGTCGCCGACTCCCAGGCCCAGGCGCTGGTGATCTCGGCGGGCTGCTTCGCGCTGACGGCGGAGGCGCCCCTGAACGGGCTCGCCGCTCCAGTGTTCGGTCTTGATCTGGCGCTGGACGGCGTGGCGGACTGGGCGGCCCTGACCGCCGGGCAGCCGGCGACTGTGCCCGACCAGCCGTCCTGCGGCGCGGTCATGCTCTACAGTTCGGGCACCACCGGCCGCCCCAAGGGGGTGCGCAAGCCGCTGCCGGACCGGGCCTTCGACGCCGCTGACCCCACCTCGGTGGGCGTGGCCCGTGGCTACGGGCTGGGCGAGGGCTCGGTCCTCTATTCGCCCAGCCCGCTCTATCACGCCGCCCCGCATCGCTACGTCACCGCCGCCCTGCACAGCGGCGCGACGGTCGTCCTGCCCGAGCGTTTCGATGCAGGGGAGGCGCTCGTCGACCTGCAGGCTCACCGGTGCACCCACGGTCTGTGGGTGCCGACCATGTTCCACCGGATGCTCCGGCTTCCGGCGTCCGGCCGCCAGCAGGCCGACCTCTCCTCGCAGCGGTGCGCCATACATGGCGCAGCCCCATGCCCGCAGCACGTGAAGCGGGCGATGATCGATTGGTGGGGCCCGATCCTGGACGAATACTATTCCGGCAGCGAGGGCGTCGGCTTCGTACGCATCAGCTCCCAGGAGTGGCTGGCGCACCCGGGCTCGGTCGGCCGCGCGGCGAACGCGCACGTGCTGGGACCGGACGGCGCCGAACTGCCGGCCGGAGCGGTCGGCGACGTCTACTTCTCGGGCGACAACCGCTTCGAGTACTGGCGCGATCCGGCCAAGACCGCCGGCGCGCAGAGCCCGCAAGGCTGGCGGACCTACGGCGACATCGGCTACCTCGACGCCGACGGCTACCTCTACCTGACCGACCGGCGGCACTTCACGATCATCTCCGGCGGCGTGAACATCTATCCGCAGGAGATCGAGGCCGTGCTGCTCGAGCACCCCGCCGTGCGCGACGCCGCGGTCATCGGGGCCCCCAGCGAAGATCTTGGCCAGGCGGCCATGGCGGTGGTCGAACTGGCGCCTGGCGTGCCGCCCGACGCCGCGACCGCCGAGGACCTGCTCGGCTTCGTGCGGACCCGGCTCGGCCCGGTGAAGACCCCTAAGCGCCTGGTTTTCGAGGCCCAGCTTCCTCGCCACGACACCGGCAAGCTGTTCAAGCAGGACCTGCTGCGGAAATTCGCCTCGCCCCCGGCGTCCTGACGGGCGCGGGCGGCGCGGGCTATTCCGCCGCCTGGAGTGAAGGGCGCGCGGGCTCGCTCCCAGCCGCCTCGTCCGCCTGCGGTCGGGTGAGGATGCGATAGGTCAGCCAGAACACCAGCCAGAGCAGCGGCGCGATGAGGGACAATCCCGCCGTGCCTTCACCGAGTTCGACGCTGGAGCTGACGTCGCTGGCCGCAATCGCCCAGGCCATGCCGTATCCGCAAGCCAGCCACGCCAGGGCGAACCAGGCCAGGAACTGTCGATTTCCGCTGCGCTGGACGAGCTCGGGGAAAATGAAGGCGATCCCCACCCCGAGCACCGTCAGGTCATAGTCGTAGCCGTACGGGCTCACGCAGACGCTCGCCGCGCAGGCCAGGGCGGCCAGGCGGTTGAACGCCACGCCCTTGACGCAGGCCAGGCCCAGGATCCCCAGCGACACGATCGCGCTCACCGCCTGGAGCGCCATGGCCGCCGCCGGGGCGGCGCCGAGACCATGGGCGGCGGCATAGACCGAGTTCATGCGGAAAAGCGGATAATACCCTGCCGCGAGGTAGCGGCCGGCCTCGCCCACGGCGTCGCGGAAATCGGTCCAGATCGACAGGCCGTAGACCGCCGTGGAGATCGCCAGCAGGGCGAGTGCGACCACCCCGGCGATGACCGCCACCGACCATCGGCGGCGCATCAGCACGAGCAGGCCGACGGCCACGGCGAGATGCGGCTTGATGATGAGCAGCCCGAGCGGCAGCCCGGCCAGCCGCCGGTTGTCGCGAAACGCCAGCAGGAACGCGCCGATCAGGCCCGCGATCAGGAAACCGTTCTGCCCGGTGCCCAGGTTGAGGATGATCGCCGGGGCGACGGCGGCCGCCACCCCCGGCAGCCAGGGCCCGGCGATCCGTCGCAGCACCCAGAGGTAGAAGGCGCAGCTCGCCGTCGCGAACAACAGGAACGCCACGCCGATCGGCAAGGTCGCCAGGCCTTCCATCGCTAGCGTGAAGGGGGGCGGATAGGTCCAGGGCATGAAGCTGACGGTGCCGGTCATCTCCTCTTGGGCGGCCACCATCGAAACCGCGTGATAGGCCTCCGACACTCGGCCCTCGAGCGCCAATCGGCCCGCGATATGGAAGGCGTCGAAATCGGTCAGCACCTTCTGCTTTCCGAGCAGCTCAGGCGCCTGGAAGCGCACGGCCGATGTGCCCGCGACCAGGCAACCGACCAGGATCAGGACGAGGAACAGCGGCCGGCTGCGGCCAATACTCTCCCCGAACGTCGTGCGAGCCACAGCTTCGTCCCCCTGAACAGGCCCCGGGCGGCGCCCGACGGATCGCCATAGCTCGACCGCGAGGCGTCGGGGATACTGTTGCCGCATGGGTTGCGATGGCGTGAATGCGCGCGGGGGTGGTGGAAATTTAGGGTGCGTTAATGGGTGTCGCACAACCTAGAATTATACGGCCCGGCAAAATGCCAGGTCCGAGAGTGTCGATCCCTGATGAACGGTGGGTAGCCTCGTGACGACGATCTCCGCTGCAGCTGCCGTCTCGCCATCGGTTGTTCCGCCTCTCGAGGTTCGCGATGCGACCTCGACGACGGAGCCGGCGCCATCGGCCCCTGCGGCGTCCGCCGCTCCTCCGGCGCCGGCCGCCGAGCCCCTGGCCGATAGCACCCTGGCGGCCCTCGTCGTTGAGCAGAGCGCCCCGCCGCTTGGCGCCGCTGATCTGCGCGGCCAGGATCTGCGGCAGTTCGATTTTCGGAACGTCGATCTGCGCGGCGCCGACCTGAGCGGCGCGGATCTTTCGGGCCTCGATCTCTCCGGTTTCGACCTCAGCGGCGCCAGGTTGGACGGCGCCAAGCTCGCCGGCGCGACGCTCAAGGACGCCAAGCTCGACAATGTGTCAGCGATCGGCGCGGATCTCAGCGGCGCGACCCTGGTCAACACGACGTTCGACGGCGCGGATTTCTCGCAGGCGAACTTCGACCGCGTCTTCATCGGGAAGGAAGACAAGCAGCACATCGCCGTCTGGGATGTCGACCGGTATCAGATCTCCAATAACGTCAGGCTGGACGGGGCGAGCTTCCGAGACGCCTATTTCCAAGGCGTCGCGTTCAGGCAGGCCTCGGCGGTCGGCGCCGACTTCTCGAACCTGCACGCCGACGTGTTCGCCTTCCGCACCTCGAACCTTCAAGGCGCCAATTTCGACGGCGTCTCCGGCCGAAAGCTCAGTTTCGCGGAAAGCGATCTGAGCGGCGCGGCGCTCACCAATTCGTCCTTGAAGTACCTAGGCATCAACTCGACGACGCTCGCGGGGACGCGGTTCGCCGGCAGCTCGCTGAACGGCGTCGGCCTTTCGTTCACGAACCTGAGCGTCGCTGATCTGACGGGACTGGTGCGTGAGGCCAGGACGGCCAGCTTCAATAACGTCAATCTCGACGGCATCGACTTCAGCGGCTTCGACTTCTCCGGCGCCCAATTCAACGGCGACCCCACGATCTGGACCATGCCCGACCACCGGGACGTTCAAGGCGCCGGGCCATCGATGATTGGGACCAAGTTCGATGGCGCCAAGTTCGAACTTGTCCGGTTTCAGGGGATCGACACCAGCGCCGCTTCGTTTGCCGGAGCCACGTTCAACGCCATGGCTCAGGGCAGGAGCGCAGTCTCGCTGGCCGGCGTCGCCGGCGTTGGCGATTGGTCCTTGGAGACCTATGGCCGTCAC
Source organism: Phenylobacterium sp. 58.2.17 (assembly GCF_026411515.1). Classification (NCBI taxonomy): domain Bacteria; kingdom Pseudomonadati; phylum Pseudomonadota; class Alphaproteobacteria; order Caulobacterales; family Caulobacteraceae; genus Phenylobacterium; species Phenylobacterium sp. 58.2.17. Next base: position 47,409 of record NZ_JAPMTQ010000020.1, on the reverse strand, counting down.
CTGGCGCTTCGCGGGATCAGCTTGCCCATGCCAGGTGGCCCGGCCTCCAACGCGACACCGGCCGCGACTGGGCGGCTTGTCGAGGCTTCCAGTCAACCTGATCGGCAAGGGGCTGGCCTGATCACCGGGGGGGAGGGGGCAGACCAGGCCGTCGATCAGACGGCGTCGCTGGCGCTCGAGACCCTCAAATCCATCAATGCGCAGATGCGAGACGCACGAACTGAAGCGCGAGCCCGCGAAGACCGGTGGGAAAGCACGGCCAACGGCGATCGACGCGGGCCGGATCGAACGCTGGCGGTGGTCTGAGCGCCGAAACCGTCGGATCGGGCGGCTGCGCTGGCTGCGGCGGTTTCCCCCGCCCAGGCCAAGACCGTGTCCGGCGCCCTCGACGAGACGCGTCACGGATTCGAGCTCCGGGCCCTCGGGGGGCATTTGGCTGGCAGGCTGAGCCGGCGTGCACGCGCCCGTCCGGGGCTGTTACAGCGGCCAGATCAGTGCGGCGATCACCATGACCAGGCCCAGCGTCGCGGCGTTCCAGCTCAACGTGCGGAGCCATGGAACGCCAGCCGCATATAGGGGCAGAAATAGGATCCTTCCCGAGAGATAGAGGGCCGCGCCGGCTTCACTGAGCCAGCCCCCAGTTCGCTCCCGCAGGCCCAGCAGCAGCACCGCCGCCACAAAGATCGGGAACGTTTCCAGGAAGTTGCGCTGCGCCCGGTCCAGGCGGCCCGCAATTCCGGTCCGGGGCAGATCCGCGTCGCGAGGGCCGACCGTATAGGCGTTGCCGACTTGCGCCTTATAGGCGAACGAGGCCGCTGTGAGATGCACGAGGCCCAACACCATCGCGCCCGTCAGCGCTCCATATTCAAGGTTCATCGCCTAGTCCCTCAAGAGCGCGAACTTGAAAGCCCGTCCGCAGGCGCGTGCCGATGAGGATAGCGAAATCGCCGGCCGCGCACGACCGGCTTCACCATAGGCTGTCGGCGCCCTTGCCGGCGCTGGCGGCTGACGGACGGCTACGTCCGCTTCCAGGCCGGAGGCCCTTTGTCTCCTGTTGGCGCAGCTGAGACGACGGAGCTACGCCGCCGGCGACGTCCCAGCGGTGTTCACTGGAACGTGTCGCGCAAGGGCCGCCCTGTCGCCGGAGCTAGGAAAACAGAAAGTCGCCAGAGTTGAGGCTGCTCATCGGGACGCCGGCAAGGACGATCGTCAGGCCATCCAGGCTGATCACCGTATCGGCGCCCACCATAGCCATCTTGCCGAACAGGGCCTGGAAATCGGCCGCCTGTGCGACCGACAGCCGGATGTGATCGCCCTGCGCGTGGCTGAAGTCCGCAATGACGTCGCGGCCCGCCCCGTTCACGAAACTGAAGATATCGGCGTCCGCCCCGCCGATCAGGACATCGTCGCCCTTGTCTCCGGAGAGGTAGTCGGCCCCGTCGCCGCCGAGGAGGAGGTCGTCGCCCTGGCCGCCCAGAACGGTATCGTCGCCGAGGTCGCCCAGCAGCACGTCGTCGCCCGCGTTGCCGTGGACGAAATCGTCGCCCTTGCCGCCGAAGACGGCGTCGTCGCCGAGGTCTCCGAACAGCAGATCGTTCCCCTGGTTGCCGTTCAGGAAGTCACCCCCTTGACCGCCGCTGACGATGTCTGCGCCGGCCCCCGCGGAGATGCTGTCGGCGCCGGTATTGCCCTGCAGGACGTCGTTGTTCTGCCCCGCGATCAGGGTGTCGTTCCCCGCGCCGCCGGCGATCGTATCGGCGCCGCTTCCGCTCCATTCGATGAGATTGGCCACGCCGTCGCCGGTGATCAGGGAGCCGGACGGTGTCACGACGGTGACGACCGACGGCGGCGGCGGTTCGGGAGGCGTCGACGCCTCGATGGTGATCTGCAGACCCGCCCCGGCGGGCGACGTGTTTCCCGCAAGATCCGTGATCGCGGCCGAGATCGTGTGTTGGCCGGCCGCCAGGGTGCTCGACGTGATCGACCAGTTTCCCGAGCCGTCGGCGGTCGCCGTCCCCAGCACGGTCGTTCCGTCGGTGTCGAACAACGAAACGGCCGCGTTCGCCTCGCTCGTGCCGGTGAAGGTGGGCGTGGCGTCGCTGGTGATGTTGTCGGTGCTCGACGCGCCGGTGTCGGACGCCGCGCTCAGGTCCGGCGCGGAAGGCGCGGCGGCGGACGTGTCGAGCACATAGCCTGTGAAAGCGGTGCTGGCGTTGCCTGCGACATCGACGACCTGAACCTTCAGGACGCCGCTGCCGGCGAGCGTGACGCCGTTCCAGCTCAAGGTCGTGCCGCTCACCTTGGAGGTGATGTCGACCCAGGTGTCGCCGTCGTCCAGCGAGCCCAATACGCGGTCTCCAGCCGCCAGCCCGCCGCTGAGAACACCGCTGATGGTTTGCGCTGAAACGTTGGTGACGAAATCGGTCGAGGAAGCGCCGCTGTCGCTCGAAAAGGACAGGCTGCTGACGCCGGTCGGCGCGACCGTATCGTACACATAGGCCTGGGCGAGGCGCGTCCCCTCATTGCCGGCCGTATCGACGACCCGCGCCTGCAGCGTGCTGCTTTGGGCGAGGGTGACGCCGCTGAGCAACCATGTGTTCGACCCCACCGTCGCGGTGGCGGCGGCCCAGGAGGCGCCGTTGTCTGTCGAGACCTGAACTTCCTCGCCCGCCGCGAGATTGGCTGACAGCGTGCCGCTGATCGTCTGCGCGGCGGTGTTGGTGATGAAGTCGGAGCCGGAGGTCCCCGTGTCAGCCGAAAAGGCGAGCGACGAGATGCTCGTCGTCGGCTGGGTGGTGTCGAGCACATAGGCGAAGGACGCCGCCGAGCCCTGATTGCCTGCGGCGTCGTCGACCCGCACCTTCAGCGTGTCGCTGCCTGCGAGGGTGACGGGCGTCGGGAGGTTCCACGTGCTCCCGGACGCCGTGGCCGTTGTCCAGGACTGGCCGTTGTCGAAGGACACAAGAACCGTTTCCCCTGTCCCCAGAGGGCCGGTCAGCTTCCCGCTGACCGACTGCGAAGGCGTGTTCGTGATCAGGTCGGTGTCGGAGAGCCCGGTGTCCGCCGAAAAGACCACGGTAGCGCCGGTGACCGTGGGCGCGGCGGTGTCGATGACGATGTTGGCGTTGGCGCCTAGCGAGCCGGCCGCGCCGGGCGTGGCCAGCGTCAGGACGACGGCTGTGTGAGTCGCGGCGTCGGTGATCGCCGCGCCGTTCAGCGCAAGCGCCGAGGTCGACGCGTAGTCCAGGTCGGCGCTCGTTTCGCCGGCGCCGACCGTATAGGTGAAGGTCAGGGTCGAGGAGCCGCTGCCGCTTAGGTAGGTGGCCGCCCCGCCGCTGCTCAGCGACAGTGTCGGCACGCCCCCTGTAGTGTCCACGAGCACCGCGTCGTCGAAGTCGACGGCCAACGTCACCGTGGCGCCGGCCTTGTAACTGCCGCTGGCGGTGACCGCGGCGACGTTGGCGATGTTCGTCATACTAAACTCTCACTGCCCCGAGGATCCGGGATCTGACTGCCGGTCGCTCAAGCGCTCAGCTTTCCGGACGATTTTCTACAGAGCTTGTTAAGACTCTCTGGACGCGGTGCTTCACCGGCCCCCGCAGGTTTTCCCAATGGTCGCAACGGGGGCGTTCGAACAACCCGCCGGACGAGAGGCGGCGCATCGGGCGAGCCTGCTTCCTGCCACTCCGCGGACGCCCGGATTTGACGCATGGATATTGCGGGGAGGCTGCTACGCTATCCCGGCGGCGCGACCGCGCTTGAACGGCGTGAATGACAGAACTACCGGACAGAGCGCATTGAAAGGACAGCGATATGGCTTTGCTTGACGAGCTCAAAGCTGACCAACTGGCGGCACGCAAGTTGAACGACCGTCTGAAGGCTGACCTGCTCACCACTCTGATCGGCGAAGCTACGCAGATCACGACCGAAGAGTTCAAGCGCGGCGTGACGGACGTCACGGATGAAAAGGTTGCCGCAACCGTCGCGAAGTTCCTCAAGAATACGAAACTGACGCTGGAGAACCTCGCGAGCGAGCGCGCGCGCCTCATTGAAGCCGGTATCGATGCGTCGAAGGTGAACCAGCGAACCAAGGCTGCTGAAGCCGAGCTGGCGATCCTCTCCTCGTACGGCCCTAAGCAGATGACAGAAGCGGAACTGCGCGAGGCCATCAACGATTTCCGGGCCAAGAACCCCGACGCCAACGTCGGGGCCATCATGGCTCACCTGAAGACTAGCTTCGGCGGTCAGTATGACGGCAAGGCAGCCAGCGTGTTGGCCAGGGGTTGAAATGAAGGACACCCCCGCCGTCAGGAGCTGAGCCGCGCCATCGCCCGCAATGGGGTTGGAAGCTGACCTTCATCCCCGATCTGCGAATGCCCCCTTGCCGCGCGGGGCCCAATGTTCGGTAGCGGTGCCGAGCCGACATCTCTGGGCTTCGAGTATCGTTGCCCGACGCGGACGTCGCCAGCGACCGGGCAGGGCGGACCCGGGCAAGTCTGCGACGGGTGGAAATCCCCCCCGGGCCGGCGGCGCGTCGCCCGTCCGGGCAAGCTGCGGACGTCCTCCGACCTACTCCTCTTGCCTCACCAGTCTAGGGCCTCGGGGTTCTCGATCGGCCTTCCCGATTGCGAATTCACGGCGACGCGCTCCAGCCGGCCGTCTTTCAGGATTCCGATCATGTAGGCCTGGACGTCCGAGGTGGGGTTAGCCGCGCTTCTCGCAATGCCGGCCACGACCGCCGGCGCGCCCCTCTTTGAGGCTTCAGCCGTGCGGATCGCGTCGGCCAGCGAAACCTTGGCGACCTTGACGGCGTTCGCGCGCCGCTGGGCCTTCCAGTTCAACATCCACGACGGAATGGACGCACCGACTAGCTCAACAACGTCACTGGTCGGACTTTCGAGCCGCCAAAACCTGACGTCCGATCCATTCAAGACGATGGCGGCGTAGCCCGGCGCGCCAGCGACGTTGTCAAAGGTTATCGCAGCCACTCGTCCGCCGTTCAGGGACTCGATCTTGTCCACCATGTCGGGCAGGATTTTCGGATCGCCGCTAAAGTCGGTGACGTCGATGCTGATGTCTCGGTTCACCTTCAAGGTCTGGGCGAGAGATGGCGCTGCAACGGCCAAGCTGCTGATGGCGGCGAGCGTAAGCAGAACAGCACGCATGGAGGTCTCCTCGGAGGATGTGTCCCTGCACGTGTTACACCCCTCGGCAATTGCAAAGTCATGCGCGTCGATACCTGAGCATGGGCGGCGATCCACCTGAGAGCGAACCTGGCGGATGATCGCGACGGGGCGGAGCAGGTCGATCGCGACCAGCCCGAAAGCAGACCTTCGCGAATGTCCGCTCGGCGCCTTTGCGCCAATGTCTGGTGGCGCTAGTCGGCGATCCAGTCGCCGCCGGAGCTGCGTGCCGAAGAGCTGACCCGTTGGACGTTGCTTCGGGGTGGGAAGCGGACATGCGGGAACCAGCGCAACCTTCCTCGGGCGAACACCTGATACCCGTCCTCAGCCGGTCGCCGCAGATAGGAGCGGTGTTCGTGCGGAGGCGGCTATGCCAAATGGGAAACCCAACATCCTTTTCATCATGGCCGACGACATCGGCTGGTTTAATCCTAGCTGCTATCACGGCGGGGTCATGGGCTATGAGACGCCCAACATCGACCGGATCGCGCGCGACGGCGCGCGCTTCACGGATTTCTATGGACAGCAGAGCTGCACCGCCGGTCGCGCGTCCTTCATCACCGGACAGTCCCCGATCCGCACCGGCCTGACCAAGGTCGGCATGCCAGGTGCGACGCTGGGCCTGAGCGCCGAGGACCCGACGATTGCGGAGGTGCTCAAGGGTTATGGCTACGCCACCGGTCAGTTCGGCAAGAACCACTTGGGCGACCGCAACGAACACCTGCCGACCGTGCACGGCTTCGACGAGTTCTTCGGCAATCTGTACCACCTCAACGCCGAGGAGGAGCCGGAGTACCCGAATTACCCGAAGGACCCTGACTTCCGGAAACGCTTCGGCCCGCGCGGGGTGATGAAGTGCACGGCCTCCGACACCGACGACGCCACCGTCGACGAGCAGTTCGGCCGGGTCGGCAAGCAGGTGATCGAGAATACCGGCCCCCTGACCCGCAAGCGGATGGAGACGGTGGACGAGGAGTTCCTGGACGCCGCGCTGAACTTCATGGACCGCAAGACCCGGGGCGGCGAGCCCTGGTTCTGCTACTTCAATCCCACCCGGATGCACGTTTTCACCCACCTGAAGCCGGCGTCGGTCGGGGTCACGGGGCTTGGCCTCTATCCGGACGGCATGGTCGAGCTGGACGGCTATGTCGGCCAACTGCTCGACAAGCTTGACGCGCTGGGCGTCGCTGACGACACCATCGTGGTCTTCACCACGGACAACGGCGCTGAGGTGCTGTCTTGGCCCGACGGCGGCGCGACGCCGTTCAGGGGCGAGAAGGACACCAACTGGGAAGGCGGCTGGCGCATTCCGTGCGTCATCCGCTGGCCCGGCGTCATCCAGCCCGGCCGGGTGATCAACGAGGTCGCGGCCCTGCTCGACTTCATCCCGACCTTCGCGGCGGCCAACGGCGAGCCGGGCCTGGTCGAGAAGGTTAAGGCGGGTCACCAGATCGGGGACAAGACCTTCAAGGTCCACCTGGACGGCGTGAACCTGCTGCCTTTCCTGTCCGACGAGGAGAAGGAAGGACCCCGGCCCGGCTTCCTGTACTGGAGCGACGACGGTGACCTGATGGCGATCCGTGCCGGCCGCTTCAAGCTGATCTTCAGCGAGCAGAGGGCCAAGGGGCTGGAGGTGTGGCGCGAGCCGCTGATCCCGCTGCGCGTCCCCAGACTGTTCGACCTGCGGGCCGACCCGTTCGAGCGGGGCGAGGAAAGCTTCAAGTACAATGACTGGTTCGTCGAGAACGTGCCGTTCCAGTATGCCGCCCAGGCGGTCGTGCACCAGTGGCTGGAGAGCTTCAAGACCTTCCCGCCCCGGGCCAAGTCGGCCAGCTTCAGCATCGACCAGGTCGTGGAAGCCCTGATGCCCAGGTCCTGACCACGCTGCCAGCCGTCGAACGTCAGCAAAGCGGACCTCGAACGCGGTCTGCTTCCCGTGCAAGGGCCATGATCACCTAATGGCGCGGCCGGGTCGCTAGCTGTTCGCCCGGCGGCGGGGCTCGTAAGCCACCGCTTCTTTTCCTTCGGCGGCGCAGGCGCCTGCGGGCTCGTCGCAGTCCGCGGGTGTCTTGTCGCAAACGGGATGTCGGTCGCGGCCGGCTGCGCCCCATTGCCCGTCTCTGAAATGGGGTTCCAAATATGAGAAAGCTTAGCCTGGCCGTCGCAGCGACGGCCGTCCTCGCTTCGGCCAACGCCGCTCACGCCGCTCAGATCGTCATGGGCGGCGGCAACATCGTCGGGGCGACGGAAAGCCTTGGTTCAGCCTGGAGTGCGTCGAACATCTTCAACCAGCAGACCGGGGCCATCGCGCCGGAGGCGGCCATGGACGGCAGCTTCTGGCTGCACCGCGACACCAATCCGCTCGCCTACATCACCATCGACCTGGGCGACGTCTATTCCAACCTGAGCTTCGAGCTGTTCAACACCCACAACGCCCACCATTTCGACCGGGGCGTGGGCGACTTCGAGATCCTGGCCGGTTCAGAGCTGGTCGGCGACGGCGCCAACGGGTTCACCCTCGGCGGCGGCATCGTACGCCTGGTCAACGGCGCGATGACGGCCGAGCATGACGCCGAGATCGACGGCCAGGCCTTCGCAGCTAGGAGCGGCGGATACCGATACATCCAGTTCCGTCCGCGCTCGGTCGCCGCGACCCGGCCCTATCCCTTCGGCGACTACGCCTATGGCCTGAATGAAATGCGGATCTACGGCGATCTCGGCGTCGCCAGCGGGGTGCCGGAAGCTTCGACCTGGGCGCTGATGATCACCGGCTTCGGCGCGGCCGGCGCGATGCTGAGGTCCGCTCGGCGGAGGGGCGGGGCGCATCAGGCGCTGGCGGTCTGAGCCGACGCCTGAAAGCCGTCCTGAACTGCGGCGCCAGCCCCGCTCCTCCCGAGGAGCGGGGCTTTTGCGTGCAGCGTTGCGGGCGGCGGCGAACTTTTGGCGGCGGCGCGATAGCGGAGAGGCGCATGGCGGGCTCCTGGCGAGACGAGGCGATCGGCTCTCGTCCCGCCAGGCTCTACGACTAGCAGCCCAGGGCCGCGGACTTCTCGGCGAGTTGCTCGAGCTCAATACGGGCCGGGGAGGTCTTTTCGGGGGGCGCTTGAGGACCTGGACCGGACTCCGTCAGCGCCTGGGCGGCCGACTGCGACGCGGTCGAGAGGGCCTGCTGCGCGGCGAGCGCGCCCAGACCGCCCGCGCGCCCGGCCAGCTCGGCGCTGGCTGCGCCAAGCGCGCCGCTGGCCAGCCCGCTCAGCAGCCCTCTGGCCAGACGTCCCTGGCTGGCGCGTCGCGCGGCGAGGGCGTCCTCCTTTTCGATCTGCGCATTGAGTTGGGCGATGCGGGCGGCGATCTGCGGACAGGTCAGTGCGGGAGCCTCCAGCGGCGCGGTCGCGGTCGCTGCGAGGAAGAGAATGGACGCCAGCGCCATCACCCGTCCTCCTCGATGCTTTCCGAGCAGGCGCCCAGCCAGCGGGCCTGCGCGGTGGATTCCATGCTTGAAGTCTCGCCGTTCGGCGTCGTAACGGCGATCTTCAGGGTCATCCTGTAGGCCGTCTCGCTACCGGCCACCGTCAGGTGCAGCCGGTTGGTGTTTCCATTCTGCCGACACTCGGTGGCGACCTGAAGGCCCGCCGCTCCGCTCGAACGCGAAATCTTGCATTCCGGGCCGGGCTTGCGGGTGAGGATGTCGCGCCATTCATCCGGCGCGCCGGCGCCGAGGCATTGGCGGGTGGTCTCTGGAGGCTCCCCGTCAGACACCTGCACGACTTCATAGAGGCCCGGGCGAAACCGGGGCAGGCCGTCTGCGTCGAGGGGGGGAACCCCGCTCGTCGCTGCGGCGCGGGGCGGGGCGGGCGGCTCGCCGGCGGAGGCCGCCGGAGCCGGCTGGCTGCAGGCGGCCAGGGCGAGGGCGGCGAGGGGGAGGATCAGGATCGGGCGCATGGCGGCTCAGTCTGGATGAAGGAATGTGCGCCATGGCGGCCGTCCCCACGGAGGGCAAAGCCGGCGCGATCAACGCGTGCATTTCTGCGATGAGCGGGCGGGCGTCGCGCTAGCGCGGGCAGGTGATGCGATAAGCCCTGCGTTCTTTGCGACGAGCCAGGGGCGATGAGCGTGTCAAACAGTGTAGGCTCGGCCCGGAAGGAAGCGGCCCATGCCTGACTCACCACGCGAGATCAATTGGAGCCGGTGGCCGGCGGCCATGGGGCTGACCTTGGTCTTCTGGCTGTTCACCCTCGTCGTCTTCCAGGCGCCGGCCTTGAGGACCGGCCGCGTCACGCTCTGGGAAACCAGCGCCTACCTGGCGATCATCGCCTGCGGCTTCGTCTTCTCGGTGGGGCTTTACGTTCTCGCCCGCGCGCTCGGCGACCGTCCCGCCCGCGCGCGCCTGGGCGTCATGGCCATCGCCGCGCTCGCGGCCGCCCTCGTTCACTCCGCGGTCGACCATCAGGCCTTCGTGCTCAGCGCGAGGATATTCCGAGCGCCCAATCAGCTCCCGGCCCTGATCGACGGCTTCGTCTTCAACATCCTGATCTACGTCTGGATCTATGGCCTGTATGTCGCGGCGGTGGAGTTGAGCGCCGCCTCGACGCGCCTGCGCGATCAGGAACGCCGGCTGGCGGCCGCGCAGGCCGCGGCCCAGAGCGCCCAACTTGCGGCCCTGCGCCTCCAGATCAACCCACACTTTCTCTTCAATGCGCTGAACGCCGTGACCGCTCTGATCGGCGCGGACCGCAAGGTGGAGGCCGAGGCCGTCGTCATCCGGCTGTCGGAGTTCTTTCGGGCGACCCTGGCGCTCGCCCCAGGCGACCTCGTGCCTCTTGAGGAGGAGCTCGACATGACCGGCTCCTATCTCGACATCGAAGCCGTACGGTTCGGCGATCGGCTGGCGGTCGAGATTGAGTTCCCCGATCCTCTGCGGCGCGCAATGGCGCCGCACTTCATTCTGCAGCCGCTGGCCGAAAACGCGATCAAGCATGGCGTCGCGCAGGCCAAGCGCGCCGTCACGATCTCGATCCGCGCGCGCGCCGCGGGCGGACGCCTGGTGCTGACCGTCGCCGATGACGCCGCGGTCGCGCAGGTCTATCCGGCGGCGAACGGCGCCGGGGTCGGTCTGGCCAACGTCCGCGCCCGCCTGGAGGCGTTGTTCGGCGAGCGGGCGTGCCTGCGGACCTGGACGGACCAGGGCCGCTACACCGCCGAGATCGTGATGCCGCTGGTGATCGACGCCCGTGGGCAGGAAGGCGCGCTGGCGTGCGCGTCCTGATCGTCGACGACGAGCCGCTGGCTCTGGAGAGGCTTCGCGCATGCCTGGAGGGCGCGCCTGGCGTGGAGCTGGTCGGCTCGGCGAGCGATGGCGACGAGGCGCAGCAGCGCATCGCCGAGTTGAAGCCGGACTTGGTCCTGCTCGACATCCAGATGCCGGGACGCAGCGGCATCGCCGTGACGCGCGCCCTCGCGGGCGCTCGGTTCCGCCCGGAGATCGTCTTCGTCACCGCCTTCACCGACTTCGCACTCGACGCATTCGAGCTCGAGGCGGCCGACTACATCCTCAAGCCCGTTCGCTTCGATCGGGTGCTGGAAGCCATTCGGCGAGCCCGGCGGCGTCTGCACGCAGCGAGCCATCCCGAGGTCAGCGTCGAGACGGCGGGGACGACGGCTGCGGCGAGCGGCGCGCGGGCCTACGACGATGCGTTCTGGATCAAGCAGCGCGACGGTTTCCTGCGCGTCGATGTGGCGCAGATTCGACGGGTCGAGGCCGCCCGTGACTATGCGCTGCTGCATACGGCCAGCCGGACCCACATCATGCGAAGCACGATGGGGGAGCTCGAACGTCGGCTGGATCCGGCGCAACTCGTAAGAGTGCATCGCTCGGCGTTTGTCCGGGTCGATCTCGTTCGCAGGGTCGAGCGGAATGGGCGCAACCTGATGCGGCTGCACACCGAGGACGGAGCGATGGTCGAGGTCGGCGCAAGCTATGCGGCCAGGGTGAGCGCGGCCCTGAATCTGGATAGGTGAGATTGCCCCGACGATCAGTCGAACACGGGATGCTCGCGCCCGTTCCGGACGAGCGCGCCTCAAGCCGGGGGGCCGCAAAGGATATGTCGAACGGTGGCGAGCGCCTTCGCCGGTTACTCAGATGTCATTGCTCTTCAGGCTAGCGGCTGGCTGTAGGTCCCAGCGACTTCAAGGTCCGCTATGGATCGATTTCGGTCGCAGGCTTCAGTCCCGACAACGGCCATTAGCCACTACGCCCGTGAGCAGACGTCTCATTCGTCTGCGAGGGGTGGCGAGCGGACGTTGGGCACCAACCCTGAAGCGGACATGTCCGCCAAATTGTTCGGCCGAACGAGAGGACGGACAATGCAGTTGGTGCGATCCCCGGCTATGCAGCGCAAGATGAGCAACGTGCTGGACGCTGATCTCTGCGATGTCGTGAGCTGCGCTAGACGGTCCTTTCATCGAGAGAGGTGGACCAAGGTCGATCCAAACCGTGTTTGCGCGCTCCCACGACCACGAGTTAAGCGTTGCCTAAGCAATTGGAGGTGGTCGTGCCGCGCTTTGAAAACTTGACGCCATTGGAGAAGGCCGCCCTCGCTGCCTCGGTTCGCGCAGGTGACTACAATCTATTGCTAGGCGCGGGCGTTAGCCTCGACTCCACCAACGGTGATGGTGTTGGTCTTCTCAGCGGCAATGCACTCCGCCGCAGGCTGTGCGAGGTAACCCAACTCAGCGAAACTACCAGCCTGCAAAGGGCGGCCTCAGCTCTCACGCCCAGCCAGATCGATGTCGAGCTAACTCAGCGCTTTTCTCGCTGTAAGTCCGGGCCGTCCGCACAGCCAATTCCGCGGTTTTTGTGGAAGCGCATCTTCACCCTGAACATCGATGATGTCCTAGACGAAGCCTATACGCGCCCGGGAAATATGCAGCGTCCCGAGCCCCATCATTTTCGGGACGTCTACAGTGAGACCCGCAGCCTAGAGGCCGTGCCCGTGGTCTATCTCCACGGTGCGACTAGGGAGCCCGCGCGGAGCTATGTGTTTGATAGGTCCGCATATGCAGGCTTGATGGCGGACGACAACGCTTGGATGCGTGTGCTCGCAGAGGTCATGCCGGCCGAGCCATTCTTCGTCATCGGCACCTCGCTCGACGAGGTTGACGTCACTTTCTATCTAGCGAAGCGGACCGCCGACACACAGAGGTCGGATAGAGGGCTCTCATTTCTAGTCGAGCCGTACCCCGACAAGCTGACGCAGCTAGAGTGCGACCGCCACGGGCTCCGGCTTTACGAAGGTACTGCAGTAGAGTTTTTTGCAGACTTGGAGGCCCTAGTTCCTGATAGGCCCGGTGCCTACGACCTCATACCGAAATCTACGCGCGATCTCTTCCCGGTGACTGCTCCTACTTCGGTTGTCATTTCCTTCTCGGAAGACTTTGAGCGGGTGCCAGGATCAGCGCCGGTCAAGGGCGAAGGTGTGCGGTTCGCCAGTGGTCACCCACCGACTTGGAGCGACCTCGCGCGTCATTGGGACGTCGGGCGAGCATTAACCTCACGCATCCGTCCCATCGTAGAGGCGATGTTGGCCAAGAAGTTGCCTGAGCGCGCGCTTCTAGTGCTTGAGACTGCTGGCACTGGCAAATCCACCGTACTCAGGCGTGCCGCCTACGATCTCGCCGGAAATGGGGTCGTCGTCGTGGCAGCCAAGTCGATCAGCCGCCTCGAGCCTCAAACAATTGCGGAAGCACTGGACCTGATTGACGATCCAATGGTCATCGTCGTCGACGATCTGGCGGAACAGGCGAGCCAGTTAAAAGCGATCATCGATATCGCCGAAAAGACCGACTTCGTTGTTCTGGCGGCAGAGCGAAGCTATCGCCGACGCCACATCACACGCGCGATGGGAGAACTCCCCTATCGAATAGTCGACGGTCTGGACCTCACAAAGCCAGAGGCTGCCCAACTCATCAGCAGTTACGTTTTGCGCGGAAGCGCCGGTTCCTATCTCGCCACTAGTCAGCCAGATGCATTTGCGCACGAACTATCATGCGACCCAATCGCTGTCGCGGGCTGTAAGATCAAAAACGACATGCGTCCTCTCGATGCCATCGCGACATCGACCTACAATGCAGCGAGGCCCAACGAGCGTGTGCGATATCTCGCGGCAGCCATTGCACAGGTCTGCATGCGCGGTGGCGCAAGGTACGAGATCATCCAAAATACCGCCGAGTTCGGTGGATGGAACGACCAGTTCGAAGCAGCGCATCCGCTGCCCCTCGACTGGTCGGATGCGCGTAAGGATTTCGTCATCCCGCTGAATGCCGCTCTCGCAGAGAGGACGGCAACTATCGCTCCAACGGAAGACGTACTCGTCGCCTTTCAAAAATTGGCGAAGGGATTAGCGTCTCGGGTTAGCCGAAATTCAATCAAAAGACGGACTCCCGAAGCTCGATTGGCGGGACGCCTCTTCGACTACGACGACATTGTAAGTCAATTCTTAGGTGATGACGCCTCTCTATTTTATGCTTCTGTCCAGCGCGACTGGCAATGGAACTCTCGATACTGGGAACAGATCGCTCTCTACAAACTTTCCCTTTTCCGCCGAGCGTGCAACGCCGATCTTTTGCAAGAGGCGGTCCAGCACGCGCGGCACGCTGTCGCTGTCGAGCTACACCCGCACCCGCTTACTACTCTTGGAAAGGTGCTGTTGGCGCAGATCGGACAACCCAGCCTCTCTGCCAATGCGGTGTACGCCGACGCACATGATGCGTTGAACCGAGCGATTACCATTGAGCGCAAGCGGTCGCGCGTGAGCGTCCATGCCTACGTTACCCTATTCCGTGGCGCGGACCTGCTAATCCAACGTGGAGGCTATCCCTCCGACCGGGAGGTGGAAGAACTTTTGGCACACATCGAGATCGCTACTGAATATTTCCAACACGATCTGGAATTGAAGGAGACTTCGGATCACCTGAGGCGCTCGCTGTAACGTGCGGATGGTGAAATCGAGGCCACCACCGCAGGCGCATGCTCACGTCCTGAGATACAAGCGACTACACAGCTCGCGATAAGCGGAGTTTGCGAACGTCCGCAATGGGTCGATTTCGGGCTCGAACGGACTTCCTCTAAGCGGACGCCTGGCGACGTCCGCTTCTGGGCGCCGACCAAATGTCTTCAAGTGGCGCAATCGCGACCTGAGTTGACGGCTTCGTTCCTGCGCCGAAGTAGGCTCCCAACCCAAACGATATGAGCAAGGGGGCGACGAGGATCAGACCCCTTGGATCTTGCCGTAGGCGCATGCCGCTACATGCCATGAAGGCCAGCATCGCAAGCCTGGAGGCGATGCCGGCCGGTATTGGCCTGAGACCTCGGGTGCGCCGCGAACCCGACCCGTTGGGCTCGCGCGCCGCCCGTCACCCCGCCACCACCAACGCCTCCATGCCCCGGAAGAAGGGCAGGGCCCGCCAGGTCGGCTCGTCGCCGGCCAGGTGCAGGTCGGGGAAGCGTTCGAACAGCCGCACCAGCGCCTGCTTGGCCTCGATCCGCGCCAGCGGGGCGCCGATGCAGATGTGGCTGCCGCCGCCGAAGGCGACGTGCGGCACGTGCTTGCGGGTGATGTCGAAGCGGTCGGGGTCCTCGAAGATCTCGGGATCGCGGTTGGCCGCGTGCAGCGAGGTGATCACCGACTGGTGGACGTGCATCGGACAGCCGCCGACCTCGCGTTCCTCGGAGATCACCCGGTTGGTGATCGCCACCGGGGATTCGTAGCGCAGGATCTCCTCGACCGCGGCGGCGGCCAGGCTCGGATCGGCCTTCAGCTTGGCCAGCTCCTCGGGGTGCTTGAGCAGCAGCCAGACGCCGTTGCCGATCAGGTCGGTGGTGGTCAGGTTGCCGCCGATCAGCAGGGCCGAGAGATTGACCCGGATCTCGCCGTCCGACAGCGGAACGCCCTCGGCCTGCAGCTTGACCATGTCGCTGATCAGGTCGTCCTTGGGCGCCGCGCGGCGCGCGGCCATCAGCTCGGTGAAGTACTCCGTCAGCATGCCCGAGCCCCACTCCATGCGCGCGGTCTCCTCCGGCGTGCGCAGCGGGTTGAGGCCGAGGATCGAGGCTTCCGACCATTCGCGGAATTCGCGGAACCGCTCCTCCTCGACCCCGAGGATGGCGGCGATCACCAGGATCGGGATCGGCACCCCGAGGTCGGCGATCAGGTCGAACGGCCGGTCGGCCGGGGCCTCGTCGATCACCCGGTCGATGATCGCCTCGATCTGCGGCTTCATGGCGTTGATGCGGGCGTAGAAGGCCTTGGCCAGCGGCAGGCGCACGCGGCTGTGGTCGGGTTCGTCCAGCGACAGGATGCTGTCGATGCGGTCGCCCTCGTCGTCGCGATCCATCCGGCGCAGGAGGGCGCCTTCCTCCGAGCGGCTCCAATGGCGCCACAGGCTGCGGTCGTTGACCGTCTCGCGCACGTCGCCGTAGCGGGTCAGGAACCAGGTCTTCACCGCTTCGTCGCGGTGCACCGGGCACTGCTCGCGCAGGTCCTTCAGCCGCGCGTGCGGGCTGACCCGCGCGATCGGATCGAAGGCGGAGGTCTCAACGATGCTCCAGGCGCGTTGATCGGTCATCGGCGTTACTCCCCATACCTTTGTTTCGAAGCATAGTGAGCGGATCGCCGCGCGCTTCAAGGGGGCGCCGCAGGGGAAACTGAACAGTGATTACATTATTTTTGCGGGCGCCCGCGTCGCCGCCGCTCGGATCGCCATCGCCGGGCGCGTCCCCGCGATTGGGCCGGCGATTGGGCCCGCGATTGGGCCGGCAAAGGTCAGTCGCGCAGCAGCGGCAGGGCCAGGCCCGAGACCGGCCGCGCGCTGAGCGCCTCGCGCCGGAAGCGGAACAGTTCGGCCGGGCGCCCGCCGGTCTCCGAATCCACCCGGCCCAGGCCCTCGACCAGCTCGGCCCGCTCCAGGGCGCGGCGGAAGTTCTGCTTGTGCAGCGGCACGCCGGCGATCGCCTCGACCGCTCGCTGCAGGGCCGAGAGCGTGAAGGCCTCGGGCATCAGCTCGAACACCACGGGGCGGTATTTCAGCTTGCCGCGCAGCCGTGAGAGGGCGGTGGCCAGGATCCGGCGGTGGTCCGAGGCCATCGGCTCGCCCAGGGCCGCAGCCAGGGCCTCCGACGGCGCGCCCGGCGCCTCGGCGCGGTCGCGGGCCGCTTCGGGGGCCAGGCCCGCCTCATAGAGCAGCTCGTAGCGCTCCAGCACCCGCTCCTCGTTCCAGGGCGCGCCGTCCAGAGCGAACAGCAGCCGGGCGCGGGCCAGCTTCTCCAGCCGCCCGCCGGCCCAGCGGCGCAGCGCCGGTTCGAGGACGTCAAGGGCTTCGGGACGGCCCTCGCGCCAGTCCTCGTAGGGGAAGAACCGCGCCCAGTCGGCCCAGGCGGTGTCGGGGGCGGTGGTCTCGACCGGGGTCGGGGTCAGGCCCAGATAGCCGACCGAGATCACCCGCTCGGGCCCAGAGCCTTGCCCCATGTCGGCCAGCGGCGCGTCGCGGCCGCGGTCGCCGAACGTGTAGAGTTGTTCGACATAGCCGAGGTCGAAGCGGGTCTGGGCGGTCACGAAGGCGCGCAGGGCCAGCTCGAAGGTGCGATGGGCGTCGGGGTCGAAGGGGCCGAAGGGCAGGCCGGCCAGCTGGCCGTCGCGGCGTACGGTCAGCACCACGGCGTCGCCGTCGCGCACGGCGACGACCACGGCCGACAGTCCGATGACGACGGCGGCGGGCTCCATCAGTGGGCGGCCGAGAAGTCGAAGGGCACGCCGTAGCCGCTGTACTCGTAGTCGCCCATCGCCTCGACCGCGTCGACCATGCGCCCGCGGCGGCCAAGGATGTCGTCGGCCAGGGCGACGATCTTGCGGTTGGGATAGGCGTGCTTGGCGGCCCTTCGCATGCGCATGGCGATCAGGTGCTCGTCGGCCTGCGGATTGCGGTCGCAGGCCAGGATGAAGGCGCTGGCGCTGGAGCGGCTGATCCCGGCCCAGCAGTGGACGATCATCGGGGTGCGGGCGTTCCAGCCGCGGCCGAAGGCCAGCAGTCGGTGGACGAGGTCGGCGCTGGGCAGGATCAGGCCCTCGGCCGGCTCGGCGATGTCGTTGACCGACAGGCGCAGGTGCTGGTCCGGCGGCAGGCCGGCGGGGGTCTCGATCATGCTGGCGGCGTCCAGCAATGTGATCATGTGCGAGGGGGCGCGGGCCGCGATGATCGCGGGCACCTCGGCCAGTCCGCAGACAATCAGGGTCATGGCGCTACTCGGTGTCGAAGGCGGCGTCGGCCGAGGCGGTGGCGAATCCCGCCGCCTCGGACAGCACATTGTAACGCTGAATGTAACGGCTTTGCGCCTGGGCCGGGGGCAGGGGATCGATGGTCAGCGCATAGCCGGCCGGCGGGGCGCCGAAGAACTCCAGCGCCTCCTTGTGGCTGAAGCCGGCCAGCTGCGTGGCCTCGAAGAACGCGCAGGCGCGGTCGGCCTGCTTGATCAGCTTCTTGATCGCGACCGGGGCCTTGGCGGGGATGCCGAAGCGGACGTGGATCGCGGTCTCCAGCCGCTCCTCGAATTTCTTATAATCCACGCCCAGCGCCGCCTTGAACGGGCTGATCATGTCCCCGATCACATACTCCGAGGCGTCGTGCAGCAGGGCCGCCAGCCGCCAGCGCGGATCGAGGTCGGGCTGGATGTGCGCGCAGATCTCCTCGACCACCACCGAGTGCTGGGCCACCGAGAAGGCGTGCTCGCCGGTGGTCTGGCCGTTCCAGCGCGCGACCCGGGCCAGGCCGTGGGCGATGTCCTCGATCTCGATGTCCATCGGCGAGGGGTCCAGCAGGTCGAGTCTGCGCCCCGAAAGCATCCGCTGCCAGGCGCGCGGTTCCTTGCGCGATGTACGCAGCCCTTTGCTCACCGATGCGTTCCTTCCATAGTCAAGGTCGTGAACTGACCCAGGACTTGCCAAAGATCAATGCGCGGCGTGCGATTGAGGCTCCAGATGGCGGGCAGGCCGGGTCGAGAAAGGAACTGCGATGAGCTGGGCTAGGATCATGGCACCCTTGTCAGGTGGAGAAGGCGACAAGGCCGTGATAGCCGCCGCGGCCAAACTCGCCGAGCCGTTCGGCGCCGAGCTGGCGGGCGTCTACACCCCCGCCGACGTCGCCGACGTGATGCCCTGGATGGGCGAGGGATTCCTGGGCGGGGTGCAGACCACCGCCCTGGAGTCGCTGAAGGAAGCTGCGGTCGCCGGCGAGAGGAACGCGCGCGCCGCCATGGCCGCCACGCCCTACGCCAAGGCGCAGTTCACCGCCTTGCAGACCCCGGTATGGGCCGGCCTGTCGGCCGAGAGCCGGTTGTCGGACGTGGTCGTCTTCAACAACGATTCCGCGCGCGGTCGCGGCCCGCTGGCCGAGGCCTTCCAGCAGATGGTGGCCGACGAGCAACGGCCGGTGCTGGTGGCCCGCGACGGCTTCGCCGTAGGCGGCCCGATCGCCGTCGCCTGGGACGGGGGTAAGGAGGCCTCGCGCGCCGCCCGGCTGGCGATGCCGCTGCTGGAAAAATCAAAACACGTCGTGATCCTGGCCGCGCCGAAGGCGACCTCGCGGAGCTTCGATCCGCACAGGTTGCAGGCCTATTACGCCGCTCGCGGCGTGAAGGCCGATGTCGACGTCCTGCCCGACAGCGGCGACGCCGCGCCGTTGCTGCTCTATGCAGCCAGCAAGGCCGGGGCGGGGATCCTGGTCGCCGGCGCGTTCGGCCATCCGCGGCTGCAGGAGTTCATCTTCGGCGGCACCACCCGCACCCTGCTGTCGGCGGAGCAGCCGTCACTCTTCCTTTCCCACTAGAGCTTGAGGTTCAGGACATGACTTTGTCGCGCATCGTGATGCGGCTCGCCCGCAATCCCGGCACTGAATTCGCCGGCGGCGATGATCACCGTGGCTACGCCCTGACTGCCCCGCTGACGCCGGACGGCTTGCTCGACGCCGACGCCTACGCCAAGGCGCGGTCGGAATGCGTGGTGCGGCGCTTCGCCCCCGACGAGGACGCCGCCGACGGGCGCCTGGCGCGTCGTGGCTCCCGCTGGTTCTTCGACTATGACGACGAAGACGCCTCCGACGACGAGCCGGTGCATCGATTGGGCGAGCATCGCTTCGCTGTCGGCGAATACGTCACCGTCACCGACGAGGATGGGCGGCCCCTGACCTACAAGGTGGTTGAGGTTCAGGCGGCCGACTAGACGCCGCCGTTGCGGCGAACCAGTTCCTGGACGTCGTGATAGATCTTGTCGCCGGACTCGGTGTCGAGCTTGGAACGGACCTTGGCCACGGCCAGCGGGCCGTTCTTCGGCCCCCCCGCCTCAAAGCCGACATAGCGATAGCCGGCCGGGAGATCTTTGCCCGTATAGATGAAGGTGGCTCGCAGGCCGCGCTTCTCGCGCGACAGTGCTTCACCCCGCATCCTGACGTCGCGGTAGATGTTCACCGTGGTGTCGTCGCCGTCGGCGTCGACATGCAGCGGGCCTATGCGGACATTGGCGCTGTCGCCTTCCTCGGACACATGGATGCCCGGCAGGTCGATACGATTGCTACCGGCGCCGTCGAGGCGGGCCGCCGGGAGGGCGACCCCGGCGTCGGCGGCGGCCTCGGCGTGGACGCGGGCGACCTCGGCGGCCATGGCCCCGACATTCGCCTTCGCCGCGGCGACCTCGGCGATCTTGGCGCCGGTCTCGGCCTGAGCCGCTTCAGCTTCCGGAGTCATTGGGCCGGGCGTGCTGCGCAGGTCGGCCTCGATCTTGGCCAAGGTCTGCTGTGGCGTGCCGACGACGGGTGTCAGCTCAAGGTTGACCTCCGCGCCGTCTGACGAACGGTAGGCGCACGACTTGCCGTCCTCGGCGATGCTGATCCGGGTCAATTCGCCTTCCGTGGCGGGGCAGTCGAGCTTGGCCACGGCGCGCGGTGCCTCTCGGGTGCAGCCCGTCAGGGCGAGCGCCGATCCGACGAGTAGAAGTGCAGCCTTCATACGAAAAACGCTCCGGTCATGTCGTGGCGACGGTGACCGGAGCGCTTTGAAACGTCGAGTGAATTCGCCGTAAGCCTATTGCTGGCCCGGGCGGCTCCCGGCGCCTTCGCGGCGGGCGAGGAAGGCGAGGCGTTCGAACAGGTGAACGTCCTGCTCGTTCTTCAGCAGCGCGCCGTGCAGGGGCGGGATCAGCTTGGTCGGATCCTTTTCCTTCAGCGCGTTCTCGTCGATGTCCTCGACCATCAGCAGCTTCAGCCAGTCGAGCAGTTCCGAGGTCGACGGCTTCTTCTTCAGGCCCGGAACCTTGCGCATATCGTAGAAAATGCGCAGCGCCTCGGCGACGAGCTTCTGCTTGATGCCCGGATAGTGGACCTCGACGATCTCGTTCATCGTGTCGGCGTCGGGGAAGCGGATGTAGTGGAAGAAACAGCGGCGCAGGAAGGCGTCCGGCAGTTCCTTTTCATTGTTCGAGGTGATGATCACGATCGGGCGGACCACCGCCTTGATCGTCTCGTTGGTCTCGTAGACGTAGAATTCCATCCGATCGAGCTCCTGCAGGAGGTCGTTGGGGAATTCGATGTCGGCCTTGTCGATCTCGTCGATCAGCAGGATCGGGCGCTTGTCGGAGGTGAAGGCCTCCCAGAGCTTGCCCTTCTTGATGTAGTTGCGGACGTCCTTGACGCGCTCATCGCCGAGCTGGCTGTCGCGCAGGCGGCTGACCGCGTCGTATTCGTAGAGGCCCTGCTGGGCCTTGGTGGTCGACTTGATGTGCCAAGTGATCAGCTCGGCGTCGAGCGCCTTGGCGATCTCGTAAGCGAGCACGGTCTTACCGGTGCCCGGTTCGCCCTTGATCAGCAGGGGCCGTTCCAGCGCAACAGCGGCGTTGACGGCGACCTTCAGGTCCTCGGTGGCGACGTAATTGTCGGTGCCTTCAAAACGCTGGCTCATTCGCGCTCCTTGCGACGGGCGAGTATGGCGCCCGCTTTCGAACAAATGTTTCAACCTGGGGCCAAACTAAAGACCCAAGCGGGACATTCAAGCTGATTGAGCGGTGTTGCGCGGCCTTTGTCGCAAAAGGTCGCGGGGCTTCCCTAGCGTCGGGGGCGGGTGACCGAGACCGGATCGGAAGCGGGGAAGGTGTCCTCAAGGCCAATCTCCAGCGCCCGTTCGGCGCGCGCATCGGGCTTGCCTGCGGCCGCATAGCCCATGCGCCGCAGATCCTCGTCGCTGAGCGCCTTGGACTGGAAATTGGTGAAATCGTCCTCGCCCCCGGCGACAAGGTCGGCGTCGGCGACTTCGTCGAGACCATCGATCGAATCGGGTTCGACCTGATCGTCGTCAAACTTGTTGTCGTCGTCCTCCTCGAAATCGTCGGCCGAGGCGCGATAGTCGAGCTCATCGTCCTCTTCCAGGGCGTCGACGTCGAACTCCTCCTCGTCGAAATCGGCGGCATCCACTGAACGGCCCTCGTCATCGTCGCGATCGCCATAGGCGCGGGTCGCGTCGAACAGATCGGGCATTTCCTCGAAGGTCCGCATCTCGCCGACCTGCTCACGATCATCGAGGTTGGCTTCGTCAAAGGTCTCGGCGTTGTCCTGATCGTCGTAGCCGTCGTCTTCCCGCAGGCCCGGCATGATCGCTCTCCTGGCTTCGAGCGTCCGCGATGGACGCGCGTCGCCGGATCAACCCGTCGCAACGGCTCGCGTTCCCCCTTCGACGGCCTCAGTGAGGTCGGACGCGATCTGGCGCATGACGGAGGCCCAATCGCCGGGCGTGTCCGGCGAGTAGGCGCGCACCTGACTGTACCAGGGGTAGCGATCCGTCCCGAGACGGGTCCAGGCCGATTCGACCGCGATCAGCCAGGCCGGCGCCCCGCTCGCTGCGGCGATGTTGAAGCTGGCGTTGGAGAAGCCGATCACGAGGTCGAGCGCAGCGGACAGGGCGGCGACATCGTCCAGGTCGTTGCGCAGGTCGATCCCGACCGGTTGGTGGATTTCAACTCCGAAGGCCTCGCGGGCTTGGGCGATGGCCCCGGACTGATCGCCGTACTGCAGGTTGACGAACGTTACCCCGGGCGTCTGCAGGACCTCGCGCCAGTCGTCAAACGGGGCGAAGTAGAGGTGACGACTGGAGTCGATCACCAGGCTGGTCCACAGCACGCCGACCTTGAGGCCGGGCAGGGCGGAAAGCGCTTCGCGCCAGTGCTGCGCCCGAGCGGGATCGGGCTTCATGTAGCCCGCAGGGCGGTTCGGGAATTGTCCGAGTGTGGCCCGATGCGTCTTTAACAGCGCGCCGAGCGGCGCCCAGAAGTCGATCTCGTCCCAATCCTTGATGAACTGCGCGCCGCGGAAGGCGCGACCGTCCCCCTTCAAGGTGGCGTGCGGCCCGAAGCGGACGGTTGGATAGCTGCGCTGGAACAGCGGGAGCAGCCGGTCGGTGACGGCGACCGTCAGGCGGCCTTCGGGGCCAAGTTCGGCAAGCACGTCGTCGATGACGTTGGCGAACAGGATCTCGTCGCCCAGGCCCTGTTCTCCGAACAGCATCAGATGACGCCCGGCGAGGTCAGTCCCCGGCGTCCAGCGCGGCCGATCGACGACGAAGTGAATCGGCTCGGCGTAGGTCGGCTCGAGCCGCGCGTCATAGTAGTTCCAGCCCTCCGTCAGTTCACTGCGGGCGAGCAACATGGTCGAGAGCGCGAACCGCATCATCGAGCTGTCCTGCGGGACGTCGGACAGCTCGATCGCGCGCCGGCAATGGGCGATGGCCTCGTCGTGGCGGCGCTGCGTGAAGAGGATGTTGGCGAGGTTGTAGTGCGCCTTGGGGTAGTCGGGCTCAAGCCGCAGCGCTTCGCTGTAGAATATCTCGGCCTGGTCGATGTCGCCCTGGTCGCCGACGATGGTGCCCAGGGTCAGCCACAGCATGGCCGACTCGGGTTCGGCGGTCAGCGCCACGCGCAGGACGTCGATGGCCTCGTCGAAGCGCATCTGACGTCGCAGCAGGGCGCCCAGATTGTTCGACGGCTCGCGCGCGCCGATTTTGAAGCTCAGGCAATGGCGAAACAGCGCCTCGGCCTGGGGCAACATGTCCAGCTTGAAGGCGAGGCGGCCGAGGTCGTGGGCGATATCGGGGTCGGCCGGGGATAACGACAGGGCCCGCTCATAGGCGTCGAGCGCCGGACCACGCTGGTTCAGCTTGTCGCGCCCGATGCCCAGAAGGTGCCATCCCAGCACCAGGGTCGGATCGTGGGTCAGCGCCTCCTCGGCGGCCGAGCAGGCTTCGACGAAGCGATCGGCGTTGGCGTGCTCCAGCGCGACCTGCAGGGACTTCAGAGCCTCCCGGGTCGCGGTCGCCTTGGCGATTTCGGCGCTCAGGCGCGCGAGCTTTTCCGGGGCGGCGGCGTCGCCGACGGGGCCTTCATCGAACATCGCCACGGTCAGGCCTCTGCCGCTGCGGTCGCAGGCGCGGCTTGGATTTCGGCGGCGAGCGCCTGGGCGACCGCGGCCATGAGCGGTGGCCAGTCGCCGGAGGTTTCCGGCCAGAAGGCGCGCACCTGACTGTACCAGGGGTAGCGATCTGTCCCCAAGCGCGCCCAGGTGTCGGGCGACGTCAGCAGCCAGCACGGGGCGCCGCAGGCCGCTGCGATGTTGAAGGTCGCGTTGGAGAAGCCGATCGTGAGGTCCAGCGCGCAGGCCAGGGCCGCGACGTCGTCGAGGTCGTTCTTGAGATCGATTTCCGGCGGCTGATGAATCTCGACGCCGAACTCGTCGCGAGCCCGCGCAATCGCCGCGCTGCAGTCGCCATACTGGAGATTGATAAAGGTCGCGCCCGGGGTCTTCAGGATTGGGGCCCACTCTTCGAACGGCGCGAAGTAGCGGTAGCGGGCCGTGTCGATCAGCATTGACGTCCAGAGCAAGCCGATGCGGGGACTTGGCAGGTCCGCAAACACGGCGCGCCAATGTCTCACGCGGTCGGGGTCGGCCTTCATGAAGCCGCCCGGGCGCTCCGGAAAAGCCTCGGCGCTGCGGCGCAGTTGACGGGTCGCTTCGCCCATCGGGGCCCAGAAGTCGATGTCCGCCCAGTCCTCGATGAAAGGCACGGTCCGCACATGGCGCCCGCCGCTGCTGATGGAACGGTGCGTCCCGAGCTGCGCCGTGGGGTACGCGCGTTTGAACAGCGGGAGCAGGCGATCGGTGACTGCAAGGGATAGCCGCCCGCCGGGGCCGAGCGCCTCCAGCACGTCGTCGATCGGGTTGGCGAAAAGGATCTCGTCGCCCAGGCCTTGCTCGCCGATCAGCAGCAAGTGGCGCCCAGAGATATCGGCGCCGGGCTCCCATTTCGGGCGGGTCGTCAGATAGTGCACCGGATCGCAGTAGGTGGGCTCGAGGCGGGCGGTGTACTCGTCCCAGCCTTCGCCCAGATCGCCCTCCGCCAGCAGCATGGCCGCGAGGGAGAAGCGCATGGTGGTCAGGTCCTCGGGCGTCTTGCACTCGGCGATGGCCTGCCGGCACTGGGCGATCGCCTCGCTACGCTGGCCCAGGGTGAAGAGCGTGTTGGAAAGGTTGTAGCGGGCCTTGGCTTCCCTCGGGTTCAGCCTGAGAGCTTCAGCATAGAAAACTGAAGCCTGTTCAGTCTCGCCCCGGTCTTCCAGCACCGTGCCGAGGGTGTTCCAGAGCATGACCTTCTCGGGGTGCGCCTGGATCGCGGGTTTCAGCACTTCGACCGCCTCGTCGTAGCGCAGCTGATCGCGCAGCACCCCGGCGAGGTTGTTCGTGCTCTCGGGGGCGAAGGGGCGGAAAGAGAGGTAGTGCCGGAACAGCGCCTCGGCCTGGGGCAGCATGCCCATCTTTGAGGCGAGCCGCCCGAGGTCGTTGGCGATCGGCGGATTGGCCGGATCGATGGACAAGCCCCGCTCGTAGGCCTCGAGCGCGCCTGGCCAATCATTCAGGTGCTCGCGGGCGATGGCCAGCAGGTGCCATGCATGGATGAGGTTCGTATCCCGCTCTACGGCTTTCTGGGCCGCTGTTCGCGCGCCGGCGTAGTCCTTGGCGGAGATGAGGGCGAGAGCCCGCTTGAGATGGGGGAGGGCGGCCTGGGTCGCCTTTAGGCCGCCCAGTTCACTGCGCAGCCGTCCGACCGCCTCCTTCGAGGCCGAGTCGCCGGCTGGACCGCCATAGCCCTTGACGAGGCGACGCTGGGCGCCTTTCGAATCCGAAGTCCCACTCATTGCACCGTCCCCGGATTCTGCATGGGGCGATCTTCAAAAATCATGCTTAACGGTCCGCTAACACTTGGGGTTCGAACTTCGCCGCAAGAAGCGGTTAACCCCTCGCATCTAGCCTAGCCTGAACGAACTGCTGGACGCAGGCGGACTTGGGCGAAGCGCCTCTATTGGAGACTGAGGAATGCCGCTGAAGCTGTCGCTGAAACCCGGAGAGAAGTTCGTTCTCAACGGGGCGGTGGTGCAGAACGGCGATCGCCGTACGACGTTGGTTCTGCAGAACAAGGCGTCGGTCCTTCGCGAGAAGGACATTATGCAGCCCGAGGACGCGGCCACGCCGGCCCGTCGCATCTATTTCCCGATGATGATGATGTACCTCGATGACGGCGGGGCCACGCGTTACTACGACGAGTTCGCGCAGCGCCTGACCGAGTTCATGGGCGTCATCCGCAATCCGGAAATACTGGCGGAATGCGTCGCCATTTCAAAACACGCCATGGCGCGCGAGTACTACAAGGCGCTCATGCTGTGCCGGAAGTTGATCGAGTACGAAGACGAGAGGTTGGGGAATGTCGCTTCGAGCTTACCAGCAGGCGGCGAGCCGGGCTGAGGCCCCTAAGGATGCCGAGTACCGGCTGTTCGGCCAGGTGACGCGGGCGCTGATCGTAGCATCCGAGGCTCCGGTCACGGATTTTGCGGTGCGGATCGACGCGATCGATTGGAACCGGCGGCTGTGGTCGACCCTGGCCCGGGACTGCTCGGAGCCGGATAACAAGCTGCCGGCGCAGATTCGCGCGGGCATAATTTCGCTCAGCCTTTTCGTCGGGCGTCACTCCAGCGAAGTAATGCGCGGCGAGGACAACTTCGACACCCTGATCGAGATAAACAAGATGATGATGCAGGCTCTGTCCCAGCGTGCGGACGCGCCTGCGGCGGCGTAGATCGCTACTGGTTAACATCGCTCTCGATTCCAGCGCCGGCCCACGTGGCCGGCGCTTTGCGTTTCGGGTGCAATCGCCAGGTGGGCGATATCTGCCGGTCGGCAATAATTGCCGGGCGATCTGGGCAAAAAATGCCGAGTTGCTGCGGCTTTTGCTCCCTGGGGCGTGGTTTATCCCGGGTAAATGTGAAATTGCCAGTATAATCAATGTCTTGAGTGGGTCGTGAGGTGGCCCCGCACTTGCTTCGTGTCGGTCGGGCAAAATGCCTCCGGTAGTCAAAACGACGCCGGTCTCCGAGAAAAGGAACCACGCGTATGGCCATGAATTCGGTTAATACCAACCAGGGCGCGATGATCGCCCTGCAGAACCTCAACACCACCAACAAAGACCTCGGCGTCGTTCAGAACCGGATCAACACCGGTCAGAAGATCTCGTCGGCCAAGGACAACGGCGCCATCTGGGCTATCGCCCAGAACCAACGCGCCGAATCGGCTTCGCTCAACTCCGTCGTCTCGTCGCTGCAGCGCGGCCAGTCGGTGGCTGACGTCGCCATGTCGGCCGGCACCGCCATCTCGGACATCCTCGTCCAGATGAAGGAAAAGGTCCTGGCGGCGACCGAAGCGGGCCTGTCGACCGCCTCCAAGGCGGCGCTCAGCGACGAGTACAAGGCGCTGCGCGACCAGATCGACACGATCGCCAACAACGCCACCTTCGACGGCGTCAACCTGATCTCGTCGACCTCGGTCAACAGCTCGAGCATCAAGGCGATCGCCAACGCCGACGCCACCGCGACCATCGACATCGCCCACGTTGTGCTGTCGAAGTCGAACACCAAGATCGCCGCCACCCTGGCCACCCTGACCAGCGGCGTGACCTCGGCGGACGTGAAGGAAGTGGAGGACGCCATCCAGGACGTCTCCTCGGCCCTCTCGAAGCTCGGCACCGGCGCCAAGGCGCTCGACACCCACATGACCAACGTCATGAAGCTCCAGGACACCCTGGACGCCGGGGTCGGCAACCTGGTCGACGCCGACCTGGCGAAGGAAAGCGCGCGGCTGCAAGCGCTGCAGACCAAGCAACAGCTTGGCGTGCAGGCTCTCAGCATCGCCAACCAGTCGTCGAGCAGCCTGCTCGGCCTGTTCCGATAAGGCGAAATGGGGCTCGGCCTCGGTCGGGCCCAGCGTCGGCGGCGGGGAGGGAGACCTCTCCGCCGTCAGCGCGCAGATGGGGTCGTCGAGGGGCGCAAGTCTCCGGCGAATGGAACCATGGAGAGCAAGCTCTCAGTCGTGGCGGCGCTCCCGGAGATCGAGCCCGTCCAGATCGCCGCCAAGCCGGTCGTCGCGCCGACGCCTGCGCCGCCGCCGTCGGTGGAGCCGGACCTGCGGCTGGTGATCGAGGAGGGGCAGGCCGGAAGCTTCGTCTACAAGACCATCGACCGCCGCACGGGCGAGGTGGTGTTGCAGCTGCCGCGCGAAGGGGTGCTGCGCATGCGTGACGCCGAGGCCTACGTGGCCGGAGCGGTTATCGCTACGCAGGCCTGAGTTTCGTCGCGCCCGCCAGGCGGGCCTTGAGACGCGTCCGCCCACAGGACGCAACCGCAGCCCGGGCAACGGGTGGGCGGCTATCGCCGTGTCGTCGTTAATCTTTCGGAAACCATGCGCTTCCTAGCGTTAACCATAGTTTCGGCGTGCGAGTCGCGCGTCAATCATGGGTTCTCTGAAGGAGATTGGCGCCATGGCGATGAGCGTAAATACGAACAAGTCGGCGCTGATCGCGCTCCAGAACCTCAACAGCACCAACGAAAAGTTGGAGCAGGTTCAGAACAAAATCAACACCGGCCTGCGGGTCGCGAACGCCAAGGATAATGCGGCGGTCTACGCGATCGCGCAGAAGCAGCGGGCCGACTTCAGCTCGCTCGGCGCCGTGAAGATGAGCCTCGATCGCGCCACCTCGATCACCGACGTGGCGCTGAGCGCCGGGCAGCAGATCAGCGATATTCTCGTCCAGATGCGGGAAAAGGTCGTCGGCGCCGCCGAAGACTCTGCCTCGCCGTCGACCCGCAAGGCCTTCGACGACGAGTTTCAGACGCTGCTGCAGGCGATCAGCCAGTTCTCGGCGTCGGCGGAGTTCGACGGGGTGTCGGTCCTCAACGGCACGCTGACCGCTGACCTCAACTTCCTCGCGAACTCTGACGGCGACAGCTACATCGCGCTGACGCCCCAGGACTTCACGATCTCCGGATCGATCATCAACCTCGACGGCACCAACCTGACGGGCACGACCACGGCGACGAAGTCGGTCCTCTCGTCGCTCGACCTGGCGATCGGGAAGGTTACCGCGGCGCTGGCCGAGATGGGCGCCCAGGCCAAGCAGATCGAGAAACACGTCACCTTCGTCTCAAAGCTCCAGGACGTGCTGGAGACGGGGATCGGCAACCTGGTCGACGCCGACATCGCCAAGGAAAGCGCGCGGTTGCAGGCCCTCCAGGTGCAGCAGCAACTGGGCGCTCAGGCGCTGTCGATCGCCAACTCGCAGCCGCAGGTGATCCTGCAGCTGTTCAAGGGCTGACGTCAGCCTAAGGGGGGAGCGCCAGGCCCCGGAGCCCGATGGTTCCGGGGCCTTTTATTTGCCTGGGCGCGGGCCGTCTTAACCCCTCGTCAGCCCTTGTGGCGCAATCTGCAGTTGGGAAACTGCGTTGAGTCGGTGGTCTAGGTGATCAGCCTCGATACCAATCTGCTGCTAGGCTACTATCAGGCCCGGAACGGCCTGAGCGCCGCCGTGGGCGGAACGTCGACCAATGTCGCCGCGTCAACGGCTAAGGCCCCGACGCCCCCTTGGAGCACCTTATCCGCGGCCCCGAAGGCCGATGAGATGCTCAAGAGCGTCATGATGGGCCGCAAGTTCATCGACGAGTACCAGACCCAGCTCGACGTCAAAGGCGCCAGCGAGGACTATCGGAAGCTCTTTGCGATCCACCAGGGGCTGTCCACGCTCGAAGCGTTGGCCCGCAAGGCTGACGGCAAGGACACCACCGCGGCCGAGCTAAAGCGCATCCAGGCCTCGTTCACGCGCGGCATGGCCGAGGTGTCGGGCTACATCGACGACGCGAATTTCGAGAAGCTGCGGCTGACCTATGGCGATGTCGCCGACAAGGGCAAGACGGCGGTCGGCGTGCCGAAGACCGTGCCGAAGTACATGACCTCGCCCCTGCACCAGGGAACGGCGACCGACGCGGTCGAGGCGTTCCAGGGCGACATGAAGTTTAGCGTCAAGATCCGGTTGCCGAACAAGGTCGAGAAGACCATCGACTTCGACCTTGCCGAGATGGGCTCGACGACCCGGTCGATGAACGAGGTGGTCAAGTATATCAACACCAAGCTCAGCGGTGCAGGCTTCAGCACT
The DNA here is from genome assembly GCF_026411515.1 of Phenylobacterium sp. 58.2.17. Classification (NCBI taxonomy): domain Bacteria; kingdom Pseudomonadati; phylum Pseudomonadota; class Alphaproteobacteria; order Caulobacterales; family Caulobacteraceae; genus Phenylobacterium; species Phenylobacterium sp. 58.2.17. The sequence continues at coordinate 17,616 of NZ_JAPMTQ010000020.1, read as the reverse complement.
CGCTTCGCGGTCGAGAAGATCGCCGGCGCGGAAAAGACCACCGAGGTCAACGGCCGGACGATCAAGCTGGGCAACGAACCCGATAAGTTCGCGCTGAAAATTCAGGGCGATACGACTGAAATCCTGACGTTTTCCGCGCCGGCGACGTCGCCTGCCGTCTACATCACCCAGACCGCCGGAGATCCGAAGCCCGCCAAGACCACGAAGGTCGAGGACGGGAAGGTGGTCACGGTCACGCCTGATCCGAAGCTGACCGAAGAACTGATCAAGTTCGAGACCGGCACGACCTCGGACGCTGTGCGCCGTCCTGGGGACGTGAATTGGGTCGAGGGGCGGGTGTTCAACGTGGCGCTGCCCGAGGGCGTGGAGAAGGTCCACAAGACCGTGACCGGTCCTGATGGGGCGCTCTACATGCTCGCCGACGTCAACGACACGGTCGATGGCCAGACGATCAAGGGCGCCGGCGACGTCGCGCTGATGAAGTTCGATTCGGCCGGCAAGCTCGTCTATACGCGCACGCTCGGGGCTTCGGCCGACGCCACGGGCCTCGGCCTTGCGGTGGGGCCGGATGGCCAGATCGCGGTGTCAGGCTCGGTGACCGGCGGCTTCGCCGCCAGCGGGGTTCCGATCGGTTCCGGCGCGCTGGAGACGATCCCGAAGGTTCTGAAGGCCGATAACGGCGTGGACGAAACCAAGCCCGACAGTTTCGTCGCGGTGTTCAGCGCCGCCGGCGACGAGGTGTGGTCGCAGCGGATGGGCGCGCGTGACGACGATGAGGCGACCAGCGTCGCCTTCGGCGCGGACGGTTCTCTCTATGTGCTTGGCCGCACCAAGGGCGCGATGCCGGGCCAGACGACCAGCGGCAACTGGGACAGCTACCTGCGGGCCTTCGACGCCGAAGGGCGCCTGAAGTCCACGACCCAGTTCGGGACGTCGGGCGAAGACAAGCCCGCTGGCCTGGTCGTCGACGGAACCAACGTCGTGGTCGCCTCGATCGAGGGCGGCGAGGTCAAGCTGCGTCGCTACGACATGACCGATCCGAAGGCGCCGGCGCTCTCGGCCAACCGCAGCCTGGGCACCCTGGGCGGCGGCTCGATCGCCGGCGTCACCATGGACGGCGGCAACATCGTGATCGCCGGCTCGACCGGCGCCACGCTCGGCGTGGCCAACACGACCCGTGCGTCCTCAGGCAGCGTCGATGCGTTCGCCGCGCGTATCTCGGCGGACCTTTCGTCCAGCGCCGACGCCATCGCCTACTACGGCGGCAGCGGCGATGACCGGGCCACGGCGATGACCGTCGCCGATGGCAAGGTCTGGCTGACCGGCACCACCAAGACCGACCTCCCGGACATGACCAACCCGGTCGGCAAGGTCGACGGTTTTGCGGTCGGCCTGGACATCGGGACGGGCGTGGTCGCCTGGTCGCAGCGTTTCACCGGCTCGGAGAAGATGACCGCGCCGAGCTCGATCGCGGTCGACGCCAGCGGCGCCAGCGCCCTGGATCGGCTGGGCCTGCCCAGCGGCAAGGTCGAGTACTCCGACTCCCAGCTCGTCACCTCGGCGACGGCCGCAAGGCCCGGAGACACCTTCCAGATTCGGCGACGGATCGGCGGTCCGGCCGTGACCATCACCATCGACGCGAACGACACGCTCGAGACTCTCGCCAAGAAGATCCAGCGGGCGACCTCGTTCGGCGTGAAGGCCGAGGTCGTCTCCGACGGGGACGTGCGCAAGCTGCAGATCCGTCCTCAGAACAGCCGTTCCAGTCTGGAAATCCTGGGCGGGAAGGGCGGCCTCGATGCGCTCGAGGCGCTGGGACTGCACGAAGGCTTCGTGCGCAGCACCGTAATGCAGGACGAGAAGATGGTTCCCGGCGACGGGGGCTCGGCCATGTACGGACTGAAAATGGCTCGCGATCTGTCGTTGTCGACCAAGGACGACATCAAGGCGGCGATCGACAAGCTGACCATGGCCATGTCGGTGTTGCGCGGCGCCTATCGGGACCTGGAACAGGGCATGAAGCCCGCCAGCGAAACCAAGAAGGCGACGGGCGAGGTGCCGGCCTATCTCAAGAACCAGCTGGCGAACTACCAGGCTGGACTGAACCGCCTGACCGGCGGCTGATCCAGACGCGCGCTTGAAACCGTCACACGCACGGTCTAGCGAGGGCGCATGGAGTTCCTGAAAGATCGGCGCACGCTTCTGGCCCTCGTCGGCGGCGCGCTCGCCCTGTTGGCCGGCCTGATCATCGCCAATGTGATGGTCAACAAGGGTAAGGACGAGAAGCCTTCTGCGCCCCCCGCCTCCAAGGGCGGGCTGGTCGTGGAGACCGGCGCGCCGGACGACGGCCGTCTGGACCCGGCCAAACCTCTTCGCTGCTTCGTCGCCGGCCAGTATGCCGGCGAGATGACCCTGGCCGACTGCGCCAAGCGCAATGGGGTGGCGACGGGCGCCCTCGACGTCGGCATCGACGAGGCCGGCAATCTGGCCGCGGCCGATCAGGCCGGAACAATGCTGACTCCGCTGCCGCCGCAGCCGGAGGCGGTCACCCCGCTCAATCCCGCCCCGACGACGCCGGCGCAGGCGCCGACGGCGACCAACGCCCCTGCTGGCGGATGCTGGCGCTATGTCGACGGCGGATGGCGCAAGCTGCCCAACGACCTGACCCTCAACGCCTGCGTCCAGACGCTGTTCGCCGGCCGCTGCGAGCGGCCCGGCGGTGCGACCTACGGGCGCTGGATGCAGCAGACCCTGCGCCTGGTGCCGGGCAAGGTGGAGGTGTCGGGCGACAATCGCAGCTTCCGTCCGCTGGCCGAACAGGCGCAGAACTGCTCGATCTCCACTATCGGCTAGGCTCTCGCCCTGCCGTCGCCGCAATCGCGACTATAGGCTGATTTCATGCTGCTCCGCTTCGCCCTCGTCGCTGGTCTTTCCGTGGTCGCGCTGGCCGCCTGCTCCAAGCGCACCTTGCCGCCCGGCGGCGAGGGGATCTGTTGGAACGTTACCAGGACCTCCGATGGCGAGCTGAAGTACCACAAGCTGAAGACCGACGTTCCGACCCTGGAGCACTGTGCGGCTGAGCTCGAAAGCATGCGCATCCGATTCCTGCGGATGGGCGGTTCGGCCCGCGAGGTGACCGGCGCCTACAAGGGCAGCTTCATCTTCGTCGAGCGGCGCGGAATCTTCACCGCGCCTTCCATGGAAGAGCATCCCTACCTGGCGCTGGTGCGGACGGGCGACGGACGCCTGGCGATCCCGGGTGCGATGCCGCAGCAGCCCGCTCCTTAAGTCGGCGCGAGGCGCGACGAAAACGCTGTGGACTATGCGTTAACGTCGTGAACGTATAGCGAACATCGACATTGATCCGTGCGGCGGCGTCGTCTAGCGTCCCGCGCTTGGGCGAGAGCCCGCAAGCACGGAAAGCAAGGGACAAGCTCATGGCGGGCAGCGTCAACAAGGTCATTCTGGTCGGCAATCTCGGCGCCGACCCCGAAATCCGCAGCCTGAATTCGGGCGATCGGGTCGCCAACCTGCGCATTGCGACCTCGGAAACCTGGCGCGACCGCAGCTCCGGCGAGCGCAAGGAAAAGACCGAGTGGCACCGCGTGGTGATCTTCAACGACAACCTCGTGAAGGTGGCCGAGCAGTACCTGCGCAAGGGTTCGAAGGTCTACATCGAGGGGGCGATCCAGACCCGCAAGTGGACCGATCAGTCGGGCCAGGAAAAGTACTCGACCGAGATCGTCCTGCAGAAGTTCCGCGGCGAACTGACGATGCTGGACGGACGTGGTGACGGCGAGCGCAGCGGCGGCGGGGACTACGGCGGCGACTATGGCGGCGGAAGCGGCGGAAGCGGCGGCGGCTACGGCGGTGGCGGCGGCGGCTTCGGCGGCGGCTCGCGCAACCAAAGCTCGGGGCCGCGGGAAGACTTCTCGGCCGACCTGGACGACGAAATCCCCTTCTAGGCGTCACGCCGAGAGATCAGAGGGCCGGCCGCTTGGCCGGCCCTTTTTGATTCCGGGCGACGGGGCTTCAGGCGATGCGTCCGCCTTTACGGGCCCAGCCGTCTAGGTGGGCGCTCAGCACCGAGAGCGGAACCGCCCCGTAGAGCAGGCCTGCGTCGTGGAAGGCGCGGATGTCGAAGGCGCCGCCCATGCGGGCCTTTGCCGCTTCGCGCGCCTCCACCCAGACCTGGTGGCCAAGCATGTAGCTCGACGCCTGGCCTGGCTGGACGCAGTAGCGTTCGACCTCGCGGGTGACGCTGGTCTCCTTGTCGCCGAGGGTGTCGACCATGTAGGCGATCGCCTGCTCGCGGCTCCAGCGCTTGTGGTGCAGACCAGAGTCCACGACCAGTCGAGCTGCGCGGAACAGCAGCGAGGCGAGGTAACCGAGCCGCCCCAGCGGATCGTTGTCGAAGGCGCCCATCTCGTCGGAGAGCTGTTCGGCGTAGAGCGCCCAGCCTTCCGAATAGCCGGAGAACAGCGGCATGCGCCGCATGAGCGGCAGACCCTTAGCCTCCATGGCCAGCGCGATCTGCAGGTGATGGCCTGGCAGCACCTCATGGTGGACCAGAGTCGGCAGATCCAACCGCGGCTGTTCGGCCGTGTCGCGCAGGTTGATGTAGAAGATCCCCGGCCGCGAGCCGTCCACCGAGCCCGGCTGATAGGATCCGCCCGGCGCCCCGGCTTCGATTGTGGTCGGGACGCGGGCGATCTCGACCGGCGCCTGGGGCAGGGCCCCGAAGTACTGCGGCAACCGCTTGCGCATTGTCTCGGCCATGCCGTTCATGTCGGCCAGCAACCGGGCGCGGCCGGCCTCGGTGTTCGGGTAGAGCTGGTCCGGCCGTCGCCGCAGGGCCGAGATGCGCTGGCCGACGGAGCCCTGGCTCAGACCCTGCGCCTTGAGGATCTCGTCGGCCTGTGCGGTCAGCTCCGCGACCCGTTCCAGTCCCAGGCGATGGATGTCGTCGCCGCTCATGTCCGTAGTCGTGAACGAGCGGACCGCGAAGCGGTAGTACGCCTCGCCCTGCGGCAGGCGCCAGCATCCGGCGTCATGCGAGGCGGTCGGCAGGGCTTGCTGCTGCAGGTCCAACTGGCGGCGCAGGGCGGGGTAGACCGCGGTCTCGACGATCTTGGCCGCGCGCGCCTGCCAGTCGCCGGCCAGACCCTTCTCGGTCGTGCGGCGCGTGAGGTTCGTCACCAGTTCGGAACGATCGGGCGCCGGCGCGAGCATGGCGGCGATCTGCCCGGACGTAGTGCGAAGGATGAAGTCCGGCGGCGCCGCGCCGCGCGCGAAGTCGGCGCGGACGCGCTCTGATTCCTGGTCGAGCGAGGGGCCGAAGGCCGCCAGCCGGTCCAGATAGGCCTCGGCGTCGTCGTCGCTGGAGATGGTGTGCTGCGTGCCGAGGAAGCCCGGGATGCTGCGGTAGTTACCGCTGAGCTGCGAGACGATGTACGGGACCGCGCCGCCGACGCCCGGGTCGCCATAGGGGAAGTCGTATCCCTGTAGGGTGACGTCGGCCAGGTACGCCGCCGTGCGATAGTTGAGCAGGTCGCCGCCGCGCAGCGACGCCGGATCGAACTGACGCAGATCGGCGGCCATCTGGGCGAACAGCGCCTTCATCTTCGCCGGACCGGCGACCGAGCGGTCATCGAGGCGGTGCTTGGCGGGCGCATTGCCGCCGGTGTCCAGCCCGGTCAGGGTCATCAGCTGCGGCGAGGCGCTCAGCGCGTCCTGCATCGCCTTGTCCATCAGGGCGGTCAGGCGCGGGCCGTCCGCCGGTTGCCCGGCGGCGGGGGAGGCGGCGAGGGCGGCGGCGCCCGCCAGCAAAAGGTCGCGGCGGTTCAGCATCGGCGATGATCCGGAAAAGAGAGCCGCCGCAGGCCCGGCCCGCGGCGGCGCAGTCGAGGCTTGGCGGGCGGTCAGCCGCCGGCGATCACGCCGCAGGCGATGCGCGCGCCGGCGCCGCCGATTGGCTGGGTCTTGTGGTCGTCGGCGTTGGCGTGGACGACGATCGCCGAGCCGTCCTTGTCGGTCAGGTCCTCGCGCCCATCCACGCCGCCCAGCGAAACAAAGGTCGTGAATATCTCGGCGTTCGCCGTGCCGTCGGCGGCTACGAAGACGTTCGGCAGGTCGCCGGCCTCGTTGGCGTCGGGGTTCAGCAGTCCGTGCACCATAGTGGGGCCGCCGTGAACGTGGCCGCCGGCCGAGGTGAAGTCGGACTTCGAGCAGTCGCCCTTCTCGTGGAAGTGGAGTCCGTGCCAGCCCGGAGCCACGCCCTTGAGCTCGATGCGCATCAGGACGCCTTTGGGGGCGTTGCTCAGGACAGCCGAGCCGACCGAAGCGCCGGTGGAATTCTTCAGTTCGATCCGTTGGTTGGCCGGCGCGTCTGCGGCGATCGCCGTCCCGGCGAAAAGGGTGGCGGCGAGGGCTGCGAGAGCATATTTCATGGGATCTAGCACCTGGGTTCGAAACTCTACGGACATTTGGCCTTACGGCCTCCGGGATGGTAACAACAGAACCTAGCTTTGTGTCCGATTCTAAACGGCTAAATCCTCTCCTTGACCGACGAAACCCATACCCCGCCGGACGGTGATCGGCGTGGGGGCATCGCCCCTATCGCCATCGAAGACGAGCTGAAGCGCTCTTATCTCGACTACGCGATGAGCGTGATCGTCTCCCGCGCCCTGCCGGACGCGCGCGACGGCCTCAAGCCCGTCCATCGCCGGATCCTGTTCTCGATGAACGAGCAGGGCCATACGCCCGACCGTTCGTACGTGAAGTCGGCCCGGGTGGTCGGGGACGTGATGGGTAAGTATCACCCGCACGGCGACGCCTCGATCTACTTCACCATGGTCCGGATGGCGCAGCCGTTCTCGATGGGCCTGCTGCTGATCGACGGCCAGGGGAACTTCGGTTCGGTCGACAACGACCCGCCTGCGGCCATGCGCTACACTGAGAGCCGCATGAGCAAGGCGGCGATGTCGGTCGTCGCCGACCTCGACAAGGACACCGTCGACTTCAAGGAGAACTACGACGGCACCGAGCAGGAGCCGGTGGTCCTGCCGTCGCGGATCCCGAACCTGCTGGTGAACGGCGCTGGCGGCATCGCCGTCGGCATGGCGACCAACATCCCGCCGCACAACCTGGGCGAAGTGATCGACGCTTGCCTGTCCTATGTCGACGATCCGGAGGTCTCGCTGGAGACGCTGCTGGACATCGTGCCGGGGCCGGACTTCCCCACCGGCGGCGAGATCATCGGCCGTTCGGGCGCGCGAAACGCGCTGATGACCGGCCGCGGGTCGGTCGTGGTGCGCGGCAAGGCCGACATCCAGGAGATCCGCAAGGATCGCGAGGCCATAGTCGTCACCGAGATCCCGTATCAGGTGAACAAGGCTGCGATGGTGGAGCGCATCGCCGAACTGGTGCGCGAGAAGAAGATCGAGGGCATCGCCGACCTCCGCGACGAGTCCGACCGCGACGGCATGCGCGTCGTCATCGAGATGAAGCGCGAGGCCTCGCCCGACGTCGTCCTCAACCAGCTCTATCGCTATACGCCGCTGCAGTCCTCGTTCGCGGTCAACATGCTGGCCCTGGACCGTGGCCGCCCGCGTGAAATGAATCTGCGCGACCTGGTCGTCGCCTTCGTCGACTTCCGTGAGGAAGTGGTCGTCCGGCGGGTGAAGTTCGAGCTGGGCAAGGCGCGCGACCGCGGCCACGTCCTGGTCGGCTTGGCCATCGCCGTGGCCAATATCGACGAGTTCATCCACATCATCCGCTCGTCCAAGGATCCGGCCGAGGCGCGCGAGCGCCTGGTGGCTCGCGACTGGCCGACCGGCGACATGATGCCCCTGGTCGAGCTGATCGCCGATCCGCGCACGGTCGTGATCGAGGGCTCCAAGATCCACCTGACCGAGGAGCAGGCCCGCGCCATCCTGGCCCTGACCCTTTCGCGCCTGACCGGTCTCGGCCGCGACGAGATCTTCGGCGAGGCGCGGGAACTGGCCGACACCATCCAAGGCCATCTGACCATCCTGTCGGACCGCGCCAACGTCATGGGCATCGTCCGCGACGAGCTGGTCGAGGTGAAGACCGCCTTCGCCGTGCCGCGCCGCACCGAGATCGTCGACGGCGACGCCGACGTCGAGGACGAGGACCTGATCGCCCGTGAGGACATGGTCATCACCGTGACTCACGGCGGCTATGTGAAACGCACGCCCCTGGCGACCTATCGTACCCAGCATCGGGGCGGGAAGGGCCGCTCGGGGATGGCGACCAAGGACGAGGATGCGGTCACGCGCGTGTTCTCGGCCGGCACCCACACGCCGATGCTGTTCTTCTCTTCCGGCGGCAAGGTCTATCAGCTCAAGGTCTGGCGCTTGCCCGTCGGCAATCCGAACTCGCGCGGCAAGGCCTTTGTGAACCTGCTGCCGATCGAGCCGGGCGAGAGCATCACTTCGATTCTGCCGCTGCCCGAGGACGAGGCCGCCTGGGATCAGTACGACGTGATGTTCGCGACCCGCTCCGGGAACGTCCGCCGCAACAAGCTCAGCGACTTCCAGGGTATCAAGCGCAACGGCAAGATCGCCATGAAGCTGGATGACGGCGATGCGATCATCGGCGTCGGGCTTTGCAACGCCCAGCAGAACGACATCCTGCTGACCACGGCGCTTGGCCGCTGCATCCGCTTCGCCACCGAGGAGGTGCGCGTGTTCGCCGGCCGCGATTCGACCGGCGTGCGCGGCATTCGCTTGGCCGACAGCGACAGCGTCATCTCGATGGCGATCCTGCGCTCGGTCGAGGCGACCCCGGCTGAACGTGCGGCCTATGTGAAACAGGCCAATGCGTTGCGTCGGGCGACCGGCGAGGACGTCGAGGACGCGGGCCCTGCGGCTGACGACGAAGGGGCGGAGGGCGGTGACGTCGATCTGCCCCAAGAGCGGTTCGTCGAACTGGGCGCGGCCGAGGAAGTGATCCTCACGGTCTCGACCGAAGGCTTCGGCAAGCGCACCTCGGCCTACGAGTTCCGCCGCACCGGACGCGGCGGTCAGGGGCTGCTGGCGCAGGACCTGACCAAGAAGGGCGGCCGCCTGACGGCCTCCTTCCCGGTCGAAGAGGACGACGAGATCCTGCTGGTCACCGACCAGGGCCAGTTGATCCGTACGCCGGTCAACCAGGTCCGCATGGTCGGGCGCAATACGTCAGGCGTGACGATCTTCCGGACCAGCAAGGACGAGCACGTGGTGTCCGTCGAACGCCTGGCCGATCAAGGCGGCGGCGACGATGCCGAGACCGAAGATGACGTGGCGGAATAGGTCGGCCGTGTGATTTCTTTGCCCGCAACCGCCGGTTCAGCTGGCGGTTGCGGGCGAGATTTGGGCTTGCTTTCGTCGCCCGCGCCGGTGAAATCCTGCTGCACCGCAATAGGGGGAGACGTCGAATGACGCGTGTGGGGCTCTATCCGGGGACCTTCGACCCGATCCACAACGGCCACACCGACATCATCGGTCGGGCTGTGAAGCTGGTCGACAAGCTCGTCATCGGCGTGGCGATCAACGCTGGCAAGGGACCCCTCTTCGAGCTCGAGGAACGCGTCGCGATCCTGAAGGAAGCCACTCAGCACCTCAATGACCGGGCCGAGATCATCGTCCGGCCCTTCGAAGGTCTGCTGATGCACTACGCCCGCGAGATCGGGGCGCAAGTGATCGTCCGCGGCCTGCGCGCGGTCGCCGACTTCGAATACGAATTCCAGATGACCGCGATGAACCAGCAGCTCGATCGCGAGGTCGAGACGGTGTTCCTGATGGCCGATCCGCGCCACCAGGCGATCTCGTCCAAGCTGGTCAAGGAGATCGCGGTGTTGGGCGGCGACATCAGCAAGTTCGTCAGCCCGACCATCAAGGACGCGCTGTTGGCCAAGGTCGGCCGCGGCTGAGTTCATCCGCCGACGGGCTGGCGATCTCATCCTTTGCCCGCTACGAGTGGCCCCATGATCCGAACCCTGTTGCTCACCGCCGCCGTCCTGGCGATGGCGGCGCCTGCCGCCGCCCAGGCGCCCGCCGCCAAGTCTCCCGCTGCGCCCGCCGCCCCGTCGGCCGGCGATTGGCGCACGCCTAATCCTGACGACCTCCTGGTCATCGACACCAACAAGGGCCGGATCATCGTCGAGATGCTGCCGGAGGTCGCGCCGGCGCATGTCCAACGGGTCAAGGAACTGGCGCGGGCCGGGTTCTATGACGGCCGCACCTTTTTCCGGGTCATCGACGAGTTCATGGCCCAGACCGGCGACCCGGAGGACCGCGGGACCGGCGGCAGCGACAAGCCCGATCTGACGCAGGAATTCCTGTTCCGCCTGGGGGCCGACGCCGGCTTCGTGCAGGCCGCCGATCAGAACGTCGCCCAGGTCGGCTTCATCAAGTCGCTGCCGGTGAAGAGCCAGAGCCCGATGCTCATGGCGATGACCGCAGACGGGAAGATTTCGGCCTGGCCGCTCTATTGCCCGGGCGTCGCGGCGATGGCGCGCGGTCAGGGCGAGGACAGCGCCAACAGCCAGTTCTTCCTGATGCGTCACACCTATCCGTCGCTGGAACGGCGCTACACCGGCTGGGGCCGGGTGGTGGCGGGCCTGGACGTCGTGCGCGCCATCAAGGTCGGCGAGCCCGTGGCTCCGCCTCAGGACAAGATGGACAAGGTCCGCATCCTGGCCGATATCCCCGCGTCTGAACGCCCCAAGGTGCGCGTGATCGATCCCAACAGCGCCTGGTTCAAGGCCGAGATCGAAAGCGTTCGCGCCCGAATGGGTGAGAATTTCTCGGTTTGCGAGATCAAAGTCCCATCGGAGGTGAAGTGATGGACGCGGAAAACACCCTTATCCTGACCCTGGACACGGGCACGGTGACGATCAAGCTCCGACCCGACCTGGCGCCGGGCCACGTCGAGCGCATCAAGGAACTGTCGCGCGAGGGCTTCTATGACGGCGTGGTCTTCCACCGCGTCATCGACGGCTTCATGGCCCAGGGCGGCGACCCGACCGGCACCGGCACCTCGGGCTCGGACAAGCCGAACCTGAAGGCTGAATTCTCGCGCGAGCCGCACGTCCGCGGCGTCTGCTCGATGGCTCGGACCTCGGCGCCGCACTCGGCCAACAGCCAGTTCTTCATCTGCCTGGACGACGCCACCTTCCTCGACGGCCAGTACACGGTCTGGGGCGAAGTGGTCGAAGGCATGGACGCGGTCGACGCGCTGCCGAAGGGCGAGCCGCCGCGTGCGCCCGGCAAGATCGTGTCCTCGCGCGTCGCCGCCGACGTCGCGTGACGCCGAATCTGGAAGCGGCGTATGCGGAGCCGCACCGCCGCTACCACACTCGGGCCCATATCGAGCAGTGCCTGGCGCTGCTCGATCAGGTTCCCGACCTGACCGACACCGAGCGCCAGATACTGACCTATGCGATCTGGTGGCATGACGCCGTCTATGACCCGACCGCCTCCGACAACGAGGCCAGGAGCGCGCAGATGGCCAAGGCGGACCTGCGCGACTTTGACGTCTCGATCCACGCCCGCGAGGAAGTCGCGCGGCTGATCATGCTGACCGCCGGTCATGAGGTCGAAGAAGAAGACCGCCTCGGCGAACTGCTGGTTTCCATCGACCTGGCGATCCTCGGTGCGCCGCCCGACCGTTACGACGCCTACGCGCTGGCGGTCCGGGAGGAGTACGCTCACGTGCCGGACGACCTCTGGCGAAAGGGCCGCGCCGGCGTGCTGCAACGCTTTCTCGACGCACAGGTTATCTTCCCCGATCCGGCCTTCGCCGAATGGCTGGACGCCCAGGCGCGGGACAATCTGACCCGGGAGCTCGCGTCGCTGAGCTAAGGGAGGCTTCGGTGGCGCGGTTGAAGGTCTTCGTCACCTCGGATGGCTTTACGGACTATGTCGTGGCCGCCACCTCGCGGGCCAAGGCGCTGGCGGCCTGGGGCGCGCACCAGGACCTGTTTCAGACCGGCGGCGCGCGCGAGACGGACGATCCCGAACTGGTGACGGCCGCCAGCGCGCAGCCGGGACAGGTGCTGCGTCGGCCGTCGAAGGTGACGCCGCTCATACCCAAGCGCTCGGTTGCGCCCAGGCCGTCGCCGAAGCCCGCGCCGCCGAAAAAGCCTCGCGGACCGACGCCGGCGCAACTGCGCCGGGTGGCCGATCTCGAGGCCGAGCTGGAGGCCGCCGCCGCACGCCATGCAGCCGAGCTGGCTGAGATCAGCGCGGAGAAGCGGGCGCTGGAACTGCGCCGTGACGAAAGCGAGAGAATGTTCCTGAGCCGCCGGAGCGAGCTTCGCGAGGCGCTGCGCAAGGCGCGGCTGGCGCTAAAATGACGGCGCCAGAGTGACGATCACCGGATAGTGGTCCGAGCCGAGCCGGGGCCCGCGTTCGGCGCGGACGGTGCGCCAGCCGGGCCCGGCATAGACATGATCGATCGGCAGCAGGGCGAACGGCAGGCCTATGCCGGCGGGGCCGCGGTCGGCGGGCCAGGAAAACAGCGCCCGGGTCCTTCGTTCCAGTCCGAACATCGTGTCTTCGCGCCGGCGACTGAACGACCAGGGCGTGGAGTTGAAGTCGCCTACCAGGATCAGCCGCTCCTTCGGGAAGCGGTTCAGCAGGCCGGCGATCAGGCGGCCCTGCGCCTGCTGCCAGCCGCCGTAGATCGGCCACGCGTAGTGCGTTCCGAAGACGCTGAATTCGCCATGGGTGTCGCGGAAGGTGGCTCCGGCGATCGGCGGCGGAAGCTCATCGGCGGACGGGGGAACCGGGACGTCCCGGGCCACTGGCCTGGCCTTGGAGAGAATGATCACGCTGCAGTCGCCGCAGCTGACATGATAGCCACGGAAGGCGCGCTTCAGGGCAGGGGCGATCAGGCTGGCTTCCTCGACCACGAGGATGTCGGGGTTCTGGGCCTTCAGCCACTGGATGCTTTCGCCCGGCCGATCGTTGCGTTCCAAGGCGTTGAACTGGATCAACTTGATCTGGCCTGGCGCGCCCTCGGGCGCCGGCGAGCTGGCGGGGCGCAGGTATTCCGGCGCGATCAGCAGAGCGCTTGCGGCGATCGCCACGCCCGATAGACCGGCCAGCAGCCACCGCGCGCCGTGGCGTTCGAACAGCAGACCGTAGATCGCTGGGAGCAGCGAAGGCGCCAGCAGCATCGGCGCGAAATGGGTCAGGATATCCAGCCGGACGCTCCAGCGTCCCCCCTGAGCCGCCAGGGCCCATCCCGCGCAGGCGAGCGCGATCAGCGCCATCAGGCTGGTGAAAAACAGGCGAAGGGAACGCATCGGCTAGTTCGCCCTGGGGGCCAGCACGGCCACGACGGGATAGTGGTCGGAGCCCAGCCGCGGGCCCCTGGTGATCGATACCGTAGCCCAGGCCGATCCGGCGTAGACATGGTCGATCGGCAGAAACGCCAGGCCGAACAGCCCGTTAGCCGGCCAGGTGGGCAGGGCGTGGGTGCGCCGCTCCATCCCCAATGCGGCGTCTTCGCGCCGTCTGGAAAACGACCAGGGCGTGGAGTTGAAGTCGCCGACCAGGATCGCGCGCTCACGCGGCTGGTCTTTCATCAGCTGCAACATGCGGGCGCTGTTCTCGGCGTGTCCTTCCACGTCCGTCGGCCAGCCGTAGTGAACGCCGACGACGGGAAAATCGCCCTGCGGTCCGGCCAGGTGCGCGATGGTGATGGCCGGGCCCATGCCTTTGCGGCCGCGCCGAGGGGCCTCGATGCGTGTGGCTGGCGTGCGCGTGAAAATCGCAACTTCGCAGGTCTTGCCACAGGCCATCTGCCGGCCGAGGCGCTGGGTGACCGCGGTCTGGAAGATGGCGCGGGAATCCTCGACGACCAGGACGTCGGGATCCTCGGCCGCCAGCCAGGCGAGCCGCTGTTCCAGGCCCTGGCTGTCACGGGCGATGTTGAACTGAATGAGTTTGATCTGGCCGGGCGCGCCGGGTGCGATCGCAGCAGTCTGGGGGCGCAGGAACTCAGGCAGCATCAACGCCAGGCTGGCGATCACCGCAGTCGCGCCGAGCAGGGCTGGAAGCAGCCGCCGGTGAGCGAAGATCGCCGCCACGAGCGTGACGGCGCCGCCGGCCAGATAGACCGGCGCGAAATGGGTAAGGACATCGAGGTGAGCGCTGAGGCGCCCGCCTTGCGCGACGATGGCGGCTGCGGCGGAAACCGCGCCCAGCGGGAGGACGACGCCGCGGAGGACGAATCGCACAAAGCTCATGTGTCGAGCTTACACGCGGCGACGCTTGACGGGGGCGCCCGCCCGTGCGCTTCAAGCGCGTCCATGCAACTTTCCGACTTCGATTTCGACCTTCCCGACGACCGCATCGCCCTCAGGCCGGCGAACCCGCGCGACGCCGCGCGCATGCTCCTGGTTTCGCCCGGGGCGCCGCTGCGCGACCTGAGCGTCGCCGACCTGCCGGGCCAGCTGCGCGCCGGCGACGTGCTGGTGCTCAACGACACGCGGGTGATTCCGGCCCGGCTGAAGGGGCGGCGGGTGCGCGAGGGTTCGAACGTCGCAGTCGAGGCGACCCTGCATAAGCGCCTGTCGCCGTCGCGTTGGGCGGCGTTCATGAAGCCGGGCAAAAAACTGGCGCCGGGCGATCGGGTGCGCTTCGGTTCCACCGACGACCGGGCCTGCCTGCTGGGCGTGCTCGACGCCACCGTGATCGAGAAGGGCGAGGGGGGCGAGGTGATCCTCGCCTTCGATCTGGCCGGGCCGGACCTCGATGCGGCGATCGCCGAGCGCGGCGCCATGCCCCTGCCGCCCTACATCGCCGCCAAACGCGGCGAGGACGCCCAGGACAGGGCCGACTACCAGACCGTCTACGCCGATGAAGAAGGCTCGGTCGCCGCGCCGACCGCGGGCCTTCACTTCACGCCGCGCCTGCTGGACGCGCTGAAGGCGATGGGCGTCACCTTGCAGTTCGTGACCCTTCACGTCGGCGCCGGCACGTTCCTGCCGGTGAAGACCGAAAACCTGTCGGAACACCGCATGCACGCGGAGTATGGCGAGGTCGATGCGGGGACCGCCGACGCGCTGAACGCCGCCAAGGCCGCAGGCGGCCGCGTCGTCTGCGTCGGTACGACTTCGCTGCGTCTGGTGGAGAGCGCGACCGGCGAAGACGGGATCGTGCGCCCCTTCGCCGACGAGACCGCGATCTTCATCACGCCCGGCTATCGTTTCCGCGCCGCCGACGGCTTGATGACCAACTTTCATCTGCCGAAGTCGACCCTGTTCATGCTGGTCAGCGCCTTTGCCGGGCTGGACGCCATGCGCGGCGCCTACGCCCACGCGATCGCCAGCGGCTACAGGTTCTACTCCTATGGCGACGCCAGCCTGCTCTGGAGAGCCAACTAGTGGCCGCATTCCCCTTCGAGATCGCCGCGACCGACGGTGCGGCGCGCACCGGCGTGCTCAAGACGCCGCGCGGCGACATCCGTACGCCGGCTTTCATGCCGGTCGGCACCGCCGCGACGGTGAAGGCTCTGACCGTCGATCAGGTGCGCGCGACCGGCGCTGACATCATCCTGGGCAACACCTACCACCTGATGCTGCGGCCGACGGCCGAACGCATCGCGCGGCTGGGCGGCCTGCACAGGTTCATGCGCTGGGATCGGCCGATCCTCACGGACTCCGGCGGCTTTCAGGTCATGTCGCTGTCGAAGATCGCCAAGGTCACCGAAGAGTCCGTGGCCTTTCAGAGCCACATCGACGGCTCCAAGCACGTCCTGACCCCGGAGCGATCCATCGAGATTCAGGCGGACTTGCTCGGCTCTGACATCGTCATGCAGCTCGACGAGTGCGTGGCCTGGCCGGCGGAGGAGGGTCGGGCGCGACAGGCGATGCAGCTCTCGGCCCGTTGGGGTAAACGCTCGAAAGACGCCTTCGGGGCGCGCGACGCGCAGGCGCTGTTCGGCATCCAGCAGGGCTCGACGTTCGAGCACCTTCGGAAGGAATCAGCTGAACGCCTGATCGAGACGGGCTTTGACGGCTACGCGCTGGGGGGACTGGCGGTCGGCGAGGGGCATGAAGCCATGTGCGAGGTGCTCGACTACGCGCCGGCCATGCTGCCGGCGGACCGACCGCGCTACCTCATGGGCGTTGGCAAGCCGATCGACCTGGTCGAGGCCGTCGCCCGCGGGGTCGACATGTTTGACTGCGTGCTGCCGACTCGCTCGGGGCGGCACGGACAGGCCTGGACCTGGGAAGGGCCGGTGAACCTCAAGAACGCCCGCTTCGCCGAGGATGATACGCCGCTGGACGAGACCAGCGATTGCCCGGCCTCGTCACACTACTCGAAGGCCTATCTGCACCACCTGGTGAAGGCCGAGGAGATCCTCGGCCAGGTGCTGCTCTCCTGGCACAACATCGCTCACTTCCAAGCGCTGACCGCGGCGATGCGGGCGGCGATCGCCGAAGGCCGGTTCGAGCAGTTCCGGCGCGATTTCAAGGCCCGTCAGCGCACGGGATAGCGAGGCTTCAGCTCCTGGGACTTGACCGGAGTGCCGGTCAGGATATGCGACGGGGTGGCTGGCGGCGGGCAGCCGCGCGCCTCGCCCAGGCCCTTCAGGTAGGCGCGGCGCACGCCGCCGGCGGTGATGGCGGCGGTCACCAGGCTGTCGTGCTGCTCGGCCCCCGAGAGCTTACGTACCCACCCGCGGAAGGGAATCACGTCGGAGGCCAGGCCGGCGACCGCGCCCAGGGCCGCGCCCTTGCCGCGATCCATCAGGTCATCCTCGTCGACGGCGGGCTCGTCGAGATCGGCCCCCAAGGCGCCGTTCAGCGGCAGGATCGCCGCGGCGATAGCCTCACACGTGGCGGCGTGCGGTCGTTGATATGGATCGGCCATCGCTTCCAGCAGCACCGTTGGGATCTTGGTCTGCAGCAGATTCACGTCGCGCAGGGGCGCCGAGACCGCACCCTGCACACTCTCGCGTTTGGCCTCGGACGTGGTCTGGATTTTGTCCGATCCGTCGGCCGGCGCCGTGACGCAGCCGCAAAGCAGCAGGGTCGGAATCAGGGCGAAAACGATGTTGCGCATGGCCCCGATGCTTAGGGGCGGTGGAACCTGTTGGAAAGCTGCTGCAGCGCTCTTGCTCCCGACAGGCCGCCCGCATATGGTCCGCGCCTCTTCGCCGCCGCCCGCGGCGACGTGGGCCGGTAGCTCAGTGGTAGAGCATTCGACTTTTAATCGAATGGTCGTGAGTTCGAACCTCACCCGGCCTACCAATCATTGTCTAGGTCGTGGACTCATAAGCTCTGAGCCACAGTCGGGTTGAGGCGAGCAGGACGGCAGCGAGGAAGTTCCTGGCGAGCTTGTCGAAGCGGGTTGCGATCCGCCTGAAGTGCTTGAGCTTGCAGAAGAAGCGCTCGACCTGGTTGCGCTGTCGGTAGATCGCCGGATCGACGGAGCGTTGGACCTTGCGGTCTCGCTGGGTGGGGATGTGAGCCTCTCCGCCGCGGGCGCGCACCAGATCGATGACGGCTTGGGCGTCGTAGCCCCGATCGGCGACGAGGTCCTGAGCCGGCGGCAGACCGTCGATCAGCGCCTCCACGGCGGCCTTGTCCGAGGC